>NZ_JBFAXA010000002.1:269092-798299 GCF_040689265.1 Streptomyces sp. NPDC052012
CCCTGGTCAGCGACAAGGACTGGGAGAAGGGCGACGACGAGAGCAAGTACGAGGACGACAGCAAGTACGAGGACGAGAGCAAGCACGACAAGCCGCACGGTGGCATGCACACCGGCGGTGGCGCCCTGGTCAGCGACAAGGACTGGGAGAAGGGCGACGACGAGAGCAAGTACGAGGACGACAGCAAGTACGAGGACGAGAGCAAGCACGACAAGCCGAAGGGTGGCATGCACACCGGCGGTGGCGCCCTGGTCAGCGACAAGGACTGGGAGAAGGGCGACGACGAGAGCAAGCACGAGGACGACAGCAAGTACGACAAGCCGAAGGGTGGCATGCACACCGGTGGCGGCGCCCTCGCCTCGCTGAACGAGAAGGACTGGAGCGGCGACGAGGGGGGCAAGTACGACTCCTCCGAGTCCTACAAGGACAAGGGCGACGAGTCCTGGGGCGGCAAGGACAAGGAGTGGAACCACGACAAGCCGAAGGGCGGCATGCACACCGGCGGTGGCGGCCTCGCCGAGCCGGGTGTCACCGCGGGCGGTCTGGCCGCGCTGGCGGTCCTCGGCACCGGCATGTACGCGCTGCGCCGCAAGAAGGCTGCCGGAAGCGTGGCGTGAGCCATGCCTGACCACATAGCGGCCGGGGCCGCCCCACGCGCGAGACGCGTCATGGAGGCGGCCCCGCCCGCCGAGTCGTCCGTCGTGCCCGCTGCCGTGTCCGAGTGAGGTGGTCCCCCCGATGGCAGCCAGTCCCCTTGCCCCCGCCGACAACGAGCCGCCGCCGAGAAGACGCAGACTGCGCGCCGTGATGACGGCGATCTTCTGGGGTGCGGCTGCCCTGGTCCTGGCGGTCAGCCTGTTCGGCGGCGGGGAGGATCCCCCCGACGACTCCCGCGTCCCGCACGCGCCCCCCGCGGTGAGCGCCGAGGCATTCGAGCCGCCCGGAGCCGACGCGGAGCCGGCCGTACCGGAGCAGACCGAACCGTCACCGAGGGAGCCGGCGCCCAGCGCGTCCCCCGCCAAGTCGCTGCCGCGGTCGGAACCGGTCCGGCTGCTCATTCCCGAGATCGCCGTCGACGCGCCCTTCACGGACCTCGAGATCGGCGGCAACGGTCAGCTGGAGGCGCCCCCGCCGGACGACACCAATCTCGTCGGCTGGTTCGCCAGGGGTGCGTCCCCCGGGGAGCTCGGTACGGCGATCGTCGCCGGGCACGTGGACACCAAGACGTCCCCCGCCGTTTTCGCCCGGCTGAGCGAGCTCGACAAGGGCGACCGCTTCAAGGTGGTGCGCAAGGACGGGACCAGGGCGACCTTCGAGGTGCACGACAAGGAGAGCTTCGACAAGGACGACTTCCCCGACGAACGCGTCTACGCCGACACCCCCGACGCGCAGGTCCGGCTGATCACCTGTTCGGGCGACTACGACCGCGCCGCCAAGGACTACACCGAGAACCTGGTCGTCTTCGCCCACCTCGTCTGACGCGGGTCGCCACCCGGTGGGGGAGGGGCGGGCACCCTTCCGGGCGCCGGACGGGGCGCGGTCCTCGCACGACCGCGCCCCGCCCCTGCTCCGATCCGCGCCGATCAGCCCTCGGCGCGTTCTGCGTGCTCTGCCCGGCCTGCCCGGTCCGCGCGGTGGCGGCCCAGCGCCTTCCGCAGCAGCGGCCAGGCCAGCAGCAGCACGACCACGCCGTAGACGGTCACCGAGAACGGCGTGTCGACCAGGCCCGTGACACTGCCGTCGCTGATCTGCAGGGCGCGCCGCAACTGCTGCTCGGCGGCCGGGCCGAGGATGACGCCGATGACGGCGGGCAGCACCGGCAGGCCGTAGCGCCGCATGCCGAACCCGATCAGGCCGATGATCAGCAGCAGCACCAGGTCGATCACCTCACCGCCGACCGCGTACGCGCCGACCGCCGCGAAGAACAGGATCCCGGCGTACAGATACGGCCGCGGGATGCGCAGCAGCTTCGCCCACACCGGCGCCAGCGGCAGGTTCAGGGCGAGCAGCAGCACCATGCCCACGAACAGGGAGGCGATCAGGCCCCACACCAGGTCCGGCTCGCGTTCGAAGAGCAGCGGGCCCGGCTGGATGCCGTACTGCTGGAACGCGGCCAGCATCACCGCGGCGACCGCCGTGGTCGGCAGACCGAGGGTCAGCATCGACACCAGCGTGCCCGCCGCCGAGGCCGACGCTGCCGACTCCGGGCCGGCGACCCCCTCGATGGCGCCCTTGCCCCACTCGTCCTTGTGCTTCGACAGACGCTTCTCGGTGACGTACGACAGGAACGTCGGGATCTCCGCGCCGCCCGCCGGGATCGCGCCGAACGGGAAGCCGATGAACGGCCCGCGCGCCCAGGACTTCCAGGTGCGCCGCACATCGCCGCGGCCCAGCCACGGACGGCCGACCGGAATCGGCTCAGGAGGCCGGCGCCGCAGATGGGCGGCCACCCACAGCGCCTCGCCGATGGCGAACAGCCCCACCGCGACGATCACCACGTCGATCCCGTCCGCCAGCTGGAGCGAACCGAAGGTCAGCCGCTGCTGGCCGGTCATCTGGTCCAGGCCCACCAGCCCGATCGTCAGTCCGATCAGCAGTGAGGCCATACCCCGGACGCGCGACGAGCCCAGCACGGAGGTCACGGCGATGAACGCCAGCACCATGATGGCGAAGTAGTCCGGCGCGCCGATGTCCACGGCCAGGTCGGCGACCGTCGGCGCCAGCGCCACCAGCAGGATCGTGCCGACCATGCCGCCGGCGAAATGGCCGATGGCGGCGGCCGCGAGCGCCTGTGCGCCGCGCCCGGACTTGGCCATGGGGTTGCCCTCCATGGCCGCGACCACGGCGGCGCTCTCGCCCGGGGTGTTCAGCAGGATCGAGGTGGTCGAGCCGCCGAACATCGCGCCGTAGTAGATACCGGCGAACATGATGAACGCGCCGGTCGGGTCGAGCCCGTACGTCACCGGCAGCAGCAGTGCCACCGCCATCGCCGGGCCGATGCCGGGCAGTACGCCGATCGCCGTGCCGAGCAGCACACCGAGTGCCGCCCACAGCAGATTGACCGGGGTCAGGGCTGTACCGAAGCCGTCCAGAAGGGAGTTGAGGGCGTTCATGTCACAGCACTCCCATCAGCGGGCCGCCCGGCAGCGGGACTCCGAGCAGGTTGTTGAACACGACGTACGTGACGAGGGAGACGACCGCCGCGATGAGCGGATCGCGGTCGGCCCGGCGGCTGCCGAGGGCGTAGGCCGCGCCCCAGAACAGCAGGGCGCCCGCGACGGGGAAGCCGAGCGGGTCGATGAGGACCGCCGCGCCGAGGAAGACCCCGGCGAGCAGCAGCACCGTGCGCCAGTCGGCGGGCTCGGACAGGTCGATGTCCTCGCCGGTCTCGGCCTGGCCCCGGCCGCCGCGCAGCACGTCGACCGCGAGCAGGGCGGCCACCACGAGCAGTCCGGCGCCGACGACGAGCGGCACGGTCCTCGGCCCGACGGGGCCGCGCTGCGTCAGGTCGACGTCCATGGTCAGCGCGTCGGTCAGCACGAGGACGCCGAGCACCAGCAGCAGGGTGCTCACACCGAGTTCGGAGTGGTCGCGCAGCCAGGAGCGGCGCTCGGTCGTCCCGGCCCGGGGGATGTCGGTCTGTGTCGTCACAGTCCCAGCTCCTTCAGCACCGAGACCACCCGCGCGTCCTGCGCGTCGAGGAACGCGCCGAACTTCTCGCCGGTGAGGAAGGCGTCGTCCCAGCCGTTCTTCTTCAGGGACTCCTGCCACTCCTTCGAGTCGTGCAGCCGCTCGGCCAGGCGGATCAGCTTGGCCCGTTCGGCGTCGGTCAGTCCCGGCGGGGCGACGATGCCGCGCCAGTTGGTGAAGTTCACGTCGTAGCCCGCCTCCTGGAGCGTGGGCGCGTCGAGGCCGGGCACGCGCTCGGGGCCCGTCACCGCGAGCAGCCGCAGCTCACCCGCCTTGATCTGGTCGAGATACTCGCCGACACCCGAGACGCCGAAGGCGACCTTGTTGCCGAGGATCGAGGCGAGCAGCTCGCCACCGCCGTCGAACGGGATGTAGTTGACCTGCTTCGGGGAGATCCCGGCGGCCCGGGCCATGAGCATCGGCGCGAGATGGTCCGGCCCGCCGGGGGAGGAGCCACCGCCGACCGGGAGCTTGCCGGGGGCGTCCTTCCAGGCGCCGATCAGATCGTCGATCGTCTTGTACGGCGAGTCCTTCGCGACCACCACGACGTCCTGCTCCTCGGTGAGCCGGGCGATCGGCGTGGTGTCGGCGAGGGTCTTCGGCGCGTGGTTGGAGCGGACGGCGCCGACGACGCCGAGGCCCATCGACATGGCGAGCTTGCCGTTGCCGTGCTCGCTCACCAGCCGGCTGAGGCCGACCGTGCCGCCCGCGCCGGGCAGGTTGAACACCTCGATGTTGTGGGTGAGCCCGGCCTCCTCGGCGTTCTTCGCGGCCGTACGGGCCGTGATGTCGTAGCCGCCGCCGGGCGTGTTGGGAACCATGAAGCGCAGGCCCGGGATCTGGGTGCCGGTCTCGGCGCCGCTGCCGGTCGTCAGCAGCGGCGGACCCGCGAGCACGAGCACGGCGGCCCCGAGCAGGGCGAGGGGAGTGCGCAGGCGCACGAATGCCACCACCTGTCGGTCGTCTTGGGGGGTGTACGGGGAAGCTGTGTGGGGGGAACACGCGAAGCCCTGGGCGGAGGGTGGCGTGCGCCACATGGTGCCCGCGCACAGGAAGACTGTCTCGCTTGCGGAACCAACGGAGGTTCTGGTCATTGCGTCAACGGGCCGTCAGGGCCGTCAGGGCCGCCGGGTGGCGCACGTCTCTTTCCCTCAGCGCAGGTGAGGGCCATGATGGGCGGCTCCGGGGGGCCGAGGAGAGGCGGCCCGCCGGGTGCCGTCGCAGGCTCTGCGCCCGGCAGGATCGTCAGCCACCTCATCGACGCGGTGGCGGAAGGAGTGGACCGATGAGCAGCTCGCAGGGCGCGCCTCCCACGCGCCCCGCGCCCGTGACCGGCGACGCGATCGACGTGCTGGTGGTCGACGACGACTTCATGGTGGCCCGGGTGCACCGCGCCTATGCCGAACGTGTCGCACCGTTCCGGGTCGTCGGTGTGGCCGGCACCGGTGAGCAGGCCGTCGCCGCCGTGGACGAACTCCGCCCCGACCTGGTGCTGCTGGACCTGTATCTGCCGGACCTGTTCGGGCTCGACGTCATCCCCCGGCTGCGGACGGCCGGCCACGACTGCGACGTGATGGTCGTCAGCGCCGCCCGGGACGCGGACGCGGTGCGCGGCGCGGTCCGGCACGGGGTGGTCGACTATCTGCTCAAGCCCTTCGAGTTCGAGGAGTTCCGGGCGCGTCTGGAGCGCTACGCCGGCCGGCGCGGACGGCTGCTGGACACGGTCGTCCGCAGCCAGGCGGACGTGGACCGCGTCCTCGCCGGTGCGACGGCGCCTCCGTCCGCGGCCCAGGCGCTGCCCAAGGGCATGAGCGTGGAGACCGCCGACCTGATCGAGCGCACCCTGCGGGAGACCGACGGCACGCTGTCGGCCTCCGAGTGTGCGGAGCTGACCGGCGTCTCCCGGGTCAGCGCCCGCCGCTACCTGGAGCACTTCCACACCCTCGGCAGCGCGGAGGTCTCCCTGCGGTACGGGGTGGCGGGACGGCCGGAGAGGCGGTACCGGTTCGTGGGCCGCGGCGGCGCTGTGACCGGTGGCGCGCGCCGGGGCGGCGAGGCGCGGGCCTAGGGGATCCTCAGGGGTCCCCCAGTGATTTCGACATGCGGGCGGGGCCTTGCCTCCCTCGGTGCTCCGACCTAGTGTCGACCAGCGTGTGCAAGCGCTTTCTACGGCTCGCTTGCCCGCCGACCTCGCGAGGAGCCCGCATGGCCTTGTCCCCCGTCCGCCGCCGCGTCGCCGTCGTCGGCACCGGTGCCATCGTCAGCGGCGGCCATCTGCCCGCGCTGCGCGCGCACGCCGATCGCACCGAGCTGGTGGCCGCCGTCGACGTGGACCGGGACCGGCTCGACGCCTTCCGCCGGCAGGCCGGTGCGGGCGTCGCCGGGTACACGTCGACGGGTGCGATGCTGGACGCCGTACGCCCCGATCTCGTGGTCATCGGGACGCCGCCGTCGCTGCACCTGGAGCAGACGGTCGCCGCGCTCAAGGCCGGCGCATGGGTGTGGTGCGAGAAGCCGCTGTGCCTGTCGCTCGCCGAGTACGACGAGATCGCCGCCGCCGAGGAGGCCTCCGGCGCCTACGCCTCGGTCGTCTTCCAGCACCGCTACGGCTCGGGCGCCGTGCACGCCCGCGAGCTGATCTCGAGCGGTGCACTGGGCACCCCGCTGGTCGCCCACTGCCAGACCACCTGGCATCGCGGCACCGGGTACTACTCCGTGCCCTGGCGCGGCCGGTGGTCCACGGAGGGCGGCGGCCCCACGATGGGGCACGGCATCCACCAGTACGACCTGCTGCTGCATCTGCTCGGCCCGTGGGAGGAGGTGCGGGCCATGGCGGGACGGCTCGTGCACGCCACCGAGAGCGAGGACGTGTCCACCGCTCTGGTCCGCTTCCGCGGCGGCGCGCTCGCCACCGTCGTCAACTCGGTGCTCTCGCCGCACGAGATGAGCCGGATCCGCATCGACTGCGCCGACGCCACGGTCGAACTCACCCACCTCTACGGGCACCGCAACGACGACTGGTCCTACACCCCGGCCCCGCACGTCCCCGCCGAACGGGCCGCCGCCTGGCGGACCCCCGCGGCCGACGTCCCGAGCTCCCACACCGCCCAGCTCGGCGCCCTGCTCGACGCCTGGGACGCCGGGGTGCGCCCGCCGGGCAGCGGCCAGGAGGCGCGCGGCACGCTGGAGTTCGCGGCCGCCCTGTACAAGGCGGCGTTCACCGGACAGCCGGTGCGGGCGGCCGAGATCGTGCCGGGCGACCCCTACTACGAGGCCATGCACGGCGGCCACCCCGACTGGGCCCCGGAGGGGCAGCGCGCATGAGCATCCGCGTCACCCACACCCACGGCGAGCACATCACGGTCACGGCGCCCGGCGGCACGGAGATCCTCCGCTACGTCTACCGGCCCGACCCCGACCCGTTCGAGTCCCGCAAGCCGTACGCCCACCCGCTGCGCACCCTCGCCGGCCGCACGGTCACCGGGTACCGGCCGAACGACCACCGCTGGCACAAGGGCGTGCAGATGACGGCCAGTCATCTCTCCGGGCACAACTTCTGGGGCGGCAACTCCTATGTGCACGGCCGGGGTTACCTCCCGCTGCCCGAGCGGATCGGCTCGATGCGGCACGACGGCTTCTCCGCCCTCACGGCCCGGGAGGACCGTTTCGACTGCGTCGAGGACCTCACCTGGATCGAGAACGGGGGTGCGCCATGGGCGCGGGAGGAGCGCGGGCTGAGCGTCCACTCGGTCGACGAGGAGGCCGGTGCGTGGGCGCTGGACTGGTCGATCCGCCTCACCAATCTCCGTGACGAACCACTGTTGTTCGGCTCTCCGACCACGGCCGGGCGCGAGATGGCCGGTTACACCGGCCTCCAGTGGCGCGGCCCGCGCGACTTCACCGGCGGCACGGTGATCGTCCCCGGCTCGGACGCCGACGCCGACGATGCGGGAAAGCTGATGGGGACGCAGGGTCCCTGGCTGGCGTTCACCGGGGAACACGACGAGGTCGACGGCCACTCGACGCTCGTGTTCGCGCACGCGCCGGAGAACCTCGACGAGCGGCGTGCCGTGCACGCCTCCCACTGGTTCGTCCGCTCCGCTCCGATCCCCTCGGTCGCGTTCTCCTGGGCCTTCTTCGAGGAGTTCGCCCTGCCGCCGGGCGAGTCCTTCGCCTACCGGTACCGGATCGTCGTCGCGGACGGGGCGTGGGACCGTGAGCGGATCGCCGCGCATCTCGCGGGGCTGCCGTGGTGAGCGCACCCGGGCCGGACGCTGCGTTCCCCGGCTGCCGGTCGTCCGTGGCTGGTCGCGCAGTTCCCCGCGCCCCTGGGGGGCGTGCGTGCCGCTGACAGTGTGTCCCCGGGTGCGGGTTGTCCGTGGTTGCTCGCGCAGTTCCCCGCGCCCCTGAAGGGGCGCTAGCAGTCACGCGCCTTCAGGGGCGCGGGGAACTGCGCGAACAGCCCCAGACGGCCCGGAGTTGACGAACTCCCGTCCGCCGTTCCGGTCCAGCGCCGCGGGCTCAGCGCACGCGGCGGGAGCCGTAGGACGCCGGGAGGCGTGCCGACGCCACGGCCAGGGCGGTCGCCGCGCTGGCGATGCCCAGGACCGCGCCGGCGGCGACGTCGCCCGGGTAGTGGACGCCCGTGTGGACACGGGAGTAACCCACCGCGCCCGCCAGCGCGCCCAGCGGTACGGACGCGGCCGGCAGCACCGTGCCGACGGCCGTGGCGAACGCGACCGCCGATGCCGTGTGGCCCGAAGGGAAGCTCGCCGACGTCGGCATCGGCACATGCCGGTCCACCGTCACCCGCGCCGCCTCCCGGTCCGGCCGCGCCCTGCGCACCAGCCGTTTCCCCAGCAGGTTGGCCGACGCCGAGGCCACGGCGATGGCGCCCACCCCGGCGAGGGCGGCCCGGCGGGGGCGTGATCCGCCGAGTGCCAGGGCGCCGGCGATGGCGAACGAGATCTTCGAGTGGTCGGCCGCGTGGGAGAGCCGGCGCAGTGCCCGGTCGAGGGTGGGCGTCGGTGTGGCGGCCACCGCCGCGTACAGGGCGCCGTCCACGGCCCGGAGATCGCCCAGCACGGCGGACACCACGCGTTGCAGGCCGTCGGCGGGCCGCACGGGCCTCGTGAGCGGACGGGTGACGTCCTGGTCGGTGCTGATCGGCTCGCTCATTTCTCTCTCCCGCGGTGGCAAATGTGCAGCAGCGGCCCGTGCGGACGGTCCGGGAATCACCAGGTGCCCACGGTACGCGTGGTCCATCCCGCGCCGGAGAGGAGGGCCGCACCCGCCTATACGCCCCACCCGTATGAATTACCGCACCCGATCCGCTTGACTTCATACCCTAGGGGGGTATCGTGAGCTGCATCGAGACCGGCCGACGGCGAGTCGGCGTTCCCTTTTCGAGGAGAGACGGCCATGCACACCGGAGTGAAGATCACCGCGTTCGCGGCGGCCCTGGCCGCGACCTTCGGCACGGCCTACGGCATCGGTCAGGGACTGGACCCGGTCGTCGCCGAACCCGCCCCCGCCCACGACAAGGAGCACACGCCGACCCGGCCGCCGGAGAAGGGCGGCGACGGCCACGGCGGACACGAGACGGCCCCGGCCGGCGGGCTGCAGATCTCCGAGGGCGGCTACACCCTCGACCTGCAGACCCCGCGCGTCACCGCCGGTCAGCGCAGCGACCTGCGCTTCACCGTCCGGGACGCGGCCGGCCGGGCCGTCACCGACTACCGGCGCGAGCACGACAAGGAGCTCCACCTCATCGTGGCCTCACGCGATCTGCTCACCTACCGTCACCTGCACCCCAGCCGCGCCGCCGACGGCACCTGGAGCATCCCCGTGGACCTGCCCCGGGCCGGCGGCTACCGCGTCTTCGCCGACTTCACCCCGGCGCGGCAGAACGCCGGCAACCTCACCCTCGGAGCCGACCTCGCCGCCTCCGGCCCCTACCGTCCCCAGGAGCTGCCGAAGCCCGAGCGCACCGCCCGCGTCGACGGGTACGAGGTCGAGCTGAACGGCGACCTGCGACCCGGGAAGGCCGGCGAACTGCGCCTGAGCGTCTCCCGCGGCGGCAAGCCCGTCACCGACCTCCAGCCCTACCTCGGCGCCTACGGCCACCTGGTGGCCCTGCGCTCGGGAGACCTCGCCTATCTGCACGTGCACCCGAACGGCGAACCCGGCGACGGCACCACCGAGTCCGGCCCGGCGATCTCCTTCACGGCCACGGCACCCAGCAGCGGCAGCTACCGGCTGTTCCTGGACTTCAAGCACGACGGCGTCGTCCGCACCGCGGCGTTCACCGTCCACGCCGGCGCGGCCGGAGCCGATCCGTCCCACCCCGCCCCGGAGCCGGGCACCCCGGGGCACTCCGACGACGGCCACGGCCACTGAGTGACGCGGTCACCGGGCGCTCAGCCCAGCGCCCGGTCCAGATTGAACGCCGCGCTGATCAGCGCCAGATGCGTGAACGCCTGCGGGAAGTTTCCCTGTTGCTCACCGGTGTGGCTGATCTCCTCGGCGTACAGGCCGAGATGGTTGGCGTAGGTGAGCATCTTCTCGAAGGCGAGCGACGCCTCGTCGAGGCGTCCGGCGCGGGTCAGCGCCTCCACGTACCAGAACGAGCAGATGGAGAACGTGCCCTCGTCGCCGCGCAGCCCGTCCGGGCTCACCTGCGGGTCGTAGCGGTAGACCAGCGAGTCCGAGACCAGTTCCTCGGTGAGGGAGTCCAGCGTGGACAGCCACTTCGGGTCGGTCGGCGCGATGAACTTCGACAGCGGCATCATCAGCACCGCCGCGTCCAGCACCTCCCCGTCCTCCCGCTGCACGAACGCCCGGCGCTCGTCGGACCAGCAGCGGCTCATGATCCGCCGGTAGATCGCGTCGCGGCTCGTCAGCCACCGGTTCAGATCGGCGGGCAGGCCGCGCCGGTTGGCCATGCGGACGGCCCGTTCGATCGCCACCCAGCACATCAGCCGCGAGTACAGGAAGTTCTTGCGTCCGCCGCGCGTCTCCCAGATGCCCTCGTCGGGCTGGTCCCAGTGCGCGCACACCCAGTCGACCAGCGCGCACACGTTCTCCCACTGCTCGCTGGAGATCGGCTCGGCCCACTTGTCGTAGAGGTAGATGGAGTCGATCAGCGCCCCGTAGATGTCGAGTTGCAGCTGATCGGCCGCGGCGTTGCCGACCCGCACCGGCGCCGAGCCCTGATGGCCCTCCAGATGGGGGAGTTCCCGCTCGGGCAGATCGGTGCGGCCGTCGATGCCGTACATGATCTGCAGCGGACCCGAGGGGCTGCCGTCGCCCGGGCTGATGTGCCGGGACACGAAGCCCATGAACGCCTTCGCCTCCTCGGTGAAGCCCAGCCGCAGCAGCGCGTACACGCAGAACGCCGCGTCGCGCACCCAGACGTGGCGGTAGTCCCAGTTGCGTTCCCCGCCGATCTCCTCGGGCAGACTGGTCGTCGGCGCGGCCACGATCGCGCCGGTCGGCTCGTAGGTGAGCAGCTTCAGGGTGAGGGCGGAGCGGTGCACCATCTCCCGCCAGCGGCCCCGGTAACGTGAGGAGGACAGCCAGCGCCTCCAGTAGCGCACCGTCGCGCCGAACTGCTCCTCCGCCTCCGCGCAGGCGCATCCGCGCGGCGGCACGCCGGCGCCGACCTGGTCCAGTGCGAGCACCGCCGCGTCGCCCTCGGTCAGCTTGAAGTCGGCGCGGACGTCCTGGCCGTCGGCCTCCAGGGGGACGGTCGAGGTGAGCGCCAGCGACATGGTGCCGGCGTCGAAGACGGCGGTGCCGTCGGTCAGACGCAGGGTGTGCGGCCGGGCGCCGTAGTCGAACCGCGGGGCCACCCGGGTGCGGAACGGCACCGATCCGCGTACGCACAGCACCCGGCGGATCAGCCGGTGCCGGCCCTCCCGGGCCGCCTCGCCGGCGATCGGCATGAAGTCCTGCACCTCGCCGACGCCTTCCTCGGTGAAGAAGCGGGTGATCAGGACGTTGGTGTCGGGGAAGTAGAACTGCTTGGTGCGCGCCGGGACGGCCGCCGCCAGTTCGAAGCAGCCGCCGCGCCCGGCGTCCAGGATCGCGGCGAAGACACTGGGCGCGTCGAACGACGGACAGCAGTACCAGTCGATCGTGCCGTCGGTGCCCACCAGGGCCACACTGCGCAGGTCGCCGATCAGCCCGTGATCGGCGATCGGCACGTACCGCCGCGCCCCTGACGCGTGACGCTCCCCGGCCGTCGCACCCATGGCAGCCTCCCGGACCCGCGCTCGGGCCGTCCCTGCCAGCTTAGGCAGGAGGCCGGCGGGAGCACGACCCGTGGGACCGGGCGCGGGCGCCGCTCGGACCACGACCGTGGAACCGGGCGCGGGCGCCGCTCAGACCACGACCACCCGCAGTCCCGCCTCCTCGAACCGGCGTACCGTCTCCGGGGCCGCCGAGGAGTCCGTGACCAGGGTGTCCACCGACTCGGTCGCGCAGATGCGGGCGAACGCGCGGCGGCCCAGCTTGCTGGCGTCGGCGGCCACGACCACCCGCTCGGCCCGCTCGCACAGCGTCCGGTTGATCGCCGCCTCCGCCTCGTCATGGGCCGACGTCCCGTGCACGGGATCGAAACCCACGACACCGAGCACCGCCACATCGAGGGTGATCTGCCCCAGCACCCCGTCCGCGAGCGGCCCGATCAGCTCGTACGACTGGGCCCGCGCCACCCCACCGGTCACCACGATCTTGAACTGGGGCCGCACGGCCAGCTCGTTGGCGATGTTCAGCGCGTTCGTCACCACGGTCAGCGCGGGCGAACCGGAGCTGAGATCACCGCGCACGGCGAGTGCCCGCGCCACCTCCGTGGTGGTCGTGCCGCCGGTCAGCCCGACCGCCTCCCCGGGGGCGAGGAGATCCGCCACCGCCTTGGCGATGCGCTGCTTCTCCGAGGCGTGGCGGGCGGTCTTGTAGCGCAGCGGCAGCTCGTACGACACCCCGTGCACCACCGCCCCGCCCCGGGTGCGCACCAGCATCTGCTGCTCGGCCAGCTGGTCGAAGTCCCGGCGGATCGTCGCCGCCGACACCCCGAGTTCGGTGGCCGCGTCCTCGACGTCCAGCCGGCCGCGCTCGACGAGCAGCTCCAGCAGCGCCTTCCAGCGGGCGTCCCGTGACATCCACCCTCCCGTCCCCCGGCCGGCCCTCGGTCTTCGGCGACCCTAACGCATCCCGCATCGGACCAGCGGGTTGCTTGATTCTGCTCGAAACCTGGCGGTATCTTGCAAGAACAATCATTCGTCTGTGGGGGTGCCGCATGACCCATGTAGAGACCGAACTGAACAGTCAGCCGGAGTGCTGGACCCGCGCCGCCGCGGGGGCGGCCGAGCACCGCTCGGTGCTGCCGGCGGCGGGGGAGCGGGTGGCGATCGTCGGCTGCGGCACCTCCTACTTCATGGCGCAGGCGGCGGCCGCGCTGCGCGAGGCGAGCGGCCAGGGCGAGACGGACGCCTTCGCCGCCTCCGAGTTCCCGCGCGGCCGCGCCTACGACCGTGTCGTCGCCCTCACCCGCTCCGGCACCACCACCGAAGTCCTCGATCTGCTCCAGGAGTTGAAGGGCCGCACCCGCACCACCGCCGTCACCGCCGACCCGGCCACCCCGGTGATGTCGCTGGCTCACGACACCGTCGTCCTCGGCTTCGCGGACGAACGCTCCGTCGTCCAGACCCGGTTCGCCACCACCGCCCTCACCCTGCTGCGCGCCCACCTCGGACTGCACACCGACAGCGTGGTCGAGGACGCCCGCACGGCCCTCGCCTCGCCCCTGCCCGAAGGGCTCGTGGGCTGCGCCCAGTTCACCTTCCTCGGCCGGGGCTGGACCGTCGGACTGGCGAGCGAGGCCGGGCTGAAGATGCGCGAGGCGGCACTGTCCTGGACCGAGTCCTACCCGGCGATGGAGTACCGGCACGGCCCCATCAGCATCACCACCACCGGCACGGCGACCTGGATGTTCGGCGAGGCCCCCGAGGGACTCGCCCAGCAGGTCCGGGACACCGGCGGACTGTGGATCGAGGGCACCCTCGACCCGCTCGCCGAACTCGTCCGCGCCCAGCGCCTCGCGGTCGCCGTCGCCGCCGCCCGCGGACTCGACCCCGACCGCCCCCGGCACCTGACCCGCTCCGTCATCCTCACCCCCTGACCGCACGCGACGACGCCCGCACGCGACGACGCCCGCACGCGGCGACGCCCGCACGCCGTCGGCCGCACGCCGTCGGCCGCGCGGCCGCGGCCCCGTCCGACCCGGCCACCACGCCACAGGCCCCGTACCCCACCGGCCTCCGACACCGTCGAACAGGACAACCCCGTGCCCCTCACGACCACCGGCGACCTCGTCTCCCGCGCCGCCGCGGCCCGCTCAGCGGTCGCCGCGTTCAACATCATCACGCTGGAACACGTCGAAGCGGTCATCGCCGGCGCCGAGTCGGTGAACGCCCCCGTCGTCCTCCAGGTCAGCGAGAACGCCGTGAAGTTCCGCTACGGCCGGCTGCTCCCGCTGGCCCGCGCCGCCGTCACCGCCGCCGAACGCGCCGCCGTCCCCGTCGCGCTGCACCTCGACCACGTCAAGAGCGACGCCCTGCTGCGCCAGGCACCGGACGCGGGCTTCGGCTCCGTCATGTACGACGCGGCCGGCCTGCCGTACGCCGAGAACCTCGCCGCCACGCGCGCCGCCGCCGACTGGGCGCATGCTCAAGGCCTCTGGATCGAAGCGGAGTTGGGGCAGATCGGCGGCAAGGACGGGCGGCCCCCGCTGGACGCCCACGCCCCCGGCGCCCGCACCGACCCCGACCAGGCCCGAGCGTTCGTCGCCGACTCGGGCGTGGACGCCCTGGCCGTCGCCATCGGCACCAGCCACGCGATGACCACCCGCACGGCGGCCGTCGACCACACCCTCCTCAAACGCCTCTCCGCCGCCCTGGACGTCCCCCTCGTCCTGCACGGCTCCTCCGGCCTCCCCGACACCGAACTCGCCGCGGCGGTCACCGGCGGCATCACCAAGGTCAACGTGGGCACCGCCCTGAACATCGCGATGACCGGCGCGATCAGGGAGTACCTGGCCGCGCACCCCGAGGCGGTCGACTCCCGCGGCTACCTGACGGTGGGCCGGGAGGCGATGACCCGGACGGTGGCGTCGATCATCCGGACCCTGGGCCCGGCCCCCGCAGCGTCCTGACCCGCAGCCGGACCGCGTGCTCAGCCGTCGAGCATCCGCCAGGCGGTCAGGGCGAGCGTGGCCCGCACCAGCCCGGCCGATTCGGTGAGGTCGAAGCCGAGGGTCTTCCCGATCTGCTCCAGCCGGCGGGCGACGCTGCTGTGGTGCAGGTGCAGCAGGTCGGCCGCCCGGCGCCGCGAGCCGGTGGCGCAGTAGGCCTCCAGAGTCGCCAGGTCCTCCGCGTTGCCGGCGACACACCCGACCGCCGCGATGTCCGCGTTGTCCCGTACGGCGTCCCGAGGTATCTCGGCCAGCAGCGCCAGGGCGCCCAGAGCGTCGTAGCGGACGACAGGCCGGCCCGGGGCCGTGAAGCGCAGGGCGGTGCGGGCCTGCTGCCAGGACCGGTCGGGGCTCTCCGCCGCGCCGATCCCGGCGCGCACCTCCGGCGGGAGCCGGTCCGTGTCGACCGTGGTGGCCAGCACGACGCCGACGTCCCGGAGCGGTGCCGCCTTCACCGGGCGGGCCGGGCAGAGCAGAGCGCCGATCCGGTCGAGCGGCAGCCGCGAGCGCACGGCGACGACCCGGACCGGCAGATCGAGGCCGAAGCCGAGAAGCCGCAACGCCCGCGCCCTGGCCGCCTCGTCGCTGCCGGAGCTGATCACCAGCTCGACGAGCGCGGGATCGGCCATCGTCGTGCGGGCCGGGCCGTACCGCTCGGCGACCGCGGCGGCGGCGATGGCCAGCCGGTCCAGCACCGCCTCGTCGAGAGGGCCGGGCGGGCCGGGACGCTCCAGCCACACCGTGCCGATCTCCTCGTCGTCGAGCGTGATCGGCACACTGCTGGACGCCGGGGACGAGGGCGCGGACATCTCCCTGCCGTCGGGTGAGGCGCGGACCGTTCGCCCCGTACCGTGCAGCCGGATCCCGACCACGCACTCGGCCAGCCCCGCCGAGGCCCGCGCCAGCGCCGGCAGGTCCACCCGGCGGCGCATCAGCGTGTCGTAGAACATCACGACGCGGATCGCGCCCTCCGCCTCCGCGTCGAGGTGCGACAGCCGCACGGCCAGTGCCTCCATGCCAGGAGGATAGGCGACAACCGGTGCGCGATACGGGCCGGATGCCCGACACCTGGCGGATGCTCTCGGGGTGCCGCGGCGGCGAGCATGTCCGGCATGGATCCCGAACTCGAAGCATTCGTCCCGCTGTTCCCCAGGGCCGACCTGACCGACCCGGTCGCCGAACGCAAGAACCTCGCCGAACTGGCCGCCTCGGTGCCCCCGCCCGACACCTCCGGTCTGGAGATCGAGGACCGCACGGTACCGGCCGACCCCGACGTGCCGGTGCGGATCTACCGCCCGCACCAGGCCCGGGGCGCCGTCATCTGGCTGCACGGCGGCGGATTCATCATGGGCGACCTGGACACCGAGCACCCGTGGGCCGGCCGGGTCGCCGGACTCTGCGGCGCGGTGGTGATTTCGGTGGGCTACCGGCTGGCGCCCGAACACCGGTTCCCGGCCGCGCTGGACGACGCGTACGCCGTACTGGCCTGGTCGGCCGAGCACGCGACGGAACTCGGCTTCGACGCGGCGCGGCTCGCGGTCGCGGGACACAGCGCCGGTGCCGGACTCGCGGCCGCCCTGGCCCTGCGGGCGCGTGACGAGCAGGGGCCCGCGATCCGCTTCCAGCTGCTCAACCAGCCCCAGCTCGACGACCGCCAACAGACCTGGTCGGCACGGCACTTCACCGACACCCCCTGGGCGACCCGCGACAAGCTCACCGCCTCGTGGCGGCACTACCTGGGCTCCCGGCCCGCCACGCCCTACGCCGCCCCGGCCCGCGCCGACGACCTGTCCGGCCTGCCGCCCGCCTACCTCGCCACCGCCGAGCTCTGCCCGTCCCGCGACGACGGCATCACATACGCGCTGCGCTTGCTCCAGGCGGGCGTCAGTGTCGAACTGCACCAGTGGCCCGGCACGTTCCACGGGTCGCAGGCGATCCTGTCGGCCGATGTGTCCCAGCGGCAGATCTCCGAACTCGCCGCAGCCCTGCGCCGTGCCCTGGCCGACTGAGGACAGGACGCCGATGACCACCACCGACCGAACCGCTGAGCCCCAGCAGTCCGTGGCGGAGCTGCTGCGCCCCTTCCGGCGCGGTTTCGCCGCGGTCGTCGTCCTGCAGGTCGCCGGCGCGGTGGCGGGCCTCGCGCCGCTGCTCGCGGTCGTCGAACTGGGACGTGCGCTGCTGTCGCCCGGCCCGGCCGACCACGGCCACGTCCGCACCGTGGTCGCCGCAGGTGCGCTGGGCCTGCTCCTCCGTCTGCTGCTCACCACCGCGTCGTCCGGGATCGGGCACCTGCTCGACGGGCGGGTGCAACTGGCGCTGCGGCGGCAACTGGCCGCACGGCTGGGGCGCGCGCCGATCGCCTGGCTCTCCCGGCGGCGGACGGGCGAGCTGGCCAAGGTGGTCGGCGACGACGTCAGCGCCGTGCACCCGTTCATCGCCCACACCCCCGGCGAACTCGTCTCCGCGTTCGTCGTCCCGCTGGTGTCGCTGGCCTACCTCTTCACCGTCGACTGGCGGCTCACCCTGATCACGCTGGCCCCGGTGGTCCTGGCGGTGGCGCTGGTCCCCTTCATGATGACCCCCGCCCGCCAGCGCGAGGAGAAGGAGTTCGACGCGGCCATGGCTCGGATCGCCAGTGCGACCGTCGAGTTCGTGCAGGGCATCTCGGTGGTCAAGGCGTTCGGCGGCTCCGGGCGCGCGCACCGCGCGTTCCTCACGGCCGCGGACGCGTTCGTGCACATCTTCCACCGGTTCGTGCGCGGCCTCGCCGGTGTCGCCGCCGCCATGCAGACGGTGCTCTCCCCGCCGTTCGTGCTGCTGGTGGTGCTCGTCGGCGGTACGGCCCTGATCACCGGCGGCGGCATGGCGCCGGCCGATCTGCTGCCCTTCCTGCTCCTCGGACTGGGCCTGACCGCGCCCGTGGCGGCGCTCGGCCACGGCTTCGACGACATCCAGTCGGCGCGGCGCGCGCTGGGCCGGATCCGCGACGTCCTCGCCGTCCCGCCCCTGCCCGAGCCCGCCCACCCGGCCGTACCGCAGGGCCACCGGGTGGAACTGCGGGGCGTCCGCTTCGGCTACGACCCCGGGCACGAGGTACTGCGCGGAATCGACCTCGTACTGGAACCGGGCACGGTCACCGCGGTCGTCGGGCCGTCGGGCAGCGGGAAGTCCACCCTGGTCCAGCTGCTGCCGCGGTTCTTCGACCCCACCCACGGCTCGGTCCACCTCGGCGGTGTCGACCTGCGTGAGCTCGACAGCCGGGAACTCGGCCGTACGGTGTCCTTCGTCTTCCAGGACGTGCGCCTGCTGCACGCCTCGGTGGCCGACAACATCGCACTGGCGGTGCCGCACGCCGACCTCGACGACGTGGTGCGCGCAGCCGAGCTGGCGCACATCCACGACCGCATACGCGAACTGCCGCGCGGCTACGACACGGTGATCGGCTCGGAGACCGGGCTGTCCGGCGGCGAGGCCCAGCGGATCGCGCTCGCCCGCGCCCTGCTGGCCGACGCGCCCGTCCTGGTGCTCGACGAGGCCACCGCCTTCGCCGACCCGCAGACCGAACAGGCGGTGCGCCGGGCCCTGACGACGCTGGGAGACGACCGCACGGTCCTGGTCATCGCCCACCGGCCGGCGACGGTCGCCGCCGCCGACACCGTCGTCGTGCTGCGGGACGGACGGATCGTCGAGCGCGGCAGCCCCGCCGAACTGCTGGGGCGGGGCGGCGAGTTCGCCGCCTTCTGGCAGACCCGCGAGCCGGGAGCCAGGGAAGCGACCGGAACCGGCGGCGCCGTGGCGAGAGGAGACGACACCCCGTGATCCGCATGCTGTTCCGTGTGCTGGGAGACCAGTACGCCCGGCCGGTGCGCCGCACCGTGGCCCTGATGACGACGACCGCGATCGTGGAGGGCCTGTCCTACGCCCTGCTGGTTCCCGTGCTGCGGTCGCTGTTCGGGAACAGGCCCGAGGACGCCTGGCCCTGGCTCACCGCGTTCGGCGCGGCCGTCGCGATCTACGCGGCGCTGCGCTACGTCAGCGACCTGTCCGGCTTCCGCGTCGGGACCACGCTGCTGCGCGGCGTGTACCACCGGCTCGGCGACCACCTCGCCCGGCTGCCCCTCGGCTGGTACGACGCCCGCCGTGTCGGCGAGGTGTCCGTCCTCGCCGGCCAAGGGGTCCTGCAGGCCCTGAGCGTGATCGCGCACCTGCTGGCGCCGTCGATCTCCGCCGCTGTGACCCCGCTGACGATCGTCGCCGTGATGCTCGCCCTCAACTGGCAGATGGGGCTTGCCGCGTTGGCCGCCGCACCGGTCGTGGCGCTGGTGCAGGCCTGGACCGGACGGGCGACGGCCGCCGCCGACACCGAGCGCGCCGCACGCGACCGCGAGGCCGCCGGGCGGGTCGTCGAGTTCCTCCAGGCCCAGCCGGTGCTGCGGGCCGGCGGCAGGACCGCCGAACGCTTCCGGCTGCTCGACGACTCCCTGGCCGAGGTCCGGCATGCGTCCCGCCGCTCCACGCTGGCGGTGCTGCCCGGAGCCCTGGGGCTGACCTTCACGGTGCAGGCGATGTTCACCGCCCTTCTCGTGCTGGGCGCCCACCTCACCCTCGGCGGGCAGGTGGGGGCGGCGGAGATCCTGACGATCCTGGTGCTCGCCGCGCGGTGCGCCGATCCGCTGCTGTCGCTGTCGCACATCGGCAGCCAGGTGCGCAGCGCACGCTCCGAACTGTCCCGGCTCGACACGCTGTTGCGGACCAAGCCGCTGCCGGAACCCGTCCGCCCGGTCCGGCCCGTGACCCACGACGTCACGTTCGAGTCGGTGGTCTTCCGGCACGGCGAGCGCACCGTGCTCGACGGGGTGTCGCTGTCCGTGGCGGAGGGCCGGCGGCTCGCCGTCGTAGGACCGTCGGGCGCGGGCAAGACGACGCTGCTGCAGCTGCTCGCGCGATTCCACGACGTGGACGCGGGATCGGTCCGCGTGGGAGGCGTGGACGTGCGCGCCATCGACAGCGAGGTGCTGATGGCGCGGATCGCCGTCGTCTTCCAGGACGTGTACCTCTTCGAGGGCACGATCGAGGAGAACGTACGTCTCGGCCGCCCCGACGCCTCCGAGGCCGAGCTGCGTGCGGCGGCCGCCGCGGCCCGTCTGGACGAGGTGGTCGAGCGCCTGCCCGGCGGGTGGGCGGCCCGCGTCGGCGAGGGCGGCGCCCGGCTCTCCGGCGGTGAGCGCCAGCGCGTCTCGATCGCGCGGGCGCTGCTGAAGGACGCGCCCATAGTGCTGCTGGACGAGGTGACGTCCGCACTGGACCCCGTCAACGAGGCGGCCGTCCACGAGGGGATCGAGCGGCTGATGCGCGGCCGGACGGTGGTGATGGTGGCGCACCGGCTGCGGACCGTGGAACGCGCGGATCACATCGTCTTCCTGGACGGCGGCCGGATCACGGAGCAGGGCGACCACCACGAGCTGCTGCTCCGCGGCGGGCGCTACGCCGGCTTCTGGGCTGCGGCGCTCACCGCTTCACGGCCCTGAGCACCACGAACTTCGGGTCGCTCGCCACCACTTCGCTGTTGCCGAACAGCCGGCGCAGCCGCACGTGATAGCCCAGGTGACGATTGCCGATCACCCACAGCTCGCCGCCGGGGCGCAGGGTGCGCCGGGCGTCGGTGAACATGCGCCGGGCGGTGGTGTCGGTGGTCGCCTGGTGGGAGTGGAACGGCGGGTTGTTCAGGACCAGGTCCACACTGTCCGCCGGCACACCCGCCAGCCCGTCGCCGACCCGGAACTCCGCGTGCCCCGGAACACCGTTCGCCCGGTAGGTGTCCTGCGCGGACGCCACCGCCTGGAAGGACTCGTCCACGAACAGCACCTCGGCCCGCGGATCAGCCAGCGCCATCGCCGTGCCGACGACGCCGTTGCCGCACCCCAGATCCACCACCCGGCCGCCGTCGCGCACGGCGGGCAGGTGCTGCAGGAAGAAGCGGGTGCCGATGTCGAGGCGGTCCGCGCAGAACACGCCCGCGTGGTTGACGACGGTCCGGCCGGAGACCGTGCCGACGCCGTCGGGGAGCGTATAGCGGTACGGCCAGGGATTGGCGGGGCGCTCGAGCGCGGGATCCGGGGTGCAGAAGATCAGCCGGGCCTTCTTCTCGGCGAGCGAGGTGCGGGTGGGGCCGAGGATCCGCTCGAACAGGCGCAGGGTGGAGGTGTGGATCTCCTTCACCATCCCGGTGCCCACGACGACGGTGTCCTCGTGCACCGCCGGTGCCAGCCGCAGCAGCTGGTCCTCCAGCAGCGCCAGACTCTTCGGCACCCGCACCAGCAGCACGTCGATCCGCTCCGGCGGGTCGTCCTGCGTCGTCAGCAGCCGGACCGTGCCCGGCCCCACGCCGTTGCGCGCCAGATTCGCACGGGTCGCCTCCTGGCCGAGCCAGGAGTCGGTGATCTGCGTCGGCCGGTGCGCCGCGAGCGCCGTGACCAGCGCGCCCCACCGGTCCCCGAGGACGACGACCGTCCCCGACAGCGGAACGCGCTCCCGGTCGAGGTACCGGAGCAGGTACTCGTCGGAGGCGTCCCAGGCGCGCAGCCGGTCTCGCGGGTCCTCGGGAAAGCGAGCCAGCACCGGCTCGCCCCACGGCGTCGTCATACGGTCGTCCATCGTGCCGCCCAGGCTAGCGGAACCGCAGCTCAGCCCGTGTCCGGCGGAGAGGGGGGCAGGATAGGGGCATGGACGGCGAGCTGTTCCCGAGGACCCGGACCGAGGTCGCGCCCGGCGCGGTGCACGTGCCGGACTGGCTGGACCCGCGGGCGCAGCGCGAGCTGCTCGACGCGTGCCGGGAGTGGGCCCGGCCGCCCGCCGGACTGCGCACCGTGCGCACCCCCGGTGGCGGCACCATGACCGCCCGGCAGGTGTGCCTCGGCTGGCACTGGTACCCGTACGGCTACGCCCGCACCGTCGTCGACGGCGACGGCGCCCCCGTGAAGCCCTTCCCCGGCCGGCTCGGCGAGCTGGGCCGCCGCGCGGTCGCCGACACCCTCGGGGCGCAGGCCGCCGCGGGGGCCGCGTACGACATCGCGCTCATCAACTTCTACGACGGCGACGCCCGGATGGGCATGCACCGCGACAGCGACGAGAAGGCGGACGCCCCCGTGGTGTCGCTGAGCCTCGGCGACAGCTGCGTCTTCCGCTTCGGCACCACCGAGAGCCGCGCCCGCCCCTACACGGACGTCGAACTGCGCAGCGGCGACCTGTTCGTCTTCGGCGGGCCGTCCCGGCTCGCCTACCACGGGGTCCCGAAGGTGTACGCGGGCACGGCACCGCCGGAGTTGGGCCTGTCGGGGCGGCTGAACATCACGCTCCGGGTCGGCGGCCTGTAGGGCGCCCGTAGTCCCCGGCGGTTTGCGGATCATGGGAGACTCGCCCTCATGAGCGGGAAGGCGGACCCCCGGCCGGCGGGGGAAGGGACGACCTCGAGGACGCGGCTCGACCGGGGACGCGGCGCGCTCGGCCCCGCGCTGGAGCTGGTGCACACCGGACGCGCCCCCACCCGCGCGGTCCTCACCGCCGAACTCGGCGTGACCCGTGCGACAGCCGGCGCGGTCGCCGCGGAGCTGGAGGCGCTCGGGCTGATCCGGGTGGACGCCCGGCCGGGTGCGGCGGCCGGTTCGCAGGGGCGGCCCTCGCACCGGCTCGCGGTCGCCGAGGACGGGCCGGTGGCGCTCGCCGCGCAGGTGCACGCCGACGGCTTCCGGGCCGCGCTGGTCGGGCTCGGCGGCCGTATCGTCGCCACGGCGCCGGGCTGCGAGGTCGTCGACGCCGACCCGGCGAAGGTGCTCGGCTCGGTCGTCGCGGCCGGTGCCGAACTGCTCCGGGAGACCGGGCGCCGCTGCGTGGGCGCCGGGCTCGCCGTGCCGTCCGCGGTGGCCGAACCCGAGGGCCTGGCCCTCAACCCCCTGCACCTGGCCTGGCCCGCGGGCGCTCCCGTACGGGAGATCTTCGCCGAGCAGGTGCGCGCGGCCGGGCTCGACGGGCCCGCCTTCGCCGCCAACGACGTCAACCTCGCCGCCCTCGCCGAACACCGGCACGGCGCCGGACGCGGCTCCCGCGACCTGCTGTGCGTGGCCACCGGGCACCGGGGCGTGGGCGGCGCGCTGGTCCTCGACGGGCGCCTGCACACCGGCAGTTCGGGGCTGGCCCTGGAGGTCGGTCACCTCACCGTCAACCCCGAGGGCCGCCCCTGCCACTGCGGCAGCCGCGGCTGCCTGGACGTGGAGGCGGACCCGCTGGCCCTCCTCACCGCCGCCGGACGCGCCCCGGGCCCAGAGATGTCCCTGCTGAGACAGGCCGAGGAACTGATCCGCGGCCACTACGACGACCCGGCCGTCCGCACCGCCACGCAGGCGCTGATCGACCGGCTCGGACTGGGCCTCGCCGGGCTGGTGAACATCCTCAACCCGGACCGGATCATCCTCGGCGGCCTCCACCGCACTCTCCTGGAGGCCGACCCCGAGCGGCTGCGCGCCGTCGTCGCCGACCGCAGCCTGTGGGGCCGCAGCGGCGGCGTACCCATCCTCCCCTGCACCCTGGACCACAACAGCCTGGTCGGCGCGGCGGAACTGGCCTGGCAGCCGGTCCTGGACGACCCGCTCGGGGCGCTGGCCTAGAACCCGGAAGCGGTGCCGGATGCGTGAACGGGCGCGCCGATGCAGCGCGGTTGCGCACACAATGATCCGACAGTGCCCGACGGGTCGCGTGCGACGTCTCGTGAGCCACGGGCAGCACAGCGACCGTGACGACAGAGAGCCGAGGTCATGACCGACAAGCTCACCGTGAGCGTCCTGGGCACCGGCATCATGGGTGCGGCGATGGCCCGCAACCTCGCACGGGCCGGCCACACCGTCCAGGCCTGGAACCGCACCCGCGCCAAGGCGGATCCCCTGGCCGCCGACGGCGTGCGGGTGGCGGACACCCCGGCCGAGGCGGTCGACTCCGCCGACGTCGTGCTGACCATGCTGTACGACGGCGCTGCCGCGCTGGAGACGATGCGCAAGGCGGCTCCCGGCCTGCGCCGTTCCGCCGCCTGGGTGCAGTCCACCACGGCCGGCCTGGACGGCGTCGCCGAGCTGGCCGCGTTCGCGAACGAGCACGACCTGCTCTTCTACGACGCCCCCGTCCTCGGGACGCGTCAGCCCGCCGAGGCCGGGCAGCTGACCGTCCTCGCCGCCGGCCCGGCCGCGGGCAGGGACACCGTCACGCCGGTGTTCGACGCCGTCGGCGCCCGCACGGTGTGGACCGGCGAGGACGGGGCGGCGGGGAGCGCGACCCGGCTGAAACTGGTCGCCAACAGCTGGGTGCTCGCCGCCACTTCGGCCGCCGGCGAGGCCCTCGCCCTGGCCGGTGCCCTCGACGTCGCGCCCGCCGACTTCCTCGGCCTCATCGCGGGAGGCCCCCTCGACATGGGCTATCTGCACGCCAAGGCCGGCCTCATCCTCGACGGCCGTCTGTCCCCGGCCCAGTTCGCGGTGACCACCGCCGCCAAGGACGCCCGCCTGATCGTCCGGGCCGGCGAGCGGCACGGTGTCCGCCTGGACGTGGCCGCAGCGAGCGCGGCCCGCCTGGAACGCGCCGCGGCCCAGGGCCACGGAGACGAGGACATGGCCGCCGCGTACTACGCCAGCTTCGACGCAGAGCCCCCCGCCTGACCCGGCCGACCGACGGCCGTGCCCGGCCCGCGAGATCGAGGAGTCCCCATGTCCAAGCCCCCGCTCCCCCCGAAGGCCGACACCCTCCTGCGCCGCGCCAACCCGTGCGTGATGGCCACCGTCCGCTCCGACGGCGCTCCCGTCTCCACGCCCACCTGGTACCTGTGGGAGGACGGCCGCGCCCTGATCAGCCTCGACGCGGGCCGCGTACGTCTGAAGCACCTGCGCCGCGACCCGCGCGTCACCCTCACCGTCCTGGACGGGGACGACTGGTACACCCACGTCACCCTCATCGGCCGCGTCGCCGAGCTGCACGACGACGAGGGACTGGCCGACATCGACCGCCTCTCCTCCCACTACACCGGCCGTCCCTACCCCGACCGGCGGCGCCCCCGGGTCAGCGCCTGGATCGAGATCGACCGCTGGCACGGCTGGGGCGCGCTGCGCGACACCGACCAGGCGGCGACCTGACCCAGGGCCGGGCGTACGCCCGAGGACCGCGCCGTGGCACGCGCTCTACTCCCCGCGAGGTAGCCGCACTGCCGCTCGCCGTACGACGACCCGGCACCCCCTTCAGGGCGACTCTCGGAAGCGACACGAACGCAGAACATCGCATCCGAGGAGCTGAACGATCATGCAGACCCTGGCGCACTTCGGCGACGGCGGACCCGGCCCGTGGATCCTGCTCTTCCCCCTGATCTGGGCCCTCGTCATCGGCGGCGGCATCGCACTGCTGCGCCGCACCGCATGGCGCGGACGCGGCGGACCCGCGCGGACCGGGCCGGCACAGGATTCGCCCATCACGGTGCTCGGCCACCGCTTCGCCTCCGGTGACATCGACGAGGAAGAGTACTGGCGGCGCCTGTCCGTCCTGGACGAGCAGTTCGGGCGCAAGGGCGGTGCGGCATGACCACCACCGCCGCCACCACCCGGACCGCCGCGCGGGTCGTCGACGCCGTGAAGGTGTACGGCGCCGGCGACACCGCCGTCAGGGCCCTCGACGGCGTGACGGTCACCTTCCCGGCCGGCCGCTTCACCGCGATCATGGGCCCCTCGGGCTCCGGCAAGTCCACCCTGATGCACTGCGCCGCCGGACTCGACACGCTCACCTCCGGCTCCGCGTACATCGGCGACACCGACCTGGGCGGGCTCGACGACCGTCGACTCACCCTGCTGCGCCGCGACCGGGTGGGCTTCGTGTTCCAGGCGTACAACCTGGTGCCGACGCTCACCGTCGCGGAGAACATCACCCTGCCGCTCGACCTCGCGGGCGGCGGGGGAGACCCCGAGTGGATCGACGCCCTGATCGATGTCGTGGGCCTGCGCGACCGGCTGCACCACCGGCCCGCCGAGCTGTCCGGCGGGCAGCAGCAACGCGTCGCCGTGGCCCGCGCCTTCGCCGGCCGGCCGGACGTCGTCTTCGCCGACGAGCCCACCGGAAACCTCGACTCCCGCTCCGGCGAGGAGGTGCTCGGGCTGCTCGGCCGCACCGTGCGTCACACCGGCCGCACGGTCGTCATGGTCACCCACGACCCGGTGGCCGCCGCCCACGCCGACGAGGTCGTCTTCCTCGCCGACGGCCGGCTCGTCGACCGGATGGAAGCCCCGACCGCCGACCGCGTCCTGGACCGGATGAAAGCCTTCGAGGTGCCGTCATGAACGCCTCCCTGCGCCTGAGCGCGGCCTCCCTGCGCGCCCACAAACGGCGCTTCGCCGGAACGTTCCTCGCCGTGTTCCTGGGCGTGGCGTTCCTCGCCGGCACGCTCGTCATGGGCGACACGCTGCGCGCCAGCTTCGACAGCATGTTCGGCAACGCGGCCCGCGGCACCGACGCCGTCGTCCGCAGCGCCGACGCCATCACGACCCCGGGGGAGAGCCAGGGAGTGCGGCAGCCGGTCGCCACGGACCTCACCAGCACGATCGAGCGGGTCCCGGGTGTCGCCGCGGCCGTCCCCGACATCCAGGGCGCCGGACAGCTCGTCGGCTCCGACGGCGAGCCGATCGGCGGCCAGGGCCCGCCCACCCTCGCCGGCAACTGGATCACCGACCCCGAGCTCAACCCGTACCGGCTCGCCGAGGGCCGCGCCCCGCAGAAGTCCGGCGAGGTCGTGGTCAACCGGGGCACGGCCGAGCGCGGCGGCCTGTCCCTCGGCGACACGACCGTCCTGCGCACGCCCGACCCGGTGACGGTGACCATCGTCGGTCTCGCCACCTTCGGCGGCGAGGACGGCATGGCCCAGGTGACGTACACCGGTATGACCCGGGCCGACGCCGAGAAGTACCTGACGGCCCGCCCTGGCCAGGCCGCGAGCATCCTCGTACGCGCCGGACCCGACGTGAGCCAGCAGGAACTCGTCGAGCGGCTGGCCACCGTCCTGCCCCAGGACGTCGAGGCGATCACCGGTCAGGAGTCGGCCGAGGAGAACAACGACATGATCGCCGGCCAGTTCCTGAGCATCTTCACGCTCTTCCTGCTGGTGTTCTCCGGAGTCGCCCTGCTGGTGGCGACCTTCTCCATCCACAACACCTTCGCCATCGTCGTCGCGCAACGCACCCGTGAGAACGCCCTGTTGCGCGCCCTCGGCGCCTCCCGCCGGCAGATCACCGCGGCCACCCTGGTGGAGGCGAGCGCGGTCGCCGTGACCGCGTCGCTGGCCGGACTCGCCGGCGGCATCGGCATCGCGGCCGGCCTCCAGGCCCTGTTCCCCGCCATCGGATTCCCCTTCCCGGAGGGAAGCCTGGTCATCGGCGCTCTCTCCCTCCTCCTCCCCCTGGCCGTCGGCATCCTGGTGTGCCTGGGCTCCGCCCTGCTGCCCGCGGTGCGCGCCGGGCACACGGCACCGCTGGCCGCCCTGCGCGAGACGGCCGTCGACACCTCCGGCGCCTCCCGCACCCGCGCGGTCACGGGGACAGCCCTCGCGGCCCTGGCCCTCGCCGTCACCCTCACCGGCGTCCTGGTCACGCCGTCCGTGTGGCTGGCCGGCACGGGCGCCGCCCTCGCCCTGGTGGCCTTCGTCGTCCTCGGCCCCGTCGCCTCCTCCACCGCCGTCCGGGTGCTCGGCAGCCCGCTGCACCGGCTGCGCGGCATCACCGGCGGCCTCGCCCGCCGCAACGCCCTGCGCAGCCCCAAGCGCACGGCTGCCACGGCCAGCGCCCTGATGATCGGCGTGGCGGTGGTCTCCCTGTTCACGGTCTTCGGCGCTTCCCTGAAAGCGACCATGGACCAGACCGTCTCGCGTTCCTTCGCGGGCGACGTCGCCGTCAGCGCGCCCTCGTTCGGGGCGGGCGGCAGCGGCCTCAGCCCGAAACTCGCCGCGGCGGTCGAGGCACTGCCCGAGGTGGACACCGCGGTCGGACTCGGCCGGGGCGTCGCCGAGGTGAACGGCGACGGACGGGCCCTGACCGTCACCGACCCGGTCGCACTGAACCGCACCTTCGACCTCGGCGAGATCCGCGGCTCCCTCGCCGACCTGGGGACCACCGGCATCGCCGTCACCGAGAAGGAGGCCGACCGGCTGAACGTCACCCCCGGCGACACCACCCGGCTCACCTTCACCGACGGCCAGGAACAGACCTTCACGGTCCGCGCGGTCTACGGGCAGTCGGAACTGGCCGGCGACTACGTCGTCACCCGCGCGGCCTGGGCCCCGCACCGCACCCAGGACGCCGACACCCTCGTCGCCGTCACCTTCGCGGACGGTGTGAGCACCGCACAGGGCAAGGCGGCCGTCGAGCAGGTCGCCGACAGGTACGGCAATCCGGAGGTGCAGACCCGCGACGAGTACGCGCAGTCCTCGGCGGGCGGCATCGACATGATGCTCACCCTCGTCTACGCGCTGCTCGCCCTCGCCGTGCTCATCGCACTGCTCGGCATCGCCAACACCCTCACCCTGGCGATCCACGAACGCACCCGCGAGCTGGGCCTGCTCAGGGCCGTCGGCCAGACCCGCGCCCAGCTGCGGGCCATGGTCCGCTGGGAGTCCGTCCTGGTCGCCGCCTTCGGCACGGCGGGCGGGCTGGCCCTCGGCGCCTTCCTCGGCTGGGTGCTGGTCAAGGCGTCCGACGGCGCGAGCGACAGCGCCTTCGCCTTCGCGATGCCGCCCGTCCAGCTCGCGCTGGTGGCCCTGGTCGGCCTGGCGGCCGGCGCCCTGGCGGGCCTGCGCCCGGCAAGCCGAGCGGCCCGCCTGAACGTCCTGAGGGCGATCGCCACAGAGTGAGACACCCTGCGGCAACAGGGCCACTGGCCAACACGCTGTGGGACGGCCCGCAACAAAGGTTGCGGGCCGTCCCACGCCCACTGCCCCGACGCGTCGGCCGCGAGAGAGCCGTGGGGCGCAAAGCGCCCCCGAAGGCGAACAAGCCGATGCTGCACGGCCGCGCTGAGCCGTCAGCCTCTCAAGTCGCCTCAGCCAATTGGTGACTGTCCCGCCCCGCCACGGCAAGCTGCGCATACCGGTCGGGCACTGTCAGAACCGTTGCGCCCGGCGTGGGCAAGGTGAACCAGACCACCTTCCCGGACTCCCCGTCCGGCAGCGCCCCCCAGCTCTCGCTCATCGCGGCCACCATCGCCAGCCCCCTCCCGCACGTGGCCAGCGGACCGGCGTCCTCCAGGACCGGCAGACGCGGGTCGTGGTCGCGCACCGAGACCTTGAGCCGCTCCAGCAGCAGCTCCATCTCCACGGTGCATGTCTTGTCGGGTTGGGCGTGCCGGTGGACGTTGGACAACAGCTCTGTCACACCGAGCGAGGCCCGGTCTATCAGGGAATCCATATGCCAGTAGCGCAACTGCGCAGATACGATTCTGCGGACCTGGCCGATCCGCGACGGCAGGGCTTGGAGCTCCACCGTGCAGTGCCTGCTTGGGTGACTGATCACGGCTGCGACTCCCCGGTGTCAGGTCCGGAACGAGGGCCGGAAGAACACGGAGTACGGATCCAGCAGGATGCCTGCGTGACGCTGCCGCCTGCTGTCGTGGCCGGCGGGCTGGTTCGCAGCGTTATCGCCGGTAAACCCAGAGTGACGTGTGACAAGCGTGACGCAAGGGGTGAAGTGACGCAACTCACGGACATCTCAGCCGCCGCGCCCCGATGCCCGCCGTACCGCTTCGATGAACCGCCGGGCCGCCGGCGGGCCCGGCTCGCCGGGCGCGGGGTCGTGCTCGCCCAGGGTCAGCAGGTACCGCTTGCCGCCCAGGTCCGCGAGCGCACGGTCCTCGGGGGCGAACCACGGCCTGGACGCGCGCACCGCCTGCACCGGCGCGCTGTCGATCTCGGTGCCGTAGCTGGTGAGCAACTCCAGCCTGCCGTCGCTGATCCGGACCTGCCCGGCCAGGGTGAGCGAACGCAGCCGCTTGCCGATCCGCACCCCCCTGGCCGTGAACTCCGGCTCGGCCATGTTCACCCGCCCCCTTGCGCGTGTGTCGGTGTGCCGGACCGTGCTCCTGGGCCGGCTCGAGTCCAGATCCAGTGTGCCCCTGTACGGGACCCTGCTCCCGCCGGTGAAGTCTGCCCCCACCTGCCGCCGAGCACCAGTACACGCGCTCCGGTTCTCAGGGGCGCGAGAAGCACTGGCGCAAATGCGCCCCCACTCCTTCACGCCCCCCGTCGTCCAGGGCTGTCTTTGAGCCGCTCAAAGATGCGTTTATGCAGGTGAGAAGTGGTGCGCAAGGTGCTTATGATCGGTGTGTCGGCCGCGCGAGAAGCCGTCGGCGCTCAGCGTAAGGAGCCCGTGGTGAGCACCTCCCAACAGACCATGACCGGCGCCACCCTCGACGTCGACCACAGCGATCCCGCCCACCGCGCCTGGCTGAAAGAAGCCGTGCGCAGGGTGCAGGCCGACGCCAACCGCTCGGCCGACACCCACCTGCTGCGCTTCCCGCTGCCCGAGCGGTGGGGAATCGACCTCTACCTCAAGGACGAGTCGACCCACCCCACCGGCAGCCTCAAGCACCGGCTCGCCCGCTCGCTCTTCCTCTACGCCCTCTGCAACGGCTGGATCCGCCCGGGCCGCCCGGTGATCGAGGCGTCCAGCGGTTCCACGGCCGTGTCGGAGGCCTACTTCGCGAAGCTGATCGGCGTGCCCTTCATCGCCGTCATGCCGCGCACGACCAGCGCCGAGAAGTGCCGCCTGATCGAGTTCCACGGCGGACAGTGCCACTTCGTGGACGACCCGCGCACGATGTACGACGAGTCCGCCGCCCTGGCGGCGGAGACCGGCGGCCACTACATGGACCAGTTCACCTACGCCGAACGGGCCACGGACTGGCGCGGCAACAACAACATCGCCGAGTCCATCTTCCGGCAACTGCGGCTGGAGCGCTTCCCGGAGCCCGCCTGGATCGTCGCCACGGCCGGCACCGGCGGCACCTCCGCGACCCTCGCGCGCTACGTCCACTACATGCAGTACGACACCCGCATCTGTGTCGCCGACCCGGAGAACTCCTGCTTCTTCGAGGGGTGGACCACCGGCGATCCGGACGTCACCTGCGACTGCGGCTCGCGGATCGAGGGCATCGGCCGGCCCCGCATGGAGCCCAGCTTCGTGCCCGGTGCGGTCGACCGGATGATGAAGGTGCCGGACGCCGCCAGTGTCGCCGCCGTGCGGGCCCTGGAGGGCGCCATCGGCCGCAAGGCGGGCGGCTCGACCGGCACGGGGCTGTGGAGCGCGCTGAAGATCGTCGCGGAGATGGTGGCGGAGGGCCGGGAGGGCAGCGTGGTCACCCTGCTGTGCGACCCCGGTGACCGCTACCTCGACAAGTACTACTCGGACACGTGGCTCGCCGAACAGGGCCTGGACATCACCCCGTACACGGCGGCCATCGAGTCCTTGCTGCGCACCGGCGTCTGGCCCGACTGAGGGCTATCGCCCGAGCCGCCGGTCCAGGGAGGTGACCGCGCCACGGAAGGCGCGGGCGAGGCCCGGGCGGGCGAGCTTCAGGGCGTGCCGGAAGGGTGCGGTGCCGTCGGCGGCGAACGTCCACTGCACGCGCGTGCCCGCTCCGGCGGGCGTCAGCCGCCACTCCTCGACCAGGGCACGGGCGCCGGGCGCGTTGGTCACGTCGACGCGATAGGCGTACACCTCGGGCGCCTCGGCCGCGAGGATCGTCTCCCGGAAGCGGGTGCCGCCCCGCAGCCGGATCTCCCGGCCCGCGCCGTCGTCCGTGGCCCGGGCCGACGTCACCGCCGCGAACCACTCGGGCCAGCCGGCCACGTCGTTCGCCAGCGCGGGGAAGACCCGCTCCGGCGCGGCGGAGATCTCCCGGGCGAAGACGAGCCGTACGGGCGCGGCTGCGACGAAGTCGAGCCCCACGGGACGCAGACGGTGGGCCATGGGCGTAACCTCCGTGACGGAATCGGGAGTTGCACCGGGCGACAGGCGCACACCCTAGCCCCCGGCCCGTCAGATGTCTGCCGGCTCCTCGGGCTCCTCCGGCTCGCCCGCCACCACCAGCCGCCGCAGATGCTCGGAGACCTCCGCGCGGGCCTCGGCCGGCAGTCCGGAGTCCGTGACCAGGGTGTCCACCTGCTCCAGCGAGGCGAACGAACTCAGGCCCACGGTGCCCCACTTGGTGTGGTCGGCGACCACCACCACACGCCGGGCCGACTGCACCAGCCGCCGGTTGGTCTCCGCCTCCGCGAGGTTCGGCGTCGACAGGCCGGCCTCCACCGATATCCCGTGGACTCCGAGGAACAGCAGATCGAAGTGGAGCGTGGCGATCGCCTGGTCGGCCACCGGCCCCACCAGCGAGTCGGACGGGGTGCGCACACCGCCGGTCAGCACGACCGTGGCCGCGCCCTGCCGCGGGCCCGAGGTGCGCTGCGCCGCGTGGAAGACGTCCGCCACCCGCACCGAGTTGGTGACCACCGTGAGGTCCGGCACGTCGAGCAGCTGGTGCGCGAGCGCGTACGTCGTCGTACCGCCCGACAGGGCGATCGCCGCGCCCGCCGGGACCAGTTCGGCCGCCGCCCGCGCGATGTCCTCCTTGGCACTCAGCTCCAGGCCCGACTTGGCCTCGAACCCGGGTTCGTGCGTGCTCGCCTCGACCACGGGGACGGCGCCGCCGTGCACCTTCTCCAGCACGCCCTGCCGGGCCAGCGCGTCGAGATCGCGGCGGACCGTCATGTCCGACACGCCGAGCTTGCGGGTCAGCTCGTTGACCCGGACTCCGCCCCGGCGCCGGACCTCGTCGAGGATCAGGGTGCGCCGCTGCTCCGCGAGGAGGTTCTGATTCTCGCTCACGTACGCTCCGGTCCTTTCCGCCGCCAACCGATCGACACGCCCGGCGCACCCACTCCGACGAGCCGATATCTCCCCGTCACCGGTGCGCGGACGTCCCATCCTCGCATGCCGGGCCCCGCCGGGCGCCACCGCCGGTTCGTCGCGCACATGCCACTTCCGGTCTCCTGGGTGGCTGCCGGTCACACGGATCGGGGAGATTCCGTGACGAGAGGTGTGAGCCGTCCGGCCAGGGGAGATCCTTGTGCCCGCACGGACACAGCCGACGGCATGTCACGGGGGAGTGCGGACCAGTGGAACCTGAGCAGGACAGCAGACCGGCACACGGCGGGGACGGCACCTGCGTCCAAGGGGCGGACGGCTCCGCGGCGGGGACCAGGGAGCCCGGGACCGCCCTGGAACTCCTGGTCCACGGCGTGGGCGGCACCACCCCGGAGGCGATGCTCAACGACCCGCGCACCGTGCGGATCACCGGCGACGACATCGCCGCCGTCTTCCGGCGTGCCGACGACGCCGACGCGGAGACACGGCCCGGCGACCGCCGTGACGGCCCCGTCCCCGAGGCGTACGTCTGGTGCAACCTCACCTCCGGCAACGGCACCCGCGCCCTGTGGCTGCTGCTCCTGCCGTTCATGGTGGTCAACCTCGCCCACTGGATGCGCCCCACCGCCCGGGGCCGCAGGCGCACCATCCGGCTGTACGGGCTGCTGGTGCGCCTGGCCGGACTCAGTCTGACGGTGCTGCTCGTCGCCGCCGCCTGCGAGGTCGCGCTCGACCTGGCCGCCTGGCAGTGCGCGGGCACACGCGCGTGCGCCGACCGGCACTCCTGGCTGGGCTTCCTGTCGCCGACCGTCTCCGACGGCGGCTGGTGGAGCCTGCCGGGCCGCAGACTGGCCCTCGCCGCCGTCGTCCCCACCGCCCTCACCGTCCTGCTGTGGTACCTGTCGCTGCGCACCTGGAGCGCCTACGAGTCCCAGCAGCCCCCAGGGGGTGTCCGCGGCCCCGAACCCGACGACGAGGGCACGCGCACCGCGCTCGGCCGGCCCGGCTTCTGGTACGGCCGCCGCCTGGTCGCCCGGCTGCGCGCGGCGCACACCGCCGCGGGACTGCTGACGGTCGCCGCCGCCGTCGGCTCCGCCGCCGCCCGCCAGGACCGCGAGCCGGGCGGCCCGGCCCTGCTGCCGGTCCTCGGCCTGCTCCTGGAGGGGGCCCTGGTCATCGGCGCGGTCGTCGTCGTGTGGGTCGTGTGCCGCCGGGGCCGCACCGAACGCCGCCTCGACGACGCGAGCGACGCACGCCTGGTACGGCATCTGCCGCTGTCCGCCCTCGCGCTCCTCGCGGTCACCCTGCTCTACGCCGGCTGGGAGCGCCCCGGATGGGAGTCGGCGGGCCGGCTGCCGGGGGACGCGACCTTCGGCGCCATCGCCCTCGTCCAGGGCCTCCTCGTGATCGTCCTCGCGGTGGTCGCCCACCTCCTGCACCGCACCGACCCCGACCGGCGGGCGTCCATGCGGGGCCTGGCCGGACCGGCCGTCGCGATGCTGGCCTGTGCGCTGGGCGGGGTGATGTCCGGCGGGGTCGCACAGCGGGTGTCCGACTGGCTGGACGGCACCGGAGCGTCGATCCCCGGGCCGCCGGTGCTGCTGACCTGGCAGGCGTCGGTGATCCCGCCGCTGCTCGTGCTGCTGCTGGTGCTCGGCTGCTGGCTGGCCCGGCGCGCCTGGCAGCTCGCCCGGGCCGAGCGCGCCGGCGTGGAGAGCGACTACCCCGGCGAGACGGGCGATCCCGGCCGCACCCGCCGTATCGCCTACGCCCGCGCCATGGCCGCCCTGACCGACCGCGGGCCCCGGATCGTCGCCGTCACCTCCACCGCGACCCTGCTGCTGGGCGCCGGCGCCCTCTTCGGCGCCCTGGCCACCGACCGGACGCCCGGCGAGGCCGCTCGCGGCACGTACGACGTGGTGCACGGCGCCGCCGAGACCGCGCAGGCGCTGGGCTCCTGGCTGATCGGGCTCGGCTTCATACTGTTCGTCACCTGGGGCCGGCGCGCCTACAAGGACGCCTCCGCGCGGCGCACCATCGGCATCCTGTGGGACGTCGGCACCTTCTGGCCGCGTGCCGCCCACCCGTTCGCCCCGCCCTGCTACGCCGAGCGCGCGGTGCCCGACCTGACCTGGCGCATCGCGACCTGGACCGCGTCCACCGGCGGACGGCTGGTGATCTCCGGTCACTCCCAGGGCAGCGTCCTCGCCGCCGCCGCGGCCTGGCAGCTCGACCCCGCCACCCGCAAGCGGGTCGCCCTGCTCACGTACGGTTCACCGCTGGAGCGGCTGTACGGCCGTTGGTTCCCCGCCCACTTCGGCCCGGACGCGCTCGGCAGGCTGCACGAGGAGGTCGACTGCTGGCGCAATCTGTACCGCCTCACCGACCCCATCGGCGGCCCGATGCGGCTGCCCGGCGACTGCGGCCCCGCCGTGGACCGGGCCGCGCTCAAGGACCCCCTCGCCTACGGCCGCACGGGCACCCATCCACTCCCCGCACCGATCCTCGGCCACTCCGAGTACCAGGCGGACCCGGCGTTCGCCGAGGAACGCCACCGCCTCCTGACCCGCCTCCACCCGAACGTCCCGTCCCCCCGAACCACCGAACAACCGCCGGCGCCCCCCGCGGGGTCGTAGGGGCAGCGCCCCCACAGCGGCTCCGTCAGTTACGGCAGCTCCGGCAGGTCCTCGGCGTACAGCAGAGTCAGATCGTCGGTGTCCGGCTCCGTCAGCTGCGCGACCCTGCTCGCATGCCGCTCCACCATCGCCTCGAACGTCTGCCGCGCCGTACGCCCGTTCCCGAACGCCGCCCCCTTGGGGATCTCCGTGAAGTACTTCAGCAGCGCCTCCGGCGCACCCGGCGCCAGCCGGTACTCGTGCTCCTCGGCCTGCTGCTCCACGATCCGCAGCAGCTCCTCGGGCCCGTAGTCGCCGAAGGTGATGGTCCGTGAGAAACGGGACGCCACCCCCGGATTGACCGACAGGAACCGCTCCATCTCGGCCGTGTACCCCGCGACGATCACCACCACCGCGTCCCGGTGGTCCTCCATCAGCTTCACCAGCGTGTCGATGGCCTCCTTGCCGAAGTCCCGTCCGGCGTCCTCGGGGGACAGCGCGTACGCCTCGTCGATGAACAGCACCCCGCCGCGCGCTCTCTCGAACGCCTCCTGGGTGCGGATCGCCGTGGAGCCGATGTGCTCGCCGACCAGGTCCACCCGGGAGACCTCGACCAGATGGCCCTTCTCCAGCACGCCGAGGGAGGCGAGGATCTCGCCGTAGAGCCGGGCGACCGTGGTCTTGCCGGTGCCGGGGGAGCCCGTGAACACCAGATGCCGCTTGACGGACGCCGCCTTCAGACCGGCCTGCTGCCTGCGCCGGCCCACCTCGATCATGTCGGTGAGCGCCCGCACCTCGCGCTTGACGCTCTCCAGGCCCACCAGCGCGTCGAGTTCCCCGAGCACCGCCTTCGAGGTGCGGACCTCCGGCCCCGGTCCGGCGGTCGGCGCGGGCGGGGCCGCCGGCGCCTGGTCCGCGCGCTGCCCGGGGACCGCGCCGAGCAGGCCGGGGGAGGCGCTCACCGTCTGCACGGCCCGCTCCGGCGCGGCGGGCGGCCTGAGGCTGCCGCTCTCGTCGCTGGTGCAGTCCTCGACCACGGGGCCGCCCGCGCCGGACACCGCGTCCGCGCCGCCGTCGGCGAACTCGTAACCACCGCGCGCACAGCGCTCCGTGCGGCACTTCCGCAGCGTGGTGCGGCTGCCGTCTATCACATGGAAGCCGTAGCCGCCGCTGCCGGTGACCCGGCAGTTCAGGAAGCTGCCGCGGCCGCCCGCGGAGACATAGACCCCGGCCTCCGCGGGGGAGGTGACCGTGCAGCGCTCGACAGTCGGGTCGGCGCCTTTGGTGACGATCACGCCGGTCTGCGTGCCGTCCAGCGTGCAGTTGTCGAGGGTGCCGCCGCTGCCGTGGTCCCGGAACCAGGCGCCCGTCGCCGCGTCGCGGATCCGGCAGTCGTCCAGCTGGGCGGTGGCGCCGTCGCTCACCGACACCGCCGTGTTGCGCACCTGCGACAGATCACTGTCGACGACGTCCGCGCGTGAACCGCGGTCGAGCACGAACAGGGCGTCCGGCACGTCGTGCACCCGGCAGGAGTCCAGTACGGCGGTGGCGCCGTCGCTCACCCACACCGCCGGGTAGTCGCCGGTGCTGTCGAAGATCTCGCACTGGTTGGCGTCCACGCGCGTGCCCGGATCCCACACCGACAGGCCGTTGCGCCCGAACTGCCGCACGCTGGTGCGGGTCAGGGTGAGCACCGAGCGGGAGCGCAGATCGACGGCGTTCTCCGGGATGTCGTGGATCCGGCAGTCGGCCAGCGTCAGCACCGCGTCGGTGTCCAGCGTGACCCCGTCGGTGGTCGTGCGGTGGACATCGCAGTCGGTGAGATGCGCGGTCGCCCGGTCGGTCACCTGCACGCCGCTGCCGCGCACCTCGTAGATCTCGCAACCCACCGCCTCCAGCGCCGAGTTCTCCCCGGTCACGGTCAGCCCGGAGCCCGAGGCGTGGTGCACGCGGCAGCGCTCCAGGCGGGGGTGGGCGCCGCCGCGCACCGCGACACCTGCCTGCCCCGCCGCGACCACCTCGCACTCCTCGAACACCCCGCCGCCGCCGTCCAGTACGGCGATGCCGAGACCGGCCGGATTGTCGACCGTGCAGCGGCGCACCGAGGGCCGGGCGGTGCCGCGCACCTCGATGCCGGCCGCGGACCGGGTGACCACCCGGACGTCCCGCAGCTCCGGGGTGCCCTCCTCGACCAGCACGGCGGGGGCGGAGGCGTCCTGGCCCTCCACATGCACGTCCTGCACCACCGCGGCCGCCCGCACGGTCAGCGGCACACCGTCCAGGGGGGCGATGCGCACGGAGCCGGGCGAGCCCTCGGGGCCGCGCAGGGTCACCGCCCGCTGCACGACGAGGTTCTCCCGGTAGGTGCCGGGAGCGACGGTGAGGACATCGCCGTCCGCCGCGGCCTCCAGGGCGGCGGCGAGCGATGCGTACTCACCCGTGCGGCGCCGCCACCGCGAGGTGCCGGTGTGCGTCACCTGGACCGTGCCCTGTGCCATGGCGTAACTGTGCCCCCACCTCGTTGTACGCAGGTTGTCGCCGTTCTGCTTGCGCCGGACCACCGTAGCGTGCGCACGGCAGGGGGGTTGACCGGAGCCGGAAGGCCGTCAGCTGCCGGTGCCGGTCCTGCCCCAGTCGGGGCCCGCTCCGTCCCACGCCTGGTCCCAGAGGGCGTACCGGCGGCGGACCATGCGCCAGACGACGAACCGCCGGCCGCACTCGACGAGTCCCGCGGTCGCCAGGGCGGCGCCGAAGCCGGCGAGCACGGCGTGGGTGGTGGCCGTCGCGGTGTCCAGCGGGCGGGTCACCAGCCGCCCTTGCCGGTCGGTCCATATGTGGAACCGGTCGCCCGGCCGCGGATCCTCCAGGCGGGCCAGCACCGGGCCGTGGTGGTCGGTGCGGTCGGGCGCGGTCCAGTGGGCGAGGACGCGGCTGCGCAGATCCCGGCCGGTGGAGGTCTCCGGGTCGACGTCCAGCGGCGACGGGTCGAGTTTGCGCACCACGGTGGCCGTCACCGCGTGCCGGGCCCGGTGCTGTTCGCGGACGGAACTCTGCAGGGCGTCCTGGGCGGCGCTCCCCACGAGCGTGCCGAGCACCGGGGCGGTGATGAGCACGAGCAGCAGTGCCGCGAGGGCCACCCATCCCTCGAGCAGGTCGGTCCTGCGGCACAGCGGGTTGTGCCGCCAGCGCCACAGGCCGCTGATCGCACGCACCGGTCGCACCCCCCTCCAAGTGCCCTCTCACGCACTTCTCATGAAAGGCCAACGCACGGGCCCGCGGTCCGGTTCCCGCGCGGCACCCGCGCCTCAGGCCACGATGCCGACCGGATCCCCCACCCGGATGGTGCCGGGGGACAGGGGCACCAGGTTCTGCCCGAACACCAGCTTGCCGCCGCGCCTGCGGTGCCGTCCCAGCGAGTGCAGGGGCTCCTTGCCGCGCTCGGCCGTGGTCTGGTCGGTGGTCGTCACGACGCAGCGCCCGCAGGGCTTGGCGACCCGGAAGGCGACCTCGCCGATGGTGATGCGGGACCAGTCGTCCTCGGCCCAGGCGGCGGTGCCGTCCACGACCACGTTCGGCCGGAACCGGCTCATGGGAAGAGGGCCCTCCGCCGGGTGATCGCCGGTGGCGATCAGCGAGTTGAGGGCGTCGAGTGACGCGGTGGAGGTCAGCAGCAGCGGGAAGCCGTCGGCGAAGGTGACGGTCTCGCCCGGCAGCGCGAACTCCGGGTCGACCGGCCGGCGCGTGGCCGGGTCGTCCAGGTGCACCAGGCGCACGCCGATGCCGAGATAGGCGCTGCACCAGGCGTGCACGGCGGGATCCTCGGCCGGGACCGCCTCGACCTTGTCGCTGAAGAGCTCCACCCGGACGGTGCCGCCCGGCCGGGGCACGGGCACCGCGACGGGCTCCATGCCGGGCGCGGACAGCAGAACGCCGCCGCCGGGCAGCAGCTCGGCGGCGGCCAGTGCGAGGCGCGGCTGCTGGCGCTGGGTGACGACCTTTCCCCCGTCGTCGATCAGCATCCAACGCCGGTCCCCGGCCGGACCCCAGGGCTCCACGGCAACCTCCCGGAGCGGCAGGCTCCGGAACGCCTTGACCGGATGGACGTGAATCGAGTGCAGACGCGCGTTCCCCATGGGGCCATCGTGCCAGGCGGCACCGACAGCCCGCCGGGGCGGCTCAGTACCCGCGGTACTGCTGGTTCTGGTACGGGTCCTGGTGCTGGTACTGCACGGGGGCCGGCCGGGGAGCCGCGGGGCGCATCGCCTCGTAGCCGGCGGCCGGAGCCGCCTGCCGCGGCGGCTGTGGCTGGGGCCCGGGGTAGCCACGAGGCGCGGTGGCCTGCTGCGGGATGTACGGCGCGTGCGCCTGCTGCAGCGGTGCGGGCTGCTGGGCCTGCGGATAGCCGTACGCGGGCTGGGACGGGGCCGCCGGGAGGGCGGGCAACGCCGAGGGAAGCGCGGGCAGATGACTGGCCGGCGCGTCGTACGCGGCGGGGACCCGGATCGGGGCGATCTGCGGGGTGCCCCGCTCGGCCACGAGCGAGTCGTAGATCGGGGTGTCCGGGAAGGAGGCGGAGTAGTAGCCGCCGCCATAGGTGGAGCGGGGGGAGGTCATGGCACATAAGTTAAGCCCACGATGTGCTGGTTGGGGAGACCGATAAGAGGGTTGTTTTCCGGGGCTGCGGGGGTCCGGGATCCCCAATGTGAGCGAACTTCATCAAAACGGGCGTCACGCCGAGCGAATTTGGTGTAAACGCCGAGGCCCGGGCGGGTTACCGGCGGTTGGCAGCCCGGCCGTGTGCGCTCCTCGCGGGACTTCCCGGATCCCGGGGGAATAGGTTGTGCGGACGACAACCCGATGGATGCCGGGGACGGGCCTGGCGCGGTGACCCGTGATGGGGGCGGACATGTCAATGCCGAAGGGATCGAACACGCCGGTGCCGACCACGGCACTCCGGGTGGAGGTGGGCTGGCACTCCGGGCCCGGCGTGCCCGACGCCGATGCCTCGGCGCTGCTGCTGGTGGGCGGAAAGGTCCGCTCCGACGCCGACTTCGTCTTCTACAACCAGCCCGCCCACTCCTCCGGTGCCGTCCGGCACGAGGGCAAGCGCAACGCGGGCGGTCAGATCACCGACACCCTCCACGTCGACCTCACGCGTGTGGAACCCGGCATCGAGACGGTGATCCTCGCCGCCTCCAGCGACGGCGGCACCTTCGGACAGATCCCCGGCCTGTACATCGAGGTCAAGGACGCCGCGCAGGGCACCGTCGCGGCCCGCTTCGACAGCACCGGGGCGACCACCGAGACGGCGTTCGTACTCGGCGAGTTCTACCGCCGCCAGGGCGCCTGGAAGTTCCGCGCCGTCGGCCAGGGCTACAGCAGCGGACTCGAGGGCCTGGCCACGGACTACGGCATCACCGTGGACGAGCCCCAGCAAGCGGCGCCCGCCCCGGCCGCGCCCCCCGCCCAGGCACCCCCGGTCGCGACGCCCACCGTGACCCGGCCGGCCGCCCCGCCCCAGGCGACCGTGACCCAGCCGGCCGCTCCGCCCCCGCCGGCCGCGCCCCCCGCGCCGGTCCAGCTCACCAAGGTGACGCTCACCAAGGCGGCCCCCTCCGTCTCGCTGACCAAGCAGGGCGGTACCTCGGGCGCCCTGCACGTGAACCTCAACTGGCAGGTGCGCAAGCAGTTCTCGGGCTGGGCCGCCAAGCTGGGCCGCCCGGTCGCCATGCACTCCGACCTCGACCTCGACCTGTGCGCCCTGTTCGAACTCAGCGACGGCAGCAAGGGAGTCGTCCAGGCCCTCGGCAACGCCTTCGGGTCCTTCCACCAGCCGCCCTTCATCCACCTGGACGGCGACGACCGCACCGGTGCCGTCGCCACCGGCGAGAACCTCACCGTCAACCTGGACTACAAGCAGTACTTCCGGCGCATCCTCGTCTTCGTCACCATCTACGAAGGCGCCCGCTCCTTCGCCGACCTGAACGCCCACGTCACCCTCCAGCCCCAGCACGGCGCGGCGATCGACTTCTCGCTCGACGAGTGCACCGTCCCCTCGACCGTGTGCGCCCTCGCCCTGATCACCAACACCGGCAACGGCGACCTGGTCGTCCAGCGCGAGGCCCGCTACCTCGTGCCCGAGCGGGGAGTCAGCCCGCAGCGCACCGTCGACTACGCCTACGGGTGGGGCATGAACTGGACGCCGGGCCGCAAGTGACGTAGTTCGCCGGGAGTTCATCCCTCGTCGGGCACGGCGTCCGGACGCGCGTAGGTGCGGCCCTTCCAGGCCGCACCCCGCCCCCGGTAGCGCTGCACCGCCGAGTCGACCGTCATCAGCAGATACAGGAACGCGGTGAACGGCAGCAGGGGAGCGAGCCACAGCGGCTGCCGGTAGTAGCGCAGCATCGGCGCATACGTCCCGGCCATCACCAGCCAGGCCGCCGCGCCGAGGGCCACGGCCGGGGCGCTCCCCGCCGCCGCTCCCGCCACCACCGCCACCGGCGGCACCAGATACACCAGCGCCAGCCCGGCGACCGTCCCCACCAGCAGCGCCGGACTGTGCCGCAACTGCGCGTAGGCACTGCGCGACACCATGCGCCACAGGTCGTGCAGCCGCGGATACGGACGCACACTGTCCACCCGGTCCGCCAGCCCCAGCCAGACCCGCCCGCCGCCGCGCTTGACCGCCCGCGCGAGGGCCACGTCGTCGATCACGGCCTGCCGGATCGCGTCCGGGATCCGCACCCGCTCGGCCGCCGCGGCGCGCAGCAGCACACAGCCGCCTGCCGCCGCTGCCGTACGCGTGCCCGCCTTGCCGATCCGGCGGAACGGGTACAGCTGCGCGAAGAAGTACACGAAGGCCGGTACGACCAGTCGCTCCCACCGGCTCGCCACCCGCAGCCGGGCCATCTGCGAGACCACGTCGAAGCCCCCGCCGCGCGCCGCCGCGACCAGCCGGCGCAGACTGTCCGGCCCGTGCGCGATGTCGGCGTCCGTCAGCAGCAGATACTCCGGCGCACGCGTGCGTGCCAGCCGGATGCCGTGCCGAACCGCCCAGAGCTTGCCGGTCCATCCGGCGGGCGGCTCACCGGGCGAGTCCACCGTCAGCGGCAGCCCGCCGTGCCGCCGCGCCAGCTCGCGGGCCAGCTCACCGGTGCCGTCCGTGCTGCCGTCGTCCACGAGGAAGATCTCCGCCCGCCCCGGATACTCCTGTGCCAGCAGCGACGGCAGGCTCGCCGGCAGCACCGCCGCCTCGTCCCGCGCGGGCACCACCACGCACACCCGCGGCCACCGGTCCGGCTCCCGCAGGGCCGGGAGGCGCACGTCCGTGCGCCAGAAGAAGCCCTGGCCGAGCAGCAGCCACAGCCAGGCGGCGAGGGATCCGGCAGCGGTCCACACAAGCGCGCTCACGCTGCGCAGTCTGCCCCACGGGACGGGCCGGAAGCGGCCCATCGTCTATCGTGGCCGGGTGAAGATCGCGCTCATGGACTCCGGAATCGGTCTGCTCGCGGCCACCGCCGCGGTACGGCGTCTCCGCCCCGACGCCGATCTCGTCCTCTCCCTCGACCCCGACGGCATGCCCTGGGGCCCGCGGACACCGGAGGACCTCACCGAGCGCGCCCTGGCCGTCGCCGAGGCGGCAGCGGCGCACCGGCCCGACGCGCTGATCGTCGGCTGCAACACCGCCACCGTCCACGCGCTCACCGCCCTGCGCGCCCGCCTCGAACCGGAACTGCCGGTCGTCGGCACCGTCCCGGCGATCAAACCGGCCGCGGCGGGCGGGGGACCGCTGGCGATCTGGGCGACGCCGGCCACCACCGGCAGCCCCTACCAGAAGGACCTGATCCGCAACTTCGCCGACGGCGTCCCCGTCACCGAGGTGCCGTGCTGGGGGCTCGCCGAAGCCGTCGAACACGCCGACGAGACGGCCGTCGACGCCGCGGTCGCCGCGGCCGCCGAGCTCACCCCTCAGGACGTGACGGCCGTGGTCCTCGGCTGCACCCACTACGAGCTGGTCGCCGAACGCATCCGGGCCGCCGTGCAGCGGCCCGGTGCTCCGCCGCTCGCCCTGCACGGCTCCGCGGGCGCGGTGGCCGCGCAGGCACTGCGCCGCATCGGCGCCGAGCCGGCCCCCGACGCCCCCGCGAGCGGCACCCTGACGGTGCTGCTCAGCGGCCGCGAGGGCGTGCTCCCCACCCCGGCCCTCACCTACGCGGAGGGCCGCCTGCTCGGGCAGGTCACCCCGACGGCCTGAACGGCGGCCGTGCGGTGCACCTCCCCCGGGCCGGGGCGGCCGGGCCACGGCCGGCCCAGTGACGCTGTGCGACCCGGTACCCGCGGAGCGAATCCTGAGTAGTCTCGGAGCATGAGGGACCACCCCCACGGTGAGCACACCCCGTACTCCGATGTGTGGACCGGACGCGCGACCAATCGCATCCAGTGGCTGCTCGCGCTGATCGGTGCCGCCTGCATGGCGCTCGGCATCGCGCTGGCCGTCGACTCCGCGTGGACCACCTCCGTCGCGCCGCTGGTCATGGCCGTCGTCGGGTGCATCGCCGCCGGACTGCTGGTCCTGTTCGGCACCCTCGCGTTCGTGCATGTCGCGCTGCGGGTCGACGAGGACCACCTGGAGGTGCGGTGCGGTCACATGGGGGTGCCGCGCCGCCGCATCCCGCTGTCGCAGGTCGCGGGCGCGGAGTTCGTCCCGCACGTCACCCCGCGCCACTGGGGCGGCTGGGGCTACCGCTGGCGGCCCGAGAAGGGCACGGCGGTGGTCGTACGGCGCGGTGAGGGACTGGTGCTGCGCCTGTGGGACGGCCACACCTTCACCGTCACCGTCGACGACGCCGAGGCGGCGGTCCACGTCATCCGCGACCGCCTCCACCCGCACAGGCCGGGCCCGGCGCACTGAGACGTACCGAGGCATACCGAGCCGTACCGAGGCGCGCTGAGGCGCACGCTCACCGGGCGAGCCGGTCCCCGCGCGGACGCGCGTCCGGCGTGCGCGCCGGCGCCGCGTCCGTGAAGGGGCGCGCCGTCGCCGTCCCCGCCAGCAGACCCGCGCCCACCGACACCGCGGTGAAACTCAGCGCGTTGCCCACCGTCGCGATCGCCGCGACCGCCGTCAGCGCCGCCCCCGCCGCGAGCGCCACCTGAGTGGAACGGGGACTGCGCCACAGGGCGCACAGCAACCAGGCGAACACCAGCGCCAGCAGCACCACACCGACGACGCCCTGCTCGGCCGCCAGCTGCAACGGCGCGGAGTGGGGCTTGCCGTCGGACAGGAGGGTCTCGCCGGACGTCGGGCTCAGCTCCCCGAACCGTCCCGGCCCCACGCCCAGGCCGGCGTTCCGGTGCACCATGCCGAGCGCGTCGCGCCACAGGCCGACGCGGTGCGCGGACAGCCGGCCCTCCAGCGAGGCGGCGAGCCCGTCGGGCAGGGCGTCGCGGGCCACCGCCCAGGCCAGTCCCGTCACGGCGGCCGTGGCCAGGGCCAGCAGGAGGATGCCGGCACCCCGGCGTCGTACGCGGGCGGTGGCGAGGGAAGCCAGCAGCACCAGCGCACTGGCGGCGCAGCCGACGGCGGAGCCCAGCACGGCCGCGGTCACCGCGATGCCCGCCGTCGCCAGGTGCAGGGCGATCCGCAGGGCCGAGGAGGGGGCAGCCCAGGCCGCGCAGCACGCGGCGCCGGCGGACAGGGTCAGTACGGCGGCGGTCGCCCCGGCGTGACCGAGGGGCGCGGCGATCTGCGGGCCCGGCACCAGGTGCGGCACGGCCACCGTCAGGCCGACACCGGCCAGGGCCCACGCACACGGAGCGGCCACCGGCAGCAGGGTCCCGCCGATCCGGCCCGCCGCGTAGCCGGCGGCCACGGCCAGTACGGCCAGGAGCATGCCCTCGGGACGGCCGTCACGCGCCGCCGCCGTGATCAGCGGCCAGGCGGCACAGGCCCCGAGGACCACGACACCCGCCGCGTCCAGTCCGTTGCGTCTCTCGCCGTCCGCGTCCGCGCCGGCCGCAGTCATCCCCGTGGAACCCACCCCGCACCCCGCACCGCGTCGCCCCCGACCTGTGACGGACCCCGGCCGTCGGCACTGCGACGGGCCGCACGACCAGGGCACCGGCACACGGTAACGGCTGGTGGACGGTTTGGGGATGTCTTGTGACGAGCAGCTGCGCCGCTGGGCCGCGGGCGCGTCGGAGGGCCGCGGGGTCGGTCGTCGGGCGTCTGCGGGTTCGTGGTGGCTGGTCGCGCAGGTCCTCGCGCCCCTGGTGGGCGCTGCCGCGCCCCCGGAGGGCGCTGCTGTTCGTGGTCAGGGGAGCCGCCGTAGACTCCCGGAGTGACCGTCACCGCAACTCCCGTCGGCGAGTCGGACTCGATGCCGCCGCAGGCCGCGCCCGTGCGCCGCAGGCGGCTCGAGCGTCTCGTCCCGGCCCTCGCGGCCGCGCTCTCCGGCCTGCTCCTCTACGTCAGCTTCCCGCCGCGCACCCTGTGGTGGCTCGCCCTGCCCGCCTTCGGCGTCCTCGGCTGGGTGCTGCGCGGACGCGGCTGGAAGGCGGCGCTCGGCCTCGGGTACCTCTTCGGCCTGGGCTTCCTGCTGCCGCTGCTGGTGTGGACGGGGGTGGAGGTCGGCCCCGGCCCGTGGCTCGCCCTGGTCGTGATCGAGGCGGTCTTCGTCGCGCTCGTCGGCGCGGGCATCGCCGCGGTGTCGAGACTCCCGGGCTGGCCGGTGTGGGCGGCGGCGCTGTGGATCGCCGGTGAGGCGGTACGCGCGCGCATGCCGTTCGAGGGCTTCCCCTGGGGCAAGATCGCGTTCGGGCAGGCCGACGGGGTCTTCCTGCCGCTCGCCGCGCTCGGCGGCACCCCGGTGCTCGGCTTCGCGGTCGTCCTGTGCGGCTTCGGCCTGTACGAGATCGTGCGCCTGGGGCTGGAGGCGCGCCGCACCGGAACCGTACGCGGGGCCGCCGCGGCCGTCGGTGCGCTGAGCGTCGCCGTACCCCTCGTGGGCGCGGTGGCCGCCCGGCCGCTGGTCAGCGACGCGGCCGAGGACGGCACCGTCACCGTGGCCGTCATCCAGGGCAACGTGCCGCGGCTGGGACTCGACTTCAACGCCCAGCGGCGTGCCGTGCTCGACTACCACGCGCGTGAGACGGAGCGTCTGGCCGCCGAGGTGAAGGCCGGCAAGGTCCAGCGGCCGGACATCGTGCTGTGGCCGGAGAACTCCTCCGACATCGACCCCTTCGCCAACCCCGACGCGCGGGCCGTCATCGACCGCGCGGCCAAGGCGATCGGCGCGCCGGTCTCGGTCGGCGGCGTGGTGGGCAGGGACGGCAAGCTGCTCAACGAGCAGATCCTGTGGGACCCGGCCAAGGGCCCCGTCGACACCTACGACAAGCGGCAGATCCAGCCCTTCGGCGAGTACCTGCCGCTGCGCTCCCTCATCGGGGCGATCAACGACGAGTGGACGTCGATGGTGCGCCAGGACTTCAGCCGGGGCAGCGAGCCCGGCGTGTTCACCATGGACGGCGCCCGGGTGGGCCTGGTCACCTGCTACGAGGCGGCCTTCGACTGGGCGGTGCGCGACACGGTCACCGACGGGGCCCAGCTGATCTCCGTGCCCAGCAACAACGCGACCTTCGGCCGCAGCGAGATGACCTACCAGCAGCTCGCCATGTCCCGCGTCCGGGCCGTGGAACACAGCCGCACCGTGACCGTGCCGGTCACCAGCGGCGTCAGCGCGGTCATCCTCCCGGACGGGACGATCACGCAGAGGACCGGCATGTTCGTCGCCGACTCCCTGGTGCAGGAGGTGCCGCTGCGCTCCTCGCAGACGCCCGCCACCCGCGTCGGCATCGCTCCGGAGATCGCCCTGGTGCTGATCGCCGCGGGCGGCCTGGGGTGGGCCGTGGTCGCGGGAGTGCGCGGGCGACGCGCCGGTGACGCGTAGCCGTACGCCCGTCGCACACCCTCTGAAGCGAGAGGAAGGCCGCCGACCGGGCGGTTAGGGTCGAGGTCATGGCTACCCCTGACTTCATCCGCACGTTGCGCGCGTCCGCCGGTCATCAGCTGCTGTGGCTCCCCGGGGTCACCGCCCTCGTCTTCGACGACGAGGACAGGGTGCTGCTGAACCGGCGGGCCGACACCCGCACGTGGTCGGTGATCGGCGGGATCCCGGAGCCCGGCGAGCAGCCCGCGGCCTGTGCCGTGCGCGAGGTCGAGGAGGAGACGGCGGTGCGCTGCGTCCCCGAGCGGGTCGTTCTGGTGCAGGCGCTGCAGCCGGTGACGTACGGCAACGGCGACATCTGTCAGTACATGGACATCACCTTCCGCTGCCGGGCCGTGGGCGGTGAGGCGCGGGTCAACGACGACGAGTCGCTGGACGTCGGCTGGTTCGCGGTGGACGCCCTGCCGGAGCTGCACGAGTTCTCGCGCTTTCGGATCAAGCAGGCCATGTCGGACGGCCCCACATGGTTCGACCCCACTGGTATCGGCTGAACTGTAGGGGCTGACCACATGGGTTGGGGTGGGGGTGCTGCCTAGGGTCGAGACATGACCGCCTCCCGTGCCGTTCCGGCCCCCCACGCCTCCTCGCCCGACCTCGGTGGCCGTACCGCCCTCGTCACCGGCGCCGCCGGCGGCATCGGCCGCGCCTGCGCGCTGCGGCTGGCCGCCGCCGGGGCCAAGGTCAGAGCCGTCGACCGGGACGCCGCGGGCCTGGAGTCGCTCGCCGAGGCGGCCCGTGACCTCGGCGGCGCCGTCGAGCCGCACGTGGTGGACCTCACCGACCTGGACGCCGCCGAACTCGCGGCCGCCGGCACGGACGTGCTGGTGAACAACGCCGGGCTGCAGCTGGTCCGACCGATCGAGGAGTTCCCGCCCGACGTCTTCCACACGGTGCTCACCGTGATGCTGGAGGCGCCGTTCCGGCTCATCCGTGGGGCGCTGCCCCATATGTACGGACAGGGGTGGGGCCGGATCGTCAATGTGTCCTCCGTCCATGGGCTGCGCGCCTCGGCCTACAAGTCCGCGTATGTGGCCGCCAAACATGGTCTGGAGGGACTGTCCAAGACCGCCGCCCTCGAAGGCGCCTCTCATGGGGTCACCTCCAACTGTGTGAACCCCGGCTATGTGCGCACCCCACTGGTCGAGAAGCAGATCGCCGACCAGGCGCGGGCGCACGGCATCCCCGAGGAGCGCGTCCTGTCCGAGGTGATGCTCCAGGACAGCGCGGTCAAGCGGCTGATCGAACCGGAGGAGGTCGCCGAGGCGGTGGCCTATCTGTGCGGCCCGCAGGCGTCCTTCGTGACCGGTACGTCACTGGTCCTGGACGGCGGCTGGACCGCGCACTGAACCGTCCGGTGCCGCGGCAGGCCGCCGGGACCGCCCGATGCCGCCGCCGAGCGGCCGGCCGGGTTTTCCACAGCCCTGACGGGCCGGGCGTGGGATGAGGAATCCTGTGAGCATGTCCCGCGATCACGTGCAGTCCGCCGAGCGCACCGGATCCGGCGCCCCCGCGCCGGGCCGGTCACACCCCGATGCCCGACCGGCGTCCGGTGGTGCCGAGGCACCGTTCCTCGAACTGCTGGCCAGGGGCGCGCCCGCCGAGGCGTACGAGCAGCCGGTGCTGCTGGCCCGCGCCGAGGGACAGCCGACCGAGCGGATCGCCGCGCTCGAACAGGCCAAGCTGCTCGCGCTGCGCGTGCGCGCGGAGCTGGAGGGGCGGCGCCGCCGTGAGGCCGAGCTGTCCGCGTTGTTCGAGACCGCCCACGACCTCGCCGGACTGCGCGACCTGGACGCCGTGCTCCAGGCGATCGTGCAGCGCGCCCGCTCGCTGCTCGGCACCGACGTCGCCTACCTCAGCCTGAACGACCCGGCCAGGGGCGACACCTACATGCGGGTCACCGAGGGGTCGGTGTCCGCCCGCTTCCAGCAGCTGCGCCTCGGCATGGGCGAGGGGCTCGGCGGCCTCGTCGCGCAGACCGCCCGGCCCTATGTCACCGACGACTACTTCCGCGACGACCGCTTCCAGCACACCCTCAGCATCGACGCGGGCGTGCGCGACGAGGGCCTCGTGGCGATCCTCGGCGTGCCCCTGATGCTCGGGCACACCGTGATCGGCGTGCTGTTCGCCGCCGACCGGCGGGCCCGGGTCTTCGAGCGGGAGCAGATCGCCCTGCTCGGCTCCTTCGCCGCCCTCGCCGCCGCGGCCATCGACACGGCCAACCTGCTCGCCGAGACCCGCTCCGCCCTCGCCGACCTGGAGCACGCCAACGAGATCATCCGCGACCGCAGCGGAGTGATCGAGCGCGCCTCCGACGTCCACGACCGGCTCGCCGAGCTGGTCCTGCGCGGCGGCGGGGTGCACGACGTGGCCGCCGCCGTCTCCGAGGTCCTCGACGGCCAGGTCCAGTTCACCGAGGCCGCCGCCGCACCGGCCCAGGCCCTGCAGTCCTCCCGCGCGGAAGGACACGCGGTGCGGCACGGGGCCGACTGGATCGCCGCCGTGGCCGCCGGCGACGAGCTTCTCGGCGCCCTCGTGCTGCGCGGCCACCCCGGCCTGGACCCCGTCGACCAGCGCACGCTGGAACGCGCGGCCATGGTCACCTCACTGCTGCTGCTCGCCCGCCGCTCCGCCGCCGAGGCCGAGCAGCGCGTCCGCGGCGAACTGCTCGACGACCTGCTCGACGCCCGCGACCGCGACCCGCGCCTGCTGCGCGACCGCGCGGCCCGGCTGCACGCCGACCTCGACGCCACCCATGCCGTTCTCGCCGCCCGTCTGGAGGGCGGCACCGCGGACGCCGAGCAGGAGGCGGACACCCGCCGACGTCTGTGGGCCGCGGCCTCCCACCTCGCCGCCACCCGGCACGGTCTCGCCGCCGCCCGCGACGGCGGCACCGTCCTGCTGCTGCCCCTCACCGGCGACGACACCGCCACCGGCCTCGCCCGGCGCACCGCCCGCCATCTGGGCACGGCCGTCCACGAGCCGGTCACCGTCGGCGCCTCGGCCCCCGTCGAGCGTCTCACCGCCCGCCCCGACGCCGTGGCCGCGGCCTACGCGGAGGCCCGGCGCTGCCTCGACGCCCTGCGCCTGCTCGGCCGCTGCGGAGACGGCGCCGCAGCCGAGGACTTCGGCTTCCTCGGTCTGCTGCTGGCCGGCGAGCGGGACGTCGCGGGATTCGTCGACCGCACCATCGGCCAGGTCGTCGCCTACGACGAACGCCGCGGCACGGAACTGCTGCGCACCCTCGACGCGTACTTCGCCTGCGGTATGAGCCCCGCCCGCACCAAGGACGAGCTGCACGTCCATGTGAACACCGTCGCCCAGCGCCTGGAACGCGTCGGGCGCCTGCTCGGCGACGACTGGCAGAGCCCCGCCCGCGCCCTGGAGATCCAGCTGGCCCTGCGGCTGCACCGCCTCTCGGGCCCGCCACCCGCGCCACCCCAGCACTGACCCCCGTACGCGGGGCGCGCACGGGGGCCGGTCGAGCGGGGGAGGAGCCGTCAGACGGTGTGGGCGTCCTCGGCGGTCCGGGTCCTGGCCGGTCCGTCCGTGTCACCGGAGGGGGCGACGTTCGCCAGGTCCCGGTGGCGGGTCTCCTTGGCCGCGGCCACGGCCACGACCGTCAGCAGGCTCGCCGCGATGACGTACAGCGCGATCGGGACGGACGTGCCGTAGGCGTCCAGCAGCGCGGTGGCGATCAGCGGCGCGGGAGCGCCCGCCGCGACCGAGGCGAACTGGGCGCCGATCGAGGCGCCCGAGTACCGCATCCGGGTCGCGAACATCTCGGAGAAGAAGGCCGCCTGCGGTGCGTACATCGCGCCGTGCAGCACCAGGCCCACGGTCACCGCCAGGAGCAGGGCGCCGAAGCCGCCGGTGTCGATCAGCGCGAAGAACGGGAACATCCACAACGCCACGCCCGCCGCGCCGATCAGATACACCGGCCGGCGGCCGATCCGGTCCGACAGCGCGCCCCACGCCGGGATCACCGCGAAGTGGATCGCGGAGGCGATCAGCACCGCGTTGAGCGCGGTCTGCTTCGACACACCGGCCGACACCGTGGCGTAGACGAGGATGAAGGCGGTGATCACGTAGTAACTGATGTTCTCCGCCATCCGGGCGCCCATCGCGACCAGCACGTCACGCCAGTGGTGCTTGAGCACGGCCACCAGCGGCAGCCGTTCGGTGGCGGCCTCCGCCTTGCGGGCCTCGGCCTGCTCCAGCGCCTGCCGGAACACCGGCGACTCGTCGACAGAGAGACGAATCCACAAACCGACGATCACGAGCACGCCGGAGAGCAGGAACGGAATCCGCCAGCCCCAGCTCCCGAACGCCGCGTCGGACAGCACCGCGGTCAGGAAGGACAGCACACCGGTCGCCAGCAGCTGGCCCGCCGGAGCGCCCGTCTGCGGCCACGACGCCCAGAACCCGCGCCGTTTCGCGTCTCCGTGCTCGGACACCAGCAGCACGGCGCCGCCCCACTCGCCGCCCAGCGCGAAGCCCTGGATCAGCCGGAGCACGGTGAGCAGCACGGGCGCCGCGCTGCCGATCGTGGCGTGCGTCGGCAGCAGACCGATCGCGAAGGTCGCCCCGCCCATCAGCAGCAGGCTCAGCACCAGCAGCTTCTTGCGGCCGAGCCGGTCGCCGTAGTGCCCGAAGACCAGGGCGCCGATGGGCCGGGCGGCGAATCCGACCGCGTACGTCAGGAACGACAGCAGCGTGCCGACGAGCGGGTCGGACTCAGGGAAGAACAGCTTGTTGAAGACCAGCGCGGCGGCGGAGCCGTACAGGAAGAAGTCGTACCACTCGATGGTGGTGCCGATGAGGCTGGCGGCGACGATGCGCTTCAGGTTGGACGGGGCTGGCGGAGCGGTCGCGGGCGACGACATCGGCACCACTTCCTGACGTTCGACGGGGACGTGTATGTGTCGCCACACCGTAGAAACGTGCAGGTGCCTGGCGTATGTGGTGGGACACCATAGTTCTGGCCCCAGGTGTGCGCGCGCTCACCATGGAGGCGCGTCAGACCGCGGTCAGTTCCGCCCAGCGGGTGACTCCGCCGGGATGGACCCGTATGCCGTGACGCGTCGCCAGGGCGTGGACGATCGCCTCGCCGCGGCCGTGCTCGTCCGGATCGACCCCGCCGAGCGGCTGACCCTCCGGACGCGGAGGCCCCGCGTCGGTGACCTCGACCCTCAGGACCTCGTCGCCGTCGCCGCGCACCCACGACAGCCGCAGTGCCGCCGGGGGCCGGGCGTGAATGATCGCGTTGGTGGTCAGTTCCGACACCACGAGCAGGGAGTCGTCGACGATCCCCGGGCACACCCTCCACTCGGCGAGGACCGCCGCGACGCGCCGGCGCAGGACCGAGACCGCGCCGGCGACGGGCGGCACCGGACACACGTGTTCGCAGGCCGCGTGGAGCAGCGTGTTGAGCTGTGCCGCCATGTTCTCTCCCGGGGCTGGGGTGCCGGCCGGGCACTCGGCGCCTACCGGACTCCAGTGCACGTTAGGGAGACAAATCGGGCCGGTCAATGAACAGCGGTCGGCATTACCGAACGCCGCCCGCCCGTGACGGCCATGCGCCTGCGGAGCGAAGTGCCCGCAGCGGTAATAGGCTCGCCTCATGGCCGGCCCAGTCCAGTCGATCGAACGGGCGGCGGCGATTCTGCGGCTGCTCGCCGGTGGGCCCCGCCGGCTCGGGCTCGGCGAGGTGGCGGCGTCGCTCGGCCTGGCCAAGGGCACCGCCCACGGCATCCTGCGCACGCTCCAGCACGTGGACTTCGTGGAACAGGACGCGGAGACCGGAAAGTACCAGCTCGGAGCCGCCCTGTTGCACCTGGGCACCAGCTATCTGGACGTCAACGAGCTGCGCTCGCGCTCCCTGAACTGGGCCGACGCGCTGGCCGCGCGCAGCGGTGAGGCGGTGCGCCTCGGGACTCCGCTGGAGGGCCAGGTGCTCATCGTGCACCACGTGTTCCGGCCGGACGACACCTTCCAGACGCTGGACGTGGGCTCGCTGCTGCCGCTGCACGCCTCCTCGCTCGGCAAGGTGCTGCTGGCCTTCGGGACCGCGACCGTGGAGCCGGACCGGAAGCCGGGCCTGGAGGCGTTCACCCGGCACACCCTGACCGATGCCGAGCGGCTCGCCCGGGCACTCACCGAGGTCAGGGAAGTCGGCTGGGCCGCCGAGATCCAGGAGATGAGCATGGGCGAGGCCGGGATCGCCGCACCGATCCGGGGGCACGGCGGCCTCGTCGTCGGCGCCATCGGGCTGTCCGGACCGGTCGAGCGGATCTGCGACAGCCAGGGCAAGCCCCTCCCGCGGCTGATCAGCCTGCTCCGGGAAGCCGCCCGGGCGATCTCCAGAGACCTGGGAGCCGCCCGCTGGTAGTCCCAGGACAGCCGCCCCCTCGACCCGTCGGAAGGCAGACCCGATCATGGCTGAACGGTACGTAATGTCCATCGATCAGGGCACCAACTCGACCCGCTGCATCCTGTTCGACCACCGTGGGCGGCTGGTCTCGGTCGCGCAGAAGGAGCACCAGCAGCACTTCCCCCGGCCGGGGTGGGTCGAGCACGACGCCGTCGAGATCTGGCAGAACCTGCGGCACGTCGTGCCCGAGGCCCTCTCCGGCGCCGGCGTGGACCGGGGGCAGGTCGCCGCCGTCGGCCTCGCCAACCAGCGCGAGACGACCGTGCTGTGGGACCGGCGGACCGGCGCCCCGCTGGGCCGGGCGATCGTCTGGCAGGACACCCGCACGGCACCGCTCGTCGAGGAACTGCGGGAGCGCCCCGGGGAGGAGTTCTTCCTTCACCGGTGCGCCCTTCCGCCGTCCACCTACTTCTCGGCGCTGCGGATCCGCTGGCTGTTCGACCACGTCAAGGGCATCGAGCAGCGCGCCAGGGACGGTGAGGTGCTGTTCGGCACGATGGAGAGCTGGCTGATCTGGAATCTCACCGGGGGCCCCGACGGCGGCCTGCACATCACCGACGTCACCAACGCCAGCCGCACGATGCTGATGAACATCCGCACCCTCACCTGGGACGAAGAGCTGCTGGCCTACTTCGGGGTGCGCCGCTCGATGCTGCCCGAGATCAGATCGTCCGCGGAGCCGTACGGCGAGGCCCGCGCGCTGCTGCCGGGCGTGTCCATCACGGCTGCCCTCGGCGACCAGCAGGCCGCCCTCTTCGGCCAGACCTGCTTCTCCCCGGGCGAGGCCAAGTGCACCTACGGAACGGGCAGCTTCCTGCTGCTCAACACCGGTCGCGACCTCGTACGGTCCCGGCACGGACTCCTCACGACCGTCGCGTACCGGATCGGCGACCAGCCGCCGGTGTACGCCCTGGAGGGGTCGATCGCCGTCACCGGCGCCCTCGTGCAGTGGTTCCGCGACCGGCTGGGCCTGATCAGCAGCGCCCCGGAGATCGAGACCCTCGCGCGGACGGTCGAGGACAACGGCGGCTGCTACATCGTGCCCGCCTTCTCGGGTCTGTTCGCGCCCCGCTGGCGCAGCGACGCGCGCGGGGTCATCGTCGGCCTCACCTCCTACATCACCAAGGGGCACCTGGCGCGTGCCGTCCTGGAGGCCACCGGATGGCAGACCCGGGAGGTGGTCGACGCCATGAACGCCGACTCCGCCGTCCCCCTCAAGCAGCTCAAGGTGGACGGGGGCATGACCGCGGACAACCTGCTCATGCAGTTCGTGGCCGACGTGCTCGACGTGCCCGTGGTGCGGCCCATGGTCGCCGAGACGGTGTCCCTCGGGGCCGCCTACGCGGCCGGGCTCGCCGCCGGCTACTGGCCCGGCCTGGAAGTGCTGCGCCGCAACTGGCACCGGGCCGGCCAGTGGCTGCCCGCGATGGATCCCGCACGGCGCGAGGCGGAGTACGAGAACTGGCAGCGGGCCGTCGAACGGTCGCTGGGCTGGGTCGGACCACCACGAGCGCCCTGACACCGCCCCAGGTGCGGGGATCGCGGGCGCGCTCACCCGTCCGCCGCAGGTGACGCGGCGGGTGGCCGCGGGGCGGGGGCTCCTGCGGCACACTTGGAGCATGGGCGACCTCAATGGCGCGGGGGCGTCGTCGCGACGGTTCCCCCGGTGGCCCGAGAGTGTGGCGGAGGCTCGGCGATTCGTGCGGGCCGCTGTCGGCGATGTCGCCCCGGACGTGGTGGACACCGCTCAGCTCCTGGTGAGCGAGCTGGTGACGAACGCCGTCCTGCATGCCCGCACCGACGTCGAGGTGTCGGCGCGCGTCGACGACGGCACGGTCCGTGTGGGCGTGCGGGACCAGCGCCCGGACCGGGGACTGCTGCCGCAGGAGTGTCCCGCGTACGCCGGCACGGGACAGGGGCTGGCGCTCGTCGAGGAGATGGCGTCCCGGTACGGCGTCGAATCGGGCGAGGGCGGCAAGACGGTCTGGTTCGAGCTGGCGCCCGACGGATCGCCGTCCCGGGCGGCGGACGGCTGGGGGCAGGCGGAGCCCTCCTCCGGCTCCGGCGAGGAGCACGTGACGCTGATCGACGTGCCCGGCGCGCTGTACGCCGCGTGCGCGCAGCACCGTCATACGGTGCTGCGCGAGATGATCCTCGCCGTGGCGGCCGGGTACGACCTCGGTGTGCCGCCGGAGGACCTCGCCACCGCCCATGACGCGAGCAATGTGATCAGCCAGTGCATGTCGGCCGCGCTGCGCCGGCAGCCCGCCGGGAAGGAGATCCCGTCCCTGCCGCTGTCGCTGTCGGCGGACGCCGCGCCGGCGGTGGAGACCCTGCGCCGCGTCCTCGACCTCGCCGAGGAGGCGGCCCGTGAGGAACGCCTCCTCACCCTGCCGGCGCTTCCCCGCAGCCGGATCTTCCAGCAGTGGCTGTTCGACCAGATCGTCGGCCAGCTCGCCGGCCAGCACCCCACCGCGTGGACCGTGGTGCCGCGCGAGCCGGGCGCCAGCGCCTCCGAGCTGGTGCCGTGGGAGGCCGGGCAGGTGCAGTCCAGCAGGGTGCCGACCATCGCCGCCGACGAGAGGAACCTCATCGTCGCGGCGAACGGACCGGCGGCCGACATGCTCGGCTGGCAGGCGGCCGATCTCGTCGGCCGGCCGCTCACCACGCTCATCCCGGAGCACCTGCGCAAGCGCCACCTCGCGGCCTTCACCTCCCTGCTGCTCAGCGGGCAGCCGCGCATCCTGGGCCGCTCGGTGCCGCTCCCGGCGCTGCACCGCGACGGCAGGCTGATCCCCGTCCGGCTCTTCATCCAGACCCAGGAGACGGCCGACGGCCGCACCGTCTTCGTCGCGCAGCTCGTGCCCAGGGCCGCCGAACCCCGCTCCTCGTTCGTCCCTCCCGGCCGCAGGCGGTGGGCCGGACCGCAGGAGCCGGGCAGCGCCTCCCCAGCCGTGCGGGAGGGCGAGGGCAGCCCGGAGGATGCCTGGGACGGTGTGCGGACAGGTGCCATGGACGGTGCGTCGGCAGGTGGTCCCGAGGGTGTGGCGGACGGGGCCCCTGACGGGGTGCCGGCAGGTGCAGGTGCCCTGGAAGGCGCTCCGAGGGCGGGCCGGGGCCACGCGGGGCTGTCCGCGCTGGAACGGCTCTCGCTGCTGGCCGACACCGCCGCCGCCCTGAGCAACACCCCCGACCTCGACAAGGGCCTGCGGCGCGCGGGCAGGATCCTGACCGAACGGCTGGCCGACTGGTGCGCCGTGGACCTCTTCACCGAGGACGCCCGGGTGGAACGGATCTGCGTCGTCCACCGCACCCCCGAGGGGCTGTGTCCCGGCGACTACGAGGGCAGGCTCCCGCCCGTGACCGAGTCCTCCCGGGGCCCGCTGGCCCGTGCGCTGCGCGGGGCCGGACCCCTGCTGCTCACCGAGGCTCCGCCGCCCAGCCAGTCGTCGAGTCCCCTGGACGCGCACTACCTCGACCTGTTCGGGCATCTGGGCGCGCACAGCGCGATCGTCGCCCCGCTGCGGGCACGACGGCAGATCATCGGCGCCCTGACCGTGGCCCGCGGCGGCTGGGAACAGCCGTTCACGGAAGAGGACCTGCCCCTGGTCGACGACCTGTGCCGCGGCCTCGCCCTGGGCGTGGACAACGCCCGGCTGTACCAGGAGACCCGGAACATCGCCGAGCGGCTCCAGCGCTCGCTGCTGCCGGTGCTGCCGCAGGTCGAGCCGCTCCAGCTGGCCGCCCGCTACGCCGCCTCCTCCACGACCGCCCAGGTCGGCGGCGACTGGTACGACAGCTTCGTCGTCCCGAGCGGGGACACGGCGCTGGTCATCGGGGACGTCACCGGGCACAACCTGGACGCGGCCGTCGCCATGAGCCAGCTGCGCAGCATGCTGCGCGGTATCGCCGTGGACCGCCAGGAGCCCCCGGACACGGTCCTGCGCCGCCTGGACATGGCGAACCACACCCTGTACCGCGAGGCCACCGCCACCTGCATCTACGGTCTGATCAAGGGCGGCCCGACCGGCCCGTGGGATCTGGTGCACTCCTCCGCCGGGCATCTGCCGCCGCTGCTGACCGCCTCCGACGGCCGGACCCGCTACCTTGAGGAGGGTTCGGGGGTGCTGCTGGGCATGGACCCCGACATGCCGCGCCCCCGGGCGATCGACGCGATCCCGGCCCACTCCACGGTGCTGCTGTACACCGACGGGCTCATCGAACGGCGCGGCGAGTCCCTGGACGACGCGATGGAACGCCTGCGCCGGTACACCTCCGCCCTGGCCCGCGAGCCCCTCGACGTGTTCTGCGACGAGCTGCTCATCGGGCTCGGGGCCGACAGCGACGACGACATCGCCATCCTCGCCGTCCGGCCGGCGCCGCCGTCCCAGGGCGACTGAGCGCGATTGCGGGCCCGAGGGGCACGGCGGAGACTGGCCGGGACGGCGGCAGTCCGAGAAGGGCCTGGGCGATGGGCGACTACGCGGACCTTCCTGGTGTGAGGACGTGGTACGAGACGGACGGCACCGGTGACCCGCTGGTCCTGCTGCACGGCGGCTTCTGCACCAACGACACGTGGGGCGCGATGCGCGCCGACCTCGCTGCCGAGTACCGGGTCCTCCTGCCCGAACGGCGCGCCCACGGACACACCCCTGACGTCGAAGGACCGCTGACGTACCAGGACATGGCCGAGGACACGGTGGCCTTCGTCGAGACGGTCGTGGGGGGAGCGGCGCATCTGGTCGGCTGGAGCGACGGGGGTGTCGTCGCGCTGCTCGTCGCCCTCGCACGGCCCGAGCTGGTCCACAAGCTCGTCGTCATCGGCGCCACCTTCCGGCCCGCTCCCGAGTGTTTCGTCGAGCCCGCCATGCTCGACGCGATGACGCCCGAAGGCGCCGAACTCGCGTTCTTCCGCGAGCTGTACGAGGCCGTCACACCGGACGGCGCGGACCACTGGCCGGTGGTGGCGGCGAAGGTGCTCGACATGTGGCGCACCCAGCCGACGCTCACCCCCGAGGACCTGGCCCGGGTCCGGGCGCCCACCCTCGTCCTCGTCGGGGACGACGACCTGATGACGCTGGAGCACACGACCGCCCTGTACCGCGCGGTCCCGGGCGCCCAGCTGGCCGTGGTCCCCGGAGCTTCCCACGTGGTCCCGCTGGAGAAGCCGGCCCTGGTCGGCCGGCTGATCCTGGACCACCTCGCGCAGGACTCGGTCGACACGATGATGCCCGTCCTGCGGGCGCCGGCCCCCGGGCCCGCCGGAGACACCGCCGCCTGAGCTCCACGGGGCCCGGACCTGAGCCATGCCCTGCGGCCGGCCCACTGCCTCAGCGGCGTCGCCGGCGCACGAGGCGGCGGAAGGCCCTGGCGCTGCCGGCCGGTGCGGGCAGGGCACCCGCGACGGCGTCGGCGAGCAGCGTGCCGACCGTCTCCGCCGCACACGCGCGGTTGGCGCCGATGCCCCCCGACGGGCCGCGCTTGATCCAGCCGACGACGTAGGTGCCGGGCATCCCGGTCACCCTGCCCCGCTCGTGCGGCACGGTCCCCGTGCTCTCGTCGAACGGCAGCCCCGCCTGCGGCACTCCCCGGTAGCCGATCGCCCGCAGCACCGTCCCGGCCGGGATGTCCAGCTCACCGGCGCCGCCGGTGACCCGCACCGCACGGGTGGCGTCGTCGCCGAGGACCTCCAGCGGGGCGGAGTGGAAGCGGAACACGATGCGGCGCCGCCCGTCCGCCGTCTCGGGCGGCACGGACCAGTCGACGGCCTCGCGGGCCACGCCCCGCAGGACCGCCGCCTTGTCCCCGGGCCCGGCGGTGTCGACGGCCGCGGAGATCCGCGGATCGTGGTCGTCGATCAGCAGGTCCACCCCGGACAGATGCTTCAGGGCGAGCAGTTCTGGCCGGGTGTACGCGGCGTGCTCGGGGCCCCGGCGGGCGAGCAGGACCACCTCGCGCACCTTGCTGCGGCGCAGTCCGTCGAGCGCGTGCCCGGCGATCTCGGTGCCGGCCAGCGTCTCCGGGTCCGAGACCAGGATGCGGGCGGCGTCGAGGGCGACGTTGCCGTTGCCGACCACGACGACGCGTTCGGCGGAGAGGTCCACGGCGTCCGCCGCGACCTCGGGATGCCCGTTGTACCAGGCGACGAAGGTGGTCGCGGAGACGCTGCCCGGCCGGTCCTCGCCCGGGATGCCGAGCCGCCGGTCGGTCGCCGCGCCCACGGCGTAGATCACCGCGTCGTGGTGAGCGGCCAGTTCCCCGGGTGTGACATGGGTGCCCACGTCGAGCCCGAGGTGGGTCCGTACGCGCGGGTGGTGGTGCACGTGGGCGAAGGTCTCGCTCACCTTCCTGGTCGCCGGATGGTCCGGCGCCACACCGAACCGTACGAGCCCGCCGGCGACCGGGAGCCGGTCGACGAGCGTCACCTCGGCCGGTGTGTGCAGCAGCAGATCCTTGGCGGCGTACATGCCGGCCGGCCCCGTGCCGACGATCGCGACCCGCAGCGGCCCGAAGTCGGGCGGCAGGACGCGGTCGAACGTCGGCCTGCCCCACGCGTGGAAGATCGGCCCGTGGCCGGCCGCGTCGGGTGCCGGCCGGGCGTCGTCCTGCTCGAAGTACGCGGCGTTGATCTCCGCGTACTCCTGCTGACCACCCGTCAGCCGGTCGACCGGGAGGATCGCGTCCACCGGGCACGCGTCGGCGCAGGCGCCGCAGTCGATGCACGCCTTCGGGTCGATGTACAGCATCTCCGTGCTGCCGAAGGCCCGCTCCTCGGGCGTCGGATGAATGCAGTTGACCGGGCAGACGGACACACATGTGGCGTCGTTGCAGCAGGTCTGAGTGATCGCGAAGGCCATGGTCAGTCAGTCGTCCGCTCGAGAGGGAGGTCGTGAGAGCAGCTGTCTCGTCAGATCAGGTGGGCGCGCTTGTACCAGTAGAGGGCCGGCTTGGTGAGCAGCCCCACCGAGCCCAGGAACTCCATCAGGCCGGCGCAGCTGGAGCGCAGCATCGCCTTGTGGTGCTCGTTGGCGCGGGCCTCGCGCACGGCGCGCTCCTCGTCCAGACCGGCGTTGGCGTACACCTTCGGGTTCACCATGCTGGTGACGATGACGTAGGCCGCGACGGCGATCAGGACGGCGTGGGTCTGGCGGCGCACCCGGCCGGCACGGGCGAGGTGCTTGCGCGTCTCGTCGCGGGCGAACTTCATGTGCCGCGACTCCTCGACGACATGGATGTTGTTGATGGTGCGCACGAAGGGAACGACCCGCTCGTCGCGCATCCAGTCGCGCTGCATGACGTCGAGGACCTCCTCGGCGACCAGGATCGCCGCGTACGCGGCCTCGCCGAAGGCGACGGTCTTGAACAGCCTGCCGAGTTCGACCGCGACCCGGTGCGGGCGGTAGGCGGGGGCGCCGAGCTTCTTCGCACCCCGGGCGAACATGATCGAGTGGCGGCACTCGTCGGCGATCTCGGTGAGCGCCCACTGGAAGGTGTCGTCCGTCGGGTCCTTGGCGTAGATGTCGCGCAGCACCATCTGCTGCAGGATCATCTCGAACCAGATGCCGGTGCTGGCGACGGACGCGGCCTCTTGGCGCGTCAGCGCCTTGCGCTGGTCCTCGGTCATCTCGTTCCAGTACGCCGTCCCGTACAGGGTGCTCCACTCCGGGCTGGCGCCGTGGTAGCCGGTGTCCAGCGGCGTCTCCCAGTCGACCTCGGTGAGCGGGTCGTAGGAGAGCTGCGCGGACGAGTCGAGCAGCCGGCGGGCGACGCCCTCCTCGGCGGGCTGGGTCCGGGTCTCCGGCCGCGAGATGCTCAGTGCCATGTGCGGGGCTCCTCGAGTCGAATCCGTGCGATGCGCTCGTCCTCCGCTGTCCCACCCGTGCCTTACCGGCGGTAACGGCGGCGCGCTTGTTGACGGACTGTATAGCAAGAGGGAGCGGCTGCCTACCCCCCGGTAACGGCCGGTCGGACCTTCGTTCCCCGGCCCCGTGCCGCCTCGCGATGGAGCACGCCGCGGGCCACCAGGTCGACCGTCAGGGCGACCGAGATCGCCTCCACGGCGAGCAGCGCGATGAGCACGAAGACCTGCACGGCGCCGGCCATCAGGGGAGAGGCACCGGCGAGGAGCATGCCGACGAACGCGCCCGGCAGCGTGACCAGGCCGACCGTGCGGGTCTGGTCGAGGGCGGGCAGCAGGGCGTCCGAGGCGGCGCCGCGGGCCACCTCCAGCCGGGCCTCGCGCGGCGTGAACCCCAGGGCGAGGGCGGCCTCCACCTCGCCGTGCCGCTGGGAGACCACGTCCAGCGCGCGGCGCCCCGCCAGCACGGTCGCGGTCAGCGCCCCGCCGATCAGGATTCCGCTGACCGGCACGACGGCGACACCGGGCACGGTCAGCAGCCCGGCCGCGACCAGTGCGGCCACGACCGGCAGCACGGGCGCCGCGATCGGCAGGGCCGCCCACCACCAGGTGCCGTTGGCGGTGATGCGCCGCCCGGCGGTCCGGGTCGCCACGGCCAGCATGAGCAGCAGGAACGCGAGCAGGCCGGCGGTGTGGTGCACCGCCCAGCCGATCACCGCGGACACGGCGGCCAGCTGGGCGGCGGCCCGGACGCCCGCCGTGACGATCTCACGCGCCCGGCGGTGGGAGGCGTCGGGGGAGAGCCGGAACAGCGCGGCCACCCCGGTCGCCACGAGCAGCAGCACGACGAGCGTGACGGCGAGCGCGGTGCCGACGGGGAGCAGCGTCTCGGCCGCGAGGATCGGTGCGCTCATCGCGGCCCGGGGTTGTCCGGTGCGCTCATCGCAGTGCGGGCTGTCCGTGCGCGCAGTCCGCCGTCACCCGGGAGCCGGCTGCCGAGTGCCGCCGGGCCAGCAGGGACGCGCAGATCTCCCCGGAGCGTACGGCCGTGGTGGACAGCAGGGTCGAGGTGAGGCCGTGGGTGTGTTCCGTGCCGCCCTGGAGGTAGAGGTCCGCGGTGACGTTCGCATTGGTCTCCACACGGTGGTCGCGGCCGACGCGCAGCTCGTCCTCCTCGTCGCGCAGGCAGAGCTTGGCGATCTCACCGAGGCTGTCGGCGATCCCCTGCGGCTGGTAACCGGTCGCGTAGACGAGCAGATCGCAGGCGAGCACCTCGCGTTCACCGGTCGGCAGGAACTCCACCGTCACCTCGATGCCGTCCTCGTCGGCGGCGACCTCGCGGATGCGGGAGACGTTCATCATCCGCAGCCGCTGCCTGCCTTGGACCTTCTCCTGGTACATCGTCCGGGACAGCGACTCGATCAGCTCCAGGTCGACCACCGAGTAGTTGGTGCTGCGGTGGTAGTCGTACAGCGACCGTTTCACCTCGGCCGGAGCGCCGTAGTACACGTCCACCGCCTCGGGATCGAAGATCCGGTTGGCGAACGGGCTGTCGTCGGCGGGCGTGTAGCCGTACTTGCCGAACACCGAGCAGATCTCCGCGTCCGGGAAGGTGCGGTGGAGGTAGTCGACGGCCTCGGCGGCGCTCTGGCCGGCCCCGAGGACGACGGCCCGGCGCACGGGGGTGCCGGAGCGCACCAGTCGGTCGACGCGGGTGAGTAATTCGCTGGTGTGCCAGACGCGTTCGGACAGCGCGGCGCCCGGCGGCAGATGCGGCTCCAGACCGGTGGCCACGCACAGCGCGCGGGTACGGCGCACGACGGGCCGCTCGGGCGCGGCGGGATCGCGGCTGACGACGTCGAAGAAGCGCACCTCGCCGTCCTCGGTCACCGGCCGTACGGAGACCACCTCGGCGGAGTACTCGACGAGGTGACCGACCCGGGCGGCGGCCCACTCGAAGTAGTCGTGGAACTCGATGCGCAGCGGGAAGAGCGTCTTCTGGTTCAGGAAGTCGACCAGGCGCCCGCGTTCGCGCAGATAGCACAGGAAGCTGAAGTCGCTGGTCGGGTCACGCATCGTCACCAGGTCCTTCAGGAAGGACACTTGCATGGTGGCGTCGTCGATGAGCATGCCGCGGTGCCAGCCGAACCTCGGCTGCCGTTCGAGGAATCCGACCCGCAGGCCGCTTGCCGCCCCCGCTGCGTCGGAGGTGTCGTCCGAGGCGTCGTGAGAGGTCGCGCCGTGTTCGTGCAGTGCGATCGCGAGGGCGAGGTTGGACGGCCCGAAGCCGATGCCCAGTACGTCATAGATGGAGTCCGGCCCAGTGTGCAGCGTCACCGCGTCATCGCCTCCTGTAGAGGGGGGCACTTGGTGTTCCCCAAGAAGGAACGCGGGCTCCCCCAAGCAGGCACATGCTAGATAAGGTAAGCCTTACCTAGCAATGGCTGAGGAGGCTTATATGCGGGTCGTCATGTTCGGCTACCAGACCTGGGGACACCGGACGCTGCGGGCTCTGCTGGACTCCGAGCACGAAGTGGTGCTGGTCGTCACCCACCCCAAGAGCGACCACGTCTACGAGCGGATCTGGAACGACTCGGTCGCCGACCTCGCCGAACAGCACGGTGTGCCGGTGCTGTTGCGCAACCGGCCGGACGACGACGAACTGCTGCGCACGCTCAAGGAGAGCGAGCCGGACCTCATCGTCGCCAACAACTGGCGTACGTGGCTGCCGCCGGAGATCTTCGGCCTGCCGCCGCACGGCACGCTCAACATCCACGACTCGCTGCTGCCCGCGTACGCCGGTTTCTCGCCGCTGATCTGGGCGCTGATCAACGGTGAGACGCAGGTCGGGGTCACCGCCCACCGCATGGACGCGGAGCTCGACATGGGCGACATCCTGATGCAGCGCGCGGTGCCGGTCGGCCCCTCCGACACCGCGACGGACCTCTTCCACCGCACCGTCGACCTCATCGGCCCCATCGTCCGGGAGTCCCTCGACCTCATCGCCTCCGGCCGGGCCGTGTGGACGCCGCAGGACCGCTCCCGGTCGAGCTTCTTCCACAAGCGGTCCCTGGAGGACAGCCGGATCGACTGGACATGGCCCGCCGAGGACCTCGAACGACTGGTGCGCGCCCAGTCCGACCCGTATCCGAACGCCTTCACGCACCATCGCGGGGAGCGCATCCGGATCGTCTCCGCGGCCGTGTCCGAGGGCCGCTACGGAGGCACACCGGGCCGCATCTTCATCCGCGAGGGGGACGGGGTGGTGATCGTGGCCGGTGCCGAGGCGCGCACCGGACGGCTGCCCGGTCTCGTGGTCAAGCGGGTGCGCACGGAGGACGGCAGGGAACACGCGGCGACGGACTACTTCCGTACGATGGGCGGCTATCTGACGCCCCGTCCGTGAAGCGGGGCCCACACCGCCGGCCCGCTGCGGCCGGCCGGCGATGTGGGCCGAGGGCCGGCGGGCCCGCCCCGCCTCAGCCGGCCTTCTCCGTCACGGCCACCGCCGCCGGTCCCGTCCCCTCGTGGTGGCGGCCCATCGGGACGACCATCGGGGTTCCGCTCACCGGGTCCTCGCCGACGACGCAGCGCAGTCCGAAGACCTCCTCCACCGTCTGTGCCGTGACGACCTTCGCCGGCGCGCCCTCCGCCACGATGCGTCCCGCCTTCATCGCCACGATGTGATCGGCGTACCGGCAGGCCTGGTTGAGGTCGTGCAGCACCATGACGACCGTGCGGCCCTGATGGCGGTTCAGGTCGGTGATCAGGTCCAGGACGTCGATCTGGTGCGCGAGGTCGAGATACGTCGTCGGCTCGTCCAGGAGCATCACCGGGGTGCCCTGCGCGACGGCCATGGCGATCCAGGCCCGCTGCCGCTGCCCGCCGGACAGTTCGTCCACGGACCGGTGCGCGAGGCCGGTCATCGCGGTGGCCCGCAGTGCCTCGTGCACGGCCTGTTCGTCCGCCGACGACCACTGCCGCCACCACGTCTGGTGCGGTGAACGTCCGCGCCCCACCAGGTCGATGACGGTCAGCCCCTCGGGCGCGACCGGCGACTGCGGCAGGATGCCGAGGCGCTGGGCCAGCGCCCGCGTCGGCATCGAGTGCACCGAGCGCCCGTCGAGGTGCACGGCCCCGGCCTTCGGGGTCAGCAGCCGGGCCAGCGCGCGCAGCAGCGTGGACTTGCCGCACGCGTTCGCGCCGACGATCACCGTGACCCGGCCGGCGGGTATCTCCAGATCGAGGTTCTCGACGACGATCCGGTCGTCGTACGCCAGGCGCAGGCCCTCGGCCCGCAAGGTCGGGCCCTCGAGGGGCACTTGGTGCTTGCGTGACACGTTCTCAGCCTCCAGAACCGGCGCGGTTGGCGCGGACGAGCAGCCACAGCAGGACGGGGGCGCCGAGGACGCCCGTGACGATCCCGACCGGAAGCTCGGTGCCGGGAATGAGCTTGCGCGCGGCCAGATCGGCACCGAGCACCATCGCGGCGCCGGTCAGACCCGCGGTGACGGGCGGCGGGGAGGCGGTGCCGGCCAGCCGCTGCGCGACCTGCGGGGCGGCGAGCGCCACGAACGCGACCGGTCCGGCGGTCGCCGTGCCGAAGGCCACCAGCCCCACGGCGGCCAGCAGCACGGCCACCCGTACGGTCTGCACCCGGGTCCCGAGCCCCCGGGCCACGTCGTCGCCGAGCTCCAGGGTGCGCATCTGCCGGCCGAGCAGCACGGCGAGCGGCACGAGCAGGGCCATGACGGCGGCGAGCGGCGTGATCTGGTCCCAGCTACGGCCGTTGAGGTTGCCGACCAGCCAGCCGAGCGCCGCCTGGGCCTGGAAGCGCTGTCCGTGGGCCATCAGGTAGTCGGTGGCACTGGTGCAGATCCAGGCGACGCCGACGCCGACCAGCACGATGCGGTAGCCGGTGGTGCCCCGCTTCCAGGCGAGCACGTACACCGCCAGGGCCGCGGTGAGCGCGCCGAGCAGTCCGAGCGCCTGGGTGCCGAGGCCGCCGTCCCAGCCGAGGACGATGCCGGCGACCACGGCGGTGCCGGCGCCCTGGGTGATGCCGATCATGTCGGGGCTGGCGAGCGGGTTGCGGGTCATGGTCTGCAGCAGGGCGCCGGAGACGCCGAACGCGACGCCGACGAGCAGGCCCGCGAGGGCGCGCGGCAGGCGCAGCTCGTGGACGATGAGTTCGGTCGCCGGGTCGCTCGCGCCCACCAGGGCCCGCAGGACGTCGGTGAGCGGCAGGGCGACGTCCCCCACCGAGGTCTCCACGCAGAACAGCACGAATGCCGTGGCCGCGAGCAGCAGGGACACGGCAAGGAGGCGGGGGCGCAGCACGCCGGAGACGGGCGGCACGGGAAGCCGGAAGGCGAACCGGCCTGCGGCCGTGGGGTGTTCGGCGGGATCCTCGCGGCTGGGGCGTGGCGCGATCTCGGTGGTCATGGGCTCACCGCTCCCGCGGGGTCGGTCGTTGGGCGCGCCGGCTCTGTGGGGCTCCGGTCCGCATCGGGACGGGCTCACGCTCCGCGGGATCGGCGGTGGTCACGGGGCTGGGCGGCACGGGATCGGTGGTCGTGGTGGGGCTGGGCGGCACGGGATCGGTGGTCGTGGTGGGGCTGGGCGGCACGGGATCGGTGGTCGTGGTGGGGCTGGGCGGCGCGGGATCGGTGGTCGTGGTGGGGCTGGGCGGCGCGGGATCGGTGGTCGTGGTGGGGCTGGGCGGCACCGGATCGGTGGTCGTCGTGGCGCTCGGCGGCACCGGATCGGTGAGCGTCGCGGGCGCCGTCGTGACGCGAACGGAGGTTGTCGGGTTCTCCGGCTTCACGGGATGGGTGGCGGTCGCGGTCCCCGGCCCTACAGGACCGCTGGACATCGCGGGCCTCGCCCCCACGGCATCGGTCGTCGTCATCTCTCACAGCTCCGCGAGTCGGCGGCGTCGGACCAGTGCGATGAAGAACGGGCCGCCGATGAAGGCGACCAAGATCCCCGCCTGGATCTCGACCGGACGGGCGAGCAGCCGGCCCGCAATGTCCGCGGCCAGCAGCAGACAGGGGGCGAGGACGGCCGACAGCGGCAGCAGCCAGCGGTGGTCCGGGCCGATCCCGGCCGCCTGGGTGAGCACCCGCGCGATGTGCGGGACGACCAGACCGACGAAGACGACGGGGCCGATCACGGCGACGGCACCGCCGGTGAGCAGGGTGACCGCGACCACCCCCTGCACCCGCACGAGTCCGAGCCTCAGCCCGAGCGACCTCGCCACGTCGTCACCGAGCGCGAGGCTGTTCAGGGCCGGAGCGCAGGCCAGCGCCAGCACGGCCCCGACGGCGAGGAACGGCAGGACACGCACCAGAACCTGCTCGTTCTGGTTGGCCAGGGAGCCCGCCGACCAGAACCGGTACCGGTTGAGGGCGTCCGGGTCGGTGAGGGCGACCGCGCTGGTCAGGGAGAACAGCAGGGAGGTCACGGCGACACCGGCCAGCGCCAGTTTGACCGGCGTGGTGCCCGACCGGCCGAGCCCGCCCAGCAGGTACACCAGGACACTCGCGCCCAGCGCCCCGGCGAACGCGAACCAGATGTAGCCGTAGGCGGAGCCGATGCCGAGGACGCCGACCGACACGACGACGGCGAAGGCGGCGCCCGCGCTGACGCCGAGGATGCCGGGGTCCGCCAGCGGATTGCGGGTCAGCGCCTGCATCAGCGCACCCGACAGGCCGAGCGCGGCGCCGGTGGCGAGGCCGAGGGCGGTGCGGGGGAGGCGCACGGACCAGATCACGTTGTCCACACGGGAGTCCGGCGCCTCGCCGAGCAGCGTGTGCCACACCTGGTCGAGCGGCACGGCGAGCGCGCCGAACGCCATGGACAGCGTGCACAGCACGACCAGCGCGGCGCCCGACAGCGCCAGCAGGAGGAGTGCGCGGGGGCCTTTCGCCGCCCGGACCACCGAGGTCCCCACGGATACGTCCTTCGGTCAGGCTTGCCTCAACTGTGACGGACTGTAGTGGAGTTGGGGCGCCGTCCCCGCCCCTTCGACCAATTCGGCCAATCCGAGCGCGATCTAGGAATTAGGTAACCCTTACCTTACTATGGCGCCGATCCCCAGCCCAGAGCCGGGGACCGACCTACTGGGGAGGCACGCTGCAGTGTGCGGTTCCGAGGAAGCCCTGGCCCATTGGCAGCGGTTGCTCCTGCCACTCCCGCTCGAGATCTCCCTGCCCGCCGACCGGCCGCACCCGCCGGAACCCACGCCCCACCGCGACACCCGCACCCTGCCCGGCGTCCCCGAGGCCCCCGACCTCGTGCTGCTCGCGGCCTTCGCCGCCCTGCTGCACCGCTACAGCGGCGCCACCGACCTCACCGTCGGACACGACGGCCTGCCCGTGCGGGTGTCCCTCGCCCACCAGCCGACGTTCCGTGACCTCACCCGCCGGGCGACCGAGGCGTGGCAGGAGGCCGAGACCCATCGGGTGCCCCTCGACCTGCTCATCGACGAACTCCACCCCCGGGCCATGCGCGGCGGCGGCCTCTTCTTCAACACGGCCCTCGCCACACCCGCCCGCCCCGCCGGTGAACTGCCGGGCCCGCTCGACCTGTTGATCCACGTGGACGGCGACGAGGCCCGCATCACCTACGACCCGGCCCTCTTCGACACCGCCACCGCCGACCGGCTGCTCGCTCACTACCGGACGCTGCTCACCGACGCCCTCGCCCGCCCCGACACCCCCGTCGACCGGCTGGCGCTCATGGGGGAACGGGAACTCCGGCAGGTCGTCCTCGACTGGAACGCCACCGAGCACACGGTCCCCGCCGGCACCTGGCCGGCGATGTTCGCCGAACAGGTCCGCCGGCGCCCCGACTCCGTCGCCCTGGTCCTCGAGGACGAACGCCTCACCTACGCCGAGCTGGACGAGCGGGCCAACCGGCTCGCCCACGCCCTGATCGCCCGCGGCGCCGGACCCGAGCGGATCGTCGCGCTCGCCCTGCCCCGCTCCACCGAACTGATCGTCGCCGAGGTCGCCGTCCTCAAGTCCGGCGCCGCCTATCTGCCGATCGACCACGACTACCCGGCCGACCGCATCGCCTACATGCTCGGTGACGCCGCTCCCGTCTGCATGGTCACCACCCGGGACACCGCACGCGAACTCCCCGACCACGACGGCAGCATGGCGTTACTGGAGCTGGACGCTCCCGCCACCACGGCCGAGCTGGCTGAGCGCCCGGCCCACGACCCGACCGACACCGATCGCGGCGCGCCGCTCACCGTCCACAGCGCCGCCTACGTCATCTACACCTCCGGCTCCACCGGCCGGCCCAAGGGTGTCGTCCTCGCCCACAGCGGCGTGGCCAAGCTGGTCGCCACCCAGAGCGAACGCTTCGGCATCGGACCGCACTCCAGGGTGCTGCAGTTCGCCTCGCCCAGCTTCGACGTCGCCTTCTGGGACCTGTGCCTCGGCCTGCTCTCCGGCGGACGCCTCGTCGTCGTCCCGGCGGAGCGCCGGGTGCCCGCCGCCCCGCTCGCCGACTATGCCCGCGCCCACGGCATCACCTTCATGATCCTCCCGCCCGCGCTGCTCGCCGCCCTGCCGGACGACGTGACGCTGCCGCCGACCGCGACCCTGCTGGCCGGCACCGAGCGGGTCTCCCCGGAGCTGGTGGGCCGCTACGCACGCGGCCGGATGATGTTCAACGCCTACGGCCCCACCGAGGCCACCACCAACTCGACCCTCGGCCTGTGCGACCCCGACATCCCGGCCGGCTCCATCGTCCCGATCGGCGTCCCCGACCCCGGCACGCGCGCCTATGTCCTCGACGCCTACCTCCAGCCGGTCCCGGCAGGTGTCACCGGCGAGCTGTACCTGGGCGGCGCGGGCCTGGCCCGCGGCTATCTCGGACGGCCCGACCTGACCGCCGAACGCTTCGTCGCCGACCCCTTCGGCGCACCCGGTGAGCGGCTGTACCGCACCGGCGACCTCGTCCGCTGGAGGTCCGACGGGCGCCTGGAGTTCCTCGGCCGGGCCGACACCCAGGTCAAGATCCGCGGCTTCCGGATCGAGCCGGGGGAGATCGAGTCCGTGCTGCGCGGCCACCCGGCCGTCGACCAGGTGACGGTGGTCGCCCGCGAGGACCGCCCGGGTGACCGCCGCCTCGCCGCCTATGTCGTACCCGCCCTCGGCACACCGCGCGCCGACGACCCGGCAGCGCAGGTCGATCAGTGGCGGCAGGTGCACGACCTCCTCTACCGGGCCGCCGGATCGGAGGGGACGCACGAGGACGCCCACGGCGTCCGGGAGAACTTCGCCGGCTGGAACAGCATGTACGACGGGCGGCCCATCCCGGTGGCGGAGATGCGCGAATGGCGCGAGGCCACCGTCGACCGGCTGTGCGAACTCGGGCCGCTGCGCAGGGTGCTGGAGATCGGCGTGGGCAGCGGACTGATCCTGTCCCGTATCGCACCCGACTGCGAGACGTATTGGGGCACCGACCTCTCGCACCAGGCGATCGCGGCGCTGCGCGCCCAGGTGGAGACCGACCCGCGGCTCGCCGCCACGGTGCGGTTGAGCGCCTGGCCCGCCCACGACACCGAGGGGCTGCCCACCGGCTTCTTCGACACGATCGTCCTCAACTCCGTCGCCCAGTACTTCCCCAGCGCCGAGTACCTCGGCGACGTCCTGCGCCGGGCGGCGGGACTGCTCGCACCCGGCGGCCGCATCTTCGTCGGCGACGTGCGCAACCTGCGCCTGCTGCGCACCCTGCGCGCGGCCGTCGAGACCCGCCGCGCGGCGGACGGCCTCCAGGAGAGCGGGGGCACGGACAAGAGCGCCCTGCGCGAGGCGGTGGAGCGCTCGGTGCGCTGGGAGGGCGAACTGCTCCTCGACCCCGACTACTTCGCCGCCCTCGCCGGGTTCGACGCCGACATCCGTCTCAAGCGGGCGGCCCACCACAACGAGCTGAGCCGGTACCGCTACGACGTCGTCCTGCGCCCGGCCACCGCCGACGACACCGGCTCCGTGCCGGGCGAGCGGGAGCTGTCCTGGTCCGAGGCGCGGGGCCTGACCGGCCTGCGGGACCTGCTCGCCGACCGGCCGGCGCGGCTGCGGGTCACCGGCGTGCCCAACGCGCGGCTCACCGACGACCTGGCGGACCTGCGCGCCCTGGACGGCAGCAGCCGCGCGCCGGCACCCGGCGCCGACCCCGAGGACCTGCACGCCCTGGCCGCCGAGCACGGCTACCGGGCCGCACTCACCTGGAACGGGGCGGCCGACGACGGGGCCTTCGACGCGCTCCTCGTCCTCGGCGGACCGCCCACCGCGCCCGGTTCCGGGACGTCCGGCGGGCCCGGTTCCGGGGTGTCCTTCGCGCCCCGCTCCCGACCCCTCACCGCGCCCTACCGCCCCACCGGCGCCTTCCCGCACGCCAACCGCCCGGCCCCCTTCCGGGACGTCACCGCGCTGATGCGGGAGCTGCGCGCCCACGCCGCCGAACGGCTGCCGGACTACATGGTCCCCTCGGCGTTCGTGCCGCTGCACGTCCTGCCGGTCACCCCCAGCGGCAAGATCGACGCAAGGGCCCTGCCGGCCCCGGACTACGCGGCCCTGAGTTCCGGCCGGCCACCGCGCACCCCGCGCGAGACGCTGCTGTGCCGCCTGTACGCGCAGGTACTCGGCCTGGACTCGGTGACCGCCGAGGACGACTTCCTCGCCCTCGGCGGCGACAGCATCACCGCCATCCAGCTGCTGATCAAGGCGCGGGAGGCGGGCCTGCGCCTCACCACCCGCGAGGTGTTCCGGCACCGTACCGTCGAGGCCCTCGCCCGGGCCGCCGTGGCCCGCGCGGCCGAGGAGGGCACCCCCGCGGGCACCCCGCTGCTGCACCTCGACGACCGCGAACTCGCCGAGATCCAGGGCACGAATCCGCTCCCCGTCGAGGAACTGCTCCCCCTCAGCCCCCTCCAGCAGGGCTTCTACTTCCACTCCCTGACCGGCACGGACGGCGACACCTACGTCGTGCAGCAGGTGCTCGACCTGGCCGGCCCCGTCGACGGCCCCACGCTGCACCGGGCGGCGCAGCGACTGCTGGACCGGCATGCCCCGCTGCGGGCCGCCTTCCGCCGGCGCGCCGACGGCACACCGGTGCAGATCATCACCCGGCACTGCGAACTGCCGTGGCGGGAGGTCGATCTCTCCGCCCAGGACGGCACGTCGCCGGAGAACCCGGTCGATGCGGTGGCCGCGGACGAGCGGGCCGCCGGCTTCGACCTGGCGGCACCGCCACTGCTGCGCTGCGCCCTCGTCCGGCTCGGCGAGCACCGCAGCCGCCTGCTCCTGACCTTCCATCACATCGTGGCCGACGGCTGGTCCCTGCCCGTCCTGCACCGCGAACTGATGGCGTACTACGGCACCGACGCGCCGCCGCTCGCCGAGGTCACCCCGTATCGCGCCTTCCTGCGCCGTCTCGCCGGCCAGGACCGCGACGCGGCCCGGGAGGCATGGCGCCTCGCCCTCGCCGGGCTCGACGAGCCGACCCGGCTGGTGGACACCCCTCCCACGGGGGCGCCGGTGCGGCCCGCGCACGTGCGGATCGAACTGCCCGAGACGGTCACCGCGCGCCTCGTCGAACGGGCCCGGGAGCGGGGCGTCACGCTCGGCACCCTCGTGCAGGCGGCCTGGGGACTGCTGCTCGGCAGGCTGACCGGCCGCGACGACGTGGTGTTCGGCACGACCGTCTCCGGCCGGGACAGCGAGGTCGACGGCATCGACTCGATGGTGGGCCTGTTCATCAACACCCTCCCGACGCGCCTGCGGTGGAGCCCGGGGGAGGGGCTCGGGGAACTGCTGGTCCGCCTCCAGGAGGAACAGGCCTCGCTGCTCGACCACCAGCACCTCTCCCTGGCGGAGATCCAGCGTGTCGCGGGCCACGCGGGCCGCGGGGAACTCTTCGACACCCTGGTGGTCTTCGAGAACTACCCGGCCGAGGCAGGCACGAGCGACGCGTCCGGCAGCATCCGCATCACCGGCGACACCTTCCACGACGCCGTCCACTATCCGCTCGCCCTCGTGATCAAGCCAGGGGCACGCCTGGACATACGGCTCAAGCACCACGCCGAACGGCTGGACGAGACGACCGTCCGGGCGCTCGGCGACCGGCTGACCCGGATCCTGGCGGCGATCGCCGAGCACCCGGACCGCCCGGTGGCCGCCATCGACCTGCTGTCGCCCGACGAGGGGCTGCGTGCCCACGTCGTCGGCGATCAGCGGTCCGTCCCGGACACCACACTCGCCGCGGCCTTCACGACCCAGGCGGCCCGGACACCCGACGCGACGGCCGTCGTCTTCCAGGACGAGCGGCTCACCTACGCCGAACTCGACGGCCGGGCACGGGCGTTGGCGGCGCGGCTGCGGCGCCGGGGCGCGCGGCCGGGGACCTTCGTCGCGGTCGCCGTGCCCCGCTCGGCGGAGCTGATGGTGGCCCTGCTCGGCGTACTGAAGGCGGGCGCCGCGTATCTGCCGGTGGACCTGGACTACCCGGCGGACCGCGTGGCGCACATGCTGACCGACTCGGGCGCCACGACGGTGATCACCCTGTCCGGTACCGCCGACCGGCTGCCGCAGGGCAGCACTCCGTCTCTCGTGCTGCTCGACCAGGACGAGCCGGAAGGCGAGCGGGAAGGCGAGACGGAAAGGGAGCCGGAAGGCGAGACGGACAGGGAGAGGGAAGGCGGGACGAGCGCGGCGTCACGTACGGCAACCCACGCCCGCCCCGACGACCCCGCCTACCTCATCTACACCTCCGGCTCCACCGGCCGCCCGAAGGGTGTGATCGTCACCCACCGCGCCATCGTCAACCGGCTCGCCTGGATGCAGCACACCTATGGCCTCACCCCGCACGACCGGGTGCTGCAGAAGACGCCGTCCAGCTTCGACGTGTCCGTGTGGGAGTTCTTCTGGCCGCTCCTCGAAGGAGCCGCCGTGGTCCTCGCCCGGCCGGACGGCCACCGCGACCCCGCCTATCTGGCCGCGCTCGTGCGCGAACAGCGCATCACGACCCTGCACTTCGTGCCGTCCATGCTGGAGGCGTTCCTCCAGTCGGAGGAGGTCACCGCCGACCCGTCCTGGGCGGCCTCGCTGCGCCGCGTCCTCAGCAGCGGGGAGGCACTCCCGGTCGCCGCCGCGAGCCGCTGGCACGCCCTGACCGGGGTGCCGCTGCACAACCTGTACGGCCCCACCGAGGCCGCCGTCGACGTCACCCACCACCCGTACGACCCCGGCGAGCGGGGCACGACCGTGCCGATCGGGCGGCCCGTGTGGAACACCGGCCTGCGGGTCCTGGACACCTGCCTGCGGCCGGTCCCCGACGGGGTGCCCGGCGAGCTGTACCTGACCGGTGTGCAGCTGGCCCGCGGCTACCACGCCCGCCCGGCGCTGACCGCCGCACGCTTCCCCGCCGACCCCTACGGCCCGCCCGGCAGCCGCATGTACCGCACCGGTGACCTGGTGCGGCGCCGCGCCGACGGAGTGATCGAGTACCTGGGCCGCACCGACCGCCAGGTCAAGCTGCGCGGCAACCGCATCGAACCCGGCGAGGTCGAGGCCGCGCTGACCGCCCTGCCCGAGGTGGCGCAGGCCGCCGTGACCGTACGGGACGACACCCTCGTCGCCCACGTCGTACCGGCCGCCGGGGCGGACGCCGCACCGGCCGCACTGCGCGAGGCCCTGTCCGCCGGCCTGCCCGCCCCGATGGTCCCCGGCGCCTGGGTCCTGCTCGACGCGCTGCCGCTGACCCCCAGCGGCAAGCTCGACCGGGCCGCACTGCCCGCACCCCGGGCCGTCCACGCCGAGCCGCGCGCCCCGCGCAACCCCCGGGAACAGCTGCTCACCGAGATCTTCGCCGCCGTACTGAGGCTGCCGGAAGCCGGAGTCGACGACGACTTCTTCCTGCTCGGCGGCGACAGCATCAGCTCCATCGCCGTCGCCGGCCGCGCCCGCCGCGCCGGCCTCGCGATCGGCCCCCGGGACGTCTTCGAGCACCGCACCCCCGCCGCCCTCGCCGCGGCGGCCACCGCCACCGGGACGTCCCGGCCCGCCGACGCCACCGGCGCCTTCACCCTCACCGCCGAGGAGCGGGAACGCGTCGAACGCCTGGCCCCCGGCCGCATCGAGGACGTGTGGCCGCTCGCCCCGCTCCAGGAAGGCCTGTTCTTCCACTCCACCTACGACGACAGCGCCCTGGACGTCTACACCGTCCACGAGTCCTTCGACCTCGCCGAACGCGTCGACACCGAACGGCTGCGCGCCGCGGTGCGCACCCTGCTGGCCCGCCACCCGAGTCTGCGCGCCGGGTTCACCAGTGAAGGGCTGCGCAGGCCGGTGCAGTTCATCGTGCGCGAGGCGCAGATCCCGCTCACCGAGACCGACCTGTCCGGACTGCCGCGCGCCGAACAGGACGCGCGCCTGCGGGAACTGATGGACGAGGAGCGCACCCGGCGCTTCGACCTGACCCGCCCGCTGCTGTTCCGGATGCTGCTGGTGCGCCTCGGGGAAGGGCGCGGGGACCGCCTCGTCGTCGGCCGGCATCTGATCCTGTGGGACGGCTGGTCCGCCTGGCTGTTCCTGGACCAGCTGTTCGCACTGTACGAGAACGGCGGCGATCCGGCGCCGCTCGCCCGCCCCGGCTCGTACCGCGACTACCTGACCTGGCTGGGACACCAGGACGACAGCGAGGCCACCCGCGCCTGGCGCGACGCGCTGACCGGTCTGGAGGAGCCCACCCTGCTGGCGCCCACGGCCGCGGACCGGGGCCCGGAGCCGGTGATCCCGGAGCACCTGCACACCACCCTCGCCCCGCACACCGCCGAGCGGCTGCGCGACACCGCACGCCGGCACGGTCTGACCCTCAACACGGTCCTCAACGCCGCCTGGGGACTGACCCTGGCCTCCGCCACCGGCAGGACCGACGTCGTCTTCGGCACCACCGTCGCCGGACGCCCGAGCGAGGTCCCCGACGTCGAGCACATCGTCGGCATGTTCCTCAACACCGTGCCCGCCCGCATCGCCCTCGACCCGCGCGAAGCGGTCCTGGACCTGCTGCGCCGGATCCAGGGTGAGCGGCTGGCGCTGATGCCGTACGAGTACCTGGGCCTCGGCGTCCTCCAGGCGGAGACGGGCCACCGGCGGCTGTTCGACACGCTGTTCGTGCTGCGCAACGCCGACACCGACGAACGCCTCGCCGCGCTGCGCGACCGGCACGGCGCGACGGCGGTCGCCAACGTGGACGCGACGCACTACCCGGCCAACCTCGTCGTCACGCCCGGCGAACGGATCCGGGTCACCCTCGCCTACCGCCCCGACCTGCTGGACGACACCCGCGCACACCGCCTCCTGGACCGGTTCGTGCTGCTGGTGGACCGGCTGGTCGCCGACCCGTCCGCCGCCGTCGGCTCCCTCGACCCGCTGCTGCCCGCCGAGGCGGCCGTACTGGAGCGCGAGGAGGCCGGCGGGCGGCAGCCCGTGCCGCACGAGACGATCGCCGACCTGCTCGCCGCTCAGGCCCGCCGCACCCCCGACGCCACCGCCCTCGTCTTCGGCGCCCGGACGATGACGTACGCCGAACTCGACGCGCGCTGCAACCGCCTGGCGCGCCTGCTGATCGCCCGCGGCGCCGGGCCCGAGAAGGTGATCGCACTCGGCCTGCCCCGGTCGATCGACATGGTGGTGGCGCTGTTCGCCGTGCTGCGCACGGGTGCCGCCTACCTGCCCCTCGAACTGGACCACCCGGCCGAGCGCCTTTCGCTGATGCTGGCCGACGCCCGCCCGCTGCTCCTGCTGTCCACGCGGGCGGTGGCACGGACCCTGACGGCAGACACCCCGCGGGTGCTGCTCGACGACCCGGAGACGGCCGCCGAGCTGGACCGGACCTCCGCCGCCCCGGTCGAGGTCTCCTTCAGCCTCGACCACCCGGCGTACGTGATCTACACGTCCGGCTCCACGGGCCGCCCCAAGGGTGTGGTCACGCCCTATGTGGGCCTGACCAACATGCAGCTCAACCACCAGAAGGAGATCTTCGCCCCGGCGATCGCCTCGGCCGGCGGGCGACGGCTGCGCATCGCGCACACCGTGTCGTTCGCCTTCGACATGTCCTGGGAGGAGCTGCTGTGGCTCGTCGAGGGACACGAGGTGCACATCTGTGACGAGGAGCTGCGGCGGGACGCCACCGCCCTCGTGGCGTACTGCGAGGAGCACCGCGTCGACGTGGTGAACGTGACGCCCACGTACGCCCATCTCCTCGTCGAGGAGGGACTGCTGGACGGTCACCGTCCACCGCTGGTGCTGCTCGGCGGCGAGGCCGTCACCGAGACGCTGTGGAACACCCTGCGGGACACCGAGGGCACCTACGGCTACAACCTGTACGGGCCCACCGAGTACACCATCAACACCCTCGGCGGCGGCACCCACGACAGCGCCACGCCGACCGTCGGCCGCCCCATCCGCGCCACCCGCGCCCGCATCCTCGACACCTGGCTGCGTCCCGTCCCGCAGGGCGTGGCGGGCGAGCTGTACATCGCCGGGGCGGGCCTGGCCCGCGGCTACCTCGACCGGCCGGGGCTGACCGCCGAGCGGTTCGTGGCCGACCCGTACGGCCGGCCCGGCGAGCGCATGTACCGCACCGGCGACCTGGTGCGCCGCCGCCCCGACGGCAACCTCGACTTCCTCGGCCGCACCGACGACCAGGTCAAGATCCGCGGGCACCGGGTGGAGCTCGGCGAGATCGAGACCGTCCTCGCCCAGCACCCCGGCGTCTCCCAGGCCGCCGTGCTCGCCCGCGACGACACGAGCGCCCCGGGCACCAAACGCCTGGTGGGCTATGTCGTCCCGGCCGACCCCGGCGAGGAGGCGCGCGGCCGGGCCGAACGGGAGCAGATCGGCGAGTGGCGGGAGATCTACTCGGCCGAGTACAGCGAGATCGGCACCGCCCTGTTCACCGAGGACTTCGCCGGCTGGGACAGCTCCTACGACGGCCGGCCGATCCCCGTCGAGCACATGCGCGAGTGGCGCGAGGCCACCGTCGAACGCATCCGGGAGCTGCGGCCCCGGCGCGTCCTGGAGATCGGCGTCGGCTCCGGACTGCTGCTGTCGCGGCTCGCCCCGGACGCGGAGGCGTACTGGGCGACGGACTTCGCAGCGCCCGTCATCCGCAAGCTCGGCGAGGACCTGCGGGCCGACCCCGCACTGGCCCGGAAGGTCGAACTGCGGTGCCAGTCCGCCGAGGTGACCGACGGACTGCCGACGGGCTTCTTCGACACGGTGGTCATCAACTCCGTCGTGCAGTACTTCCCCAGCCTGGACCACCTGCGCACGGTCGTCCGCAAGGTGATGGGCCTGCTCGCGCCGGGCGGCGCCCTGTTCCTCGGCGACGTGCGCGACCTGCGGCAGGCCCGGATCTTCCAGACCGGCATCCAGCGGGCCCGCGGCGAGACCGACCCGCACGCCCTGCGCCGGGCCGTGGACCGCGGCCTCGCCCTGGAGAAGGAACTCCTCGTCGACCCCGACTGGTTCACCACCCTCGGCCTCGGCGTCGACCTGCGCACCAAGGCGGGCCGGCACCACAACGAGCTGACGCGGTACCGGTACGACGTCGTCCTCCACGACCCCTCGGCCACCGACCCGCTCCGGCTGGACGAGGCGCCGGAGACCGACTGGCCGGGCCCGGACGCGCTCCGTACCCGCCTCGACGGCACGGACCTGCTCCGCGTCCGCCGCATCCCGGACGCCCGCACGGCCGCCGACCTGGCCGCGACCCACGCCCTGGACGCCGGGCGCCCGCCGGGGGAGACGGCGGCCGGGGGCGAGGAGCCGGAGGACGTCCGCGCACTGGGCGCCGCCCACGGCTACCGGGTCCTCACCACCTGGTCGGACGAACCCGGCTTCTTCGACGCGGTGTTCGTACGGACGTCGCCGCCGAGCACGGCAAGCCGCACGGACGCACCCCGGCGCATCACGGGCCTGTACCGCCCCCGCACCGACCGCGGCACCGCCCCCTACGCCAACACCCCCACCGCGACCCGCGGCAGCGGCGCCCTCGTGCGCCGGCTGCGCGAGGACCTGGGGCAACGGCTGCCCGGCTACATGGTCCCGGCCGCCTTCGTCGTCCTGCCCCGGCTGCCGATGAACGACAACGGCAAACTCGACGTACGGGCGCTGCCCGAGGCCGAGCCGGCGGCCGCCCTGTCGGAAGGGCGCGGGCCCCGCACCCCCGTCGAGGAGGTGCTGTGCCGCCTGTTCGCCGAGGTGCTGGGCCTGGACCGGACGGGCGCGGAGGACAACTTCTTCGACCTGGGCGGCCACTCGCTGCTCGCGACCCGGCTGATCAGCCGGGCCCGCAGCGAACTGGGCGCCGAACTGGCGATCCGTGACCTGTTCGAGGCCCCGACCCCGGAGGCGCTCGCGGAGCGCGCCGGCACCGGACGGCCCGCCCGGCCCGCTCTGCGGCCCGTGCCCGAGGCCGAACGGCCCGCGCGCATGCCCCTGTCGGCCGCCCAGCGGCGGCTGTGGCTGGTGGAGCGCATCACCGGTGGCGGGGCGGCCTACAACTTCCCGCTGGTCTTCCGTCCGCGCGGCTCCCTGGACCTCGACGCGCTGAAGGAGGCCCTCACCGACGTGACGTCACGTCACGAGGCCCTGCGCACCCGGTTCCTGGAGGACGACGGCGAGCCGTACCAGTGGATCGTGCCGCCCGGAGCGGCCGAACCGGACTTCCAGGTGACCGACATCGCCGAGTCGGACCTCGCCGCACGCATCGAGTCCGCCCAGCGCCGCCCCTTCGACCTCGGCCGCGAACTCCCCCTGCGGGCCGAGGTGCTGCGACTGGCACCGGACGACCACGTGGTGGCTCTCGTCCTGCACCACATCACCACCGACGAGTGGTCGGACCGGCCGTTCCTCACCGACCTCACCACCGCCTACGCGGCCCGCCGCGACGGGCGGGCACCCGAGTGGACGCCGCTGCCCGTCCAGTACGCGGACTACACCCTCTGGCAGGACACGCTGCTCGAACAGGTCGGTGCGGCACAGCTCGCCCACTGGACCGAGGCACTGCGCGACCTCCCGGAGGAGCTGCCCCTGCCACTGGACCGGCCCCGGCCGGAGCGGCCCACCGGGCGCGGCGGCAAGGTCCGCGTCGAGCTGCCCACGGACACCGCCCAAGCGCTGCGAGAGCTGTCCGGCACCACCGGCACCAGCATGTTCATGCTCTTCCAGGCCGCCACGGCAGCCCTGCTGCACCGGCTCGGTGCCGGGGAGGACATCCCGCTGGGGGCGCCCATCGCGGGCCGCACGGACGACGCGCTGAACGACCTGGTGGGCTTCTTCGTCAACACGCTCGTGCTGCGCACCGACCTCTCGGGCGACGCCCTGACCTTCCGCGAACTCCTGGCTCGCGTCAGGGAGTCGGCGCTGGAGGCGTTCGAGCACCAGGACCTGCCGTTCGATCACGTCGTGGAGGCGGTCAACCCGCCCCGGGCCGCCGGCCGCAACCCCCTCTTCCAGGTCATGCTCGGCTACCACTACCGGCCCGACGGCGACCCGGACGTGCTGGGCCTGCCGACCGAGTGGTCCGAGATGGACACCGGCACGGCCAAGTTCGACCTGCACTTCACCTTCGTGGACGAGCCGGGCCCGAACCGTCTGGTGCTGCTGCTGGAGTACGCGGTCGACCTGTGCGACACCTCCACGGCCGAGCAACTGGCCGCCCGGCTGGTGCGCCTGCTGGAGCAGGTGTCCGCCGCCCCCGACCTGCCCGTGCGGGACCTGGACGTCACCGACGACGCCGAGCGGCGCGCGGTCCTCGGCCACTGGAACGACACGGCGCACGAGGTACCCGCGGCGACCCTGGGTGAGCTGTTCGCCGCGCAGGCCGCCCGCACCCCCGACGCACCGGCGCTGGTCTTCGGCGAACAGTGCCTGACCTACGCCGAGTTGAACGCCCGGGTCGACCGGACGGCACGTGTCCTCGCCGGGACGGGCGTCGGCCCCGAGCGCACCGTGGCGGTGGCGCTCCCGCGCTCGGCCGACCTCGTGGTCGCCCTGCTGGCCGTCCATCGGGCGGGTGGCGCCTATCTGCCGCTCGACCCCGACCTGCCGCCGGAGCGACGGGCGTTCATGCTGGCCGAGGCCCGCCCGGTGTGTGTCGTCGAGGGCGCCCTGCCCGAGGGCCCGGAGGGCGAGCTGCCCTCCGCGCACCATCCCTCGCACCCGGCCTACGTGATCTACACCTCCGGGTCGACGGGCCGCCCGAAGGGCGTGGTCGTCCCCCACGAGGGCATCGTCAACCGGCTGCTGTGGATGCAGCACACCTACGGCCTCACCCCGCACGACCGGGTGCTGCAGAAGACCCCGGCCGGCTTCGACGTGTCCGTGTGGGAGTTCTTCTGGCCCCTGATCACCGGGGCCACGCTCGTGGTCGCACGCCCCGAGGGGCACCGGGACCCGGCGTATCTGGCCCGGCTGATCCGGGAGCAGAACATCACCACCGTGCACTTCGTGCCGTCGATGCTCCAGATGTTCCTGGAGGAGCCCGCCGCCGGGCGGTGCACCGGACTGCGCCGGGTGCTGTGCAGCGGCGAGGCGCTGCCGCTCGCCGCGGCCGAACGCTGTCATCGGGTCCTGCCGGCCGCCGAGCTGCACAACCTGTACGGGCCGACCGAGGCGTCCGTCGACGTCACGGCCGCCGAGGTGCCCCCGGGCGCCGAACGCGTCGGGATCGGCCGTCCCGTCTGGAACACCCGGGCGTACGTGCTGGACGCCGCGCTGCGGCCGGTGCCGCCCGGTGTCGCGGGGGAGCTGTACCTGGCGGGCGTCCAGCTGGCCCGCGGCTATCTCGACCGCCCGGCACTCACCTCCGAGCGCTTCGTCGCCGACCCCTACGGGCCGCCCGGCGCCCGCATGTACCGCACCGGTGACCTCGCCCGATGGCGGACCGACGGCACCCTCGACTTCCTCGGCCGCACCGACCACCAGGTCAAGATCCGCGGGGTGCGCATCGAACCCGGGGAGATCGAGACCGTCCTCGCCCGGCACGCGTCCGTGGGGCGGGCGGCCGTCGTCCCGCACGACGAGCGGCTCGTCGCCTACGTCGTCCCGGCCGCCGGTGCGGACGCCGACGAGACGGACCTGCGCCGCCACGCCGCCGCCGCGCTGCCCGAGCACATGCTGCCGGCCGTCTTCGTCACCCTGGACGCGCTGCCGCTCACTGACAACGGCAAGCTCGACCGGCGGGCGCTGCCCGCCCCCGACCTCGCCGCGCGCGGCGGCACCGGCGGGGGGGCCCGCGACGCCCGCGAGGAGATCCTGTGCGGCCTGTTCGCGCGGGTGCTGGGCGTGGGACGCGTCGGTGTCGACGACGACTTCTTCGCCCTCGGCGGCCACTCGCTGCTGGCCATGCGGCTGGTCGCCGGCATCCGTGCGGCCCTCGGCGCCGAGGTGTCGGTCCGCACCGTCTTCGACGCGCCCACGGTCGCCCGGCTCGCGGGCCGGCTGGCGCGGACCGGCCCTCCGCAGGGCGTGGCCGCCCGTCCCGCACTCACCGTCAGGGCGCGTCCGAAGCGGCTGCCGCTGTCGTCCGCTCAGCGGCGGCTGTGGGTGCTGTATCAGGTGCAGGGCCCCAGCGCCACCTACAACATCCCGTTGGTCCGGCGGCTGACCGGCGCGCTGGACGCCGAGGCGCTGCGGGCCGCCGTGCACGACCTGGTGGTACGGCACGAGAGCCTGCGCACGGTCTTCCCGGACGAGGCGGGCGTGCCCTTCCAGCGCGTCCTGGACCCATCCGAGGTCCGCGTCCCCTTCGAGGTGGCGGACACCGACGCGGAACGGCTTCCCGGGCGACTGGCCCGCGCGGGGGCGTACGGCTTCGCGCTCGATCGCGAGATCCCCCTGCGCGTCCACGTGTTCCGCACCGGCCCCGAGGAGTGGACGCTGCTGCTCCTGCTGCACCACATCGCCGGTGACGAGTGGTCGGAGGGGCCGCTGAACCGTGACCTCGCGGTGGCCTACGCGGCCCGCGCGCAGGGGCGGGCACCCGAGTGGGAGCCGCTGCCCGTCCAGTACGCGGACTACACACTGTGGCAGCGGGACCTACTCGGCGACGAGAATGACCCGGCGAGCCCGGCCGCACGTCAGCTCGCGTACTGGCAGCAGACGTTGGCCGGGCTGCCCGAGGAGCTGGCGCTGCCGGCCGACCGCCCGCGCCCGCTGGAGGCGACCTACCGGGGCGGCTCGGCCGACCTGTGTCTCGACGCCGGACTCGCCGCTGGGCTGCACCGGTTGGCCCGCGACAACGGCGTCAGCGTGTTCATGGTGCTCCAGGCCGCCGTCGCCGCGCTGCTCAGCAGGCTGGGAGCGGGCCATGACATCCCCATCGGCAGCCCCGTCTCCGGACGCTCCGACGCCGCCCTCGACGGCCTGGTCGGCTTCTTCCTCAACACGCTGGTGCTGCGCACCGACACCTCCGGCGACTCGTCCTTCCGGGACCTGCTGACCCGGGTGCGGGAGACCGACCTGGCCGCCTTCGACCACCAGGACGTGCCGTTCGAACGGCTCGTGGAGGTGCTCAACCCGGCCCGGTCGCTGGCCCGGCATCCGCTGTTCCAGGTGATGGTCGTGTATCTGCCGGCGAGCGGGGGAGAGGCCGGGCTGCCCGGTCTGCGGTCCCAGCGCGACGACATGGCGGTCACCACCGCCAAGTTCGACCTGTCCTTCGACTTCGTGGAGCGCGCCGACGGCGGCGGTGTCGACGGCGTACTGGAATACAGTGCCGACCTGTTCGACCACGTAACCGCGCAGTCCCTCGCCGACCGCCTGCGGCGCCTGCTGCGGGCCGTCACCGCGGACCCGGATGTGCCGGTTCGACGCGTCGACCTGCTCGACGCGCAGGAGCGGCGCGTGCTGACCGGCGGCTGGCACAGCCGGCCACCACTGGCGCCGCCCACCACCGTGCCCGCGCTGTTCGAGGAGCGGGTCCGGCACTGCCCACAGGCGCCCGCTGTCGCGTCCGACGGCGTCGAGCTGACGTTCGCCGAGCTCAACGCACAGGCCAACAGCCTGGCCCGGCTGCTCGTCGAACGCGGCGCAGGCCCCGAGAGGGTGGTGGCCCTGTCGCTCCCGCGCACCGCACACTTCCTGGTGGCCGTCCTCGCGGTGCACAAGGCCGGCGCGGCCTATCTGCCGCTCGACCCCGAGGCCCCGCACGACCGCACCGCCGACGTCCTGGACGACGCGCGGCCGGTGCTGACGCTGACCACCCGGGACCTGGCGCACACGCTGCCCGCGGGCACCGGCCCGCTGATCCTCGACGACCCCGCCACGGCCGTGCGGGTCAGCGCCCGGGACACCTCCGACCTCACCGACACCGAGCGGCGCTCGCCCCTCACCCCCCGGCACCCCGCCTACGTCATCTACACCTCCGGCTCCACGGGCCGCCCCAAGGGCGTCGTGGTCACCCACGAGACCCTCGGCAACCTCTTCCACAGCCACCGCGAGACCCTCTACGCACCCGCGATCGAAGCGGCCGGGCGCCGGCATCTGCGGGCCGGGCACGCCTGGTCCTTCTTCTTCGACGCGTCCTGGCAGCCCCAGTTGTGGCTGCTCGACGGGCACTGCGTGCACATCGTGCCGGACGAGGTGCGCCGGGACCCCGACCTGCTGGCCGCGGCCGTCGTCCGGCACCGCTTCGACTTCCTGGAGGTCACCCCGTCGGTCTTCGCGCAGCTGGCCGACAGCGGGCTGCTGCGCGGCGACGACTGCCCCCTCCGGGTCGTCGGCGTCGGCGGCGAGGCCGTACCCGCCGCCCAGTGGCGGCGCCTCGGCGAGCTGCCCGGCACCGAGGCGTTCAACCTCTACGGCCCCACCGAGTCGACCGTGGACGCCCTGGTGGCCCGGGTGCGCGACAGCGAACGCCCCCTGGTGGGGCGGCCGGTGGCCGGCACCCGGGCGTATGTGCTCGACGGACTGCTCCAGCCGGTGCCGCCCGGTGTCACCGGCGAGCTGTACCTCGCCGGCGGGGGACTCGCCCGGGGCTATCTGGGCGCCCCCGCGCTGACCGCCGAGCGGTTCGTGGCCGACCCGTTCGGCCCGCCCGGCTCGCGGCTGTACCGCACCGGCGACCTCGCCCGCTGGACGGCCGACGGACGCCTGGACTTCCTCGGCCGCGCCGACGACCAGGTCAAGATCCGCGGCTTCCGCATCGAACCGGCCGAGATCGAGTCGGTGCTCGCCTCCCACCCGTCCCTGAGCCAGGCACTGGTGACGGTGGGGCGGCAGGACGCGCGCAGGCTGCTCGTCGCCTACGTCGTCCCCGCGCCCGGCGCCACGCCGGACCCCGCCGACCTGCGCGGCCGGGTCGCCGCCCGGCTGCCGGACCACATGGTCCCGGCGGCCGTGGTCGCCCTGGACCGCTTCCCGCAGCTCGCGAACGGCAAGCTGGACCGGGCCGCGCTCCCGGCCCCCGACTTCTCCGCGCTGTCCTCCGGCCGAGCACCCCGAACGGAGACCGAGAAGGCCCTGTGCGCGGTCTTCGCCGACGTCCTCGGCCTGGAACGGGCCGGCGTCGACGACGACTTCTTCACTCTCGGCGGTGACAGCATCGTCGCCATGCAGCTGGTCGGCCGGGCCCGCGCGGCCGGCATCCGGATCACGCCCCGGCTGGTGTTCCGCCACCGCACGGTCGCCGCCCTGAGCGCCGTCGCCGAGGCCACCGGCGGGGACACCGCCGCCCGCCGCGAGGACGACGGCACCGGCACCGTGCCCCTGACGCCGGTCATGCACTGGTTGCGTGAACTCGGCGGCTCCTTCGCCACCTACCACCAGTCGGCGCTCGTCCGCACTCCCGCGGACCTGGACCTGCCCGGCCTGACCGCCGTGCTCCAGGCCCTCGCCGACCGGCACGACCTGCTGCGGGCCGCCCTGGTCCGTCCGTCCCGCGACGACACGGCCGACTGGTCGCTGCACGTCCCGCCCGCCGGGACGCTCGACGCCGCCGACTGGATCGACCGCGTGGACGTGACCGGCCTCGACGCGACGGCGCTCGCCCGGACCGTCCGGGAACACGCGCACACGGCCCGGGCCCGGCTCGACCCCGATGCGGGCGCCATGGTGCGCGCCGTGTGGTTCGACGCCGGTGCCGCGCCCGGACGGCTGCTGCTCATGGCCCACCACCTCGTCGTGGACGGCGTGTCCTGGCGGGTGCTGCTGCCGGACCTCGCGGCGGCCTGGCAGGACGTGCGAGCCGGACGCCCCGCCCGGCTCGCTCCCGTCGAGACGTCCTTCGCCCGCTGGTCACGGCGGCTGGCCGTCCTGGCCCGGGACCCGGCCCGCGAAGCCGAACTGGCCACCTGGACGGCCGTCCTGGACGGCGGCACCGAGCCACTCGCGCTCACCCGCCGTCCGGATCCGGACCGCGACACGGCCGCCACCCAGCGGGAGGTCGTCCTGCGCCTGCCCGCCGCACACACCGGGCCCCTGCTGTCCACGGTCCCCGCCGCGTTCGGCGCCACGGTCAACGACGTGCTGCTGGCCGGGCTCGCCCTCGCCTTCGCCGACCGCCACCGGCGCCACGGCGGTACCGGCACCTCCGTCCTCGTCGACCTCGAGGGGCACGGCCGTGAGGAGGAGACGGCCGGGGACGACATCGACCTGTCCCGCACGGTCGGCTGGTTCACCAGCGTCTACCCGGTCCGCCTCGACCCGGGCCCGGCCGACCCGGCCGACGCCCTCGCCGGCGGACCGGCGGCCGAGGAGGCCGTCCGCCGGGTGCGCGGCCACCTGGCCTCGCTGCCCGCGAACGGCCTCGGCTACGGCCTGCTGCGGCACCTCAACCCCCGTACGCGAGCGGCCCTGTCGAGCCGTGAACCCGCCCGGATCGAGTTCAACTACCTCGGCCGGTTCGGCATCCCGGAGGAGACGGACTGGTCGTACGCGCCCGAGGAGGACGCCGCCGACATCGGTCCCGAGGGTGCCATGCGGGTGGGGCACGCCCTGACGATCAACGTCGTGACCGAGGACCGGGCGGACGGTCCGGTGCTGGCCGCCCACTGGTCCTACCTGGAAGGACTGCTGCCGCGAGAGACGGTCCGGGACCTCGCCGAGACGTGGTTCAAGGCCCTGGAGGGCCTCGTCGCGCGGGCCCGCGCCCAAAGCGAAGGCGCCCGGGACGAAGGACGGCCGTGAGGAACGACCCCGAGGAGAGGAAGACCATGACCAACCCGTTCGAGGACCCCGACGGCACCTACCTGGTGCTCGTCAACGACGAGAACCAGCACAGCCTGTGGCCGGACTTCGTGGACGTCCCCGCCGGCTGGCGGCAGGTCCACGGACCGGCCGGGCGGCAGTCCTGCCTGGAGTACGTCGAGACCCACTGGACCGACATGCGGCCCCGGAGCCTCGCCGAGGCCATGGACGGCTGAAGCGGAAGGGGCCGGCCGCCCGGCCGGCCCCCTCCTTCGTCCGGGCCGCGTCAGGACGCGGGCTGCTCCACCTTCGTCGCGGGCTTGCCGTCGACGGCCGCCGCCAGCTGCGGCACCAGCCGCTCGATCACATACGGCAGGCTCAGGACCGTGCCCATGGACAGCGCGTTGCCGTAGTCGCTGGTCTCGTCGACGAAGACCTCCCGGCCCTCCTTCACCACCGTCAGATCCTTGTAGGAGGCGTCCTCGTGCAGCTTGGCGGCGTCCTTGGTGACGTCACCGACCTGCCACACGACCGCGTCCTGGTCGAGCAGGTCGGTGCGCTCCTTGCTGATGTTCGCGCCGAACTGGTCACCGATCACCTTGTCCAGGTCCGCGGGCAGGGTGAACCCGAGGTTCGTCAGCAGCCGCGAGCGCGGGTCCTGGCTGCCGAAGACGAACATGCCCTCGTACGGCGTGGCCATCACCGCGCTCGCGCCCTTGAACTCGGGGTGCTCGCCGGCCGCGGCCCTGATCCTGTCCTCGGTCTCCGCGACGGCCTTCTCGGCCTCGTCGGCCTTGCCGAGCGCCTTGCCGATCGTCTCGGTCTGCTCCTGCCACGGCACGCCGTAGTCGTTGTACTGCTTCGGCTGGGCCACCACCGGCGCGAACTTCGACAGGGACGCGTACTGCTCCTTGGTGAGCCCGCCGTACACCGCGAGGATCAGATCCGGCTCGAGCGCGGCGATCTTCTCCACCTGGGGGCCGGTGCCGGTGTCCTTCAGCACGGTCGGCGCCTTCGCCCCGCCCAGCTTGTCCTCGGCCCACGGGCCGACGGCACCCTTGTAGCCGCCCAGCCACTCCGTGGTGCCGACCGGGACCTCGCCGAGCGCCAGGACCGAGTCCTGGTCGGTGAGGCCGACGGTGACGATCCGCCGCGGCTCGGACTTGATGGTCGTACTGCCGTACTTGTGGGCGATGGTGACCGGGAACGCGGAGCCGTCGGAGGCGCCGGCCCGCGCGTCGGCGCCCGCCGCGTCGGATCCCGGGTCGTCGTCACCGCAGGAGGTGGCGGTGGCGAGCAGCATGACGGTGGTGGCGAATGTGGCGGCGAGCCGTGGTGCTCTGCGGGAGCGGAACATCGGTGGTCCTTCGTTTCGGTTTCCGGTGGAGCAGGGCAGTGCGGGGGGGGTGGGGGGGTCAGGCGGTCCGGGAGCCGGTGTCGCGGATGTCCGACCACGCCTCCCAGAGAGCTGCGTAGCGTCCCCCGGCCGCCCGCAGCTCGTCGTGGGTGCCCGTCTCGACGATCCGGCCGGCGTCCATGACGACGATGCGGTCGCCGGCCGCCGCCTGGCTGAGGCGATGGGCCACGATCAGGGCGGTACGGCCGTCCACGGCGCGGGCGACCGCCTTCTCCAGGGCACGCGCGCCGGCGCTGCCGGCCTCGGCGGTGGCCTCGTCGAGGATCACCAGCGGCGGATCGGCGAGGATCAGCCGGGCCAGCGCCAGCGCCTGCGTCTGCGCGCCGCTGAGCCGGTGGCCGCCGTCGCCGACCACGGTGCCGAGCCCGTCGGGCAGCGCCTCGACCCAGTCCAGCGCGTCGACGCGGTCGAGAGCGGCGCGCAGTTCGTCGTCGCCCGCCTCCGGCCGGGCCAGCCGGAGATCGTCGGCGAGCGGGCCGGCGAACACATGGGTCTCCTGGGTGATCAGGGCGAGCGTGCGCCGCGCGGCGGCCGGGTCCAGCTCGGTCGGCGGGACGCCGGCCACCAGGACGGTGCCGGTGGTGGGCGGCTGGATCCCGGCGACCAGCCGGGCCAGGGTCGTCTTCCCGGCCCCGCTCGCGCCGACCAGGGCCACCCGCTCGCCATGACGGATCGTCAGGTCGATGTCGTGCAGCACCGGATGGCCGGGCCGGTAGGCGTGGGTGACCCCGCGGACGGTGACATCGACCCGGCCGGCGGGGCCGGACCGCCCGGTACCGCGCGGTCCGGCGGCCGGCACGGCGGCCGGCGCAAGGTCGGTGACGCCGACCAGCCGGGCGAGGCCGGCCAGGGCCGCCTGGGCGTCGTCGAGCAGCACGAGCGCCGCGTTGACCGGGGTGAACAGACTGTGGAAGTACAGGGCGGCGGCGGTCGCCGTGCCGACGGACGCCGTGCCCTGGCGCACCAGCCAGTAGCCGGTGCCGAGGACCGCGGCAAGCCCGATGTACTCGGCGATGTGCAGCCGGCTGTAGAAGCCCAGCACCAGCCGGACCCCGCGCAGAGTCAGGGCCACCAGCGACCGGGACCGCTCCGTGACCCGCTCGGTGTGTTCCCGCTCCATGCGGAACGCGCGGATGGTGGAGCTGCCCGCCATGGTGTCGAGCAGTTGCTGCTGCTGCGCGCCCGCGGCCACGCGCTGCTCGGCGTAGAGCGGCACGGCACGCGCCACGTACCAGCGGGCCGTGGCCGCCTGCACCGGCACCGCCAGCAGGGCCGCCAGCAGGAAACGCCAGTCGAGCAGCGCCATCGCCCCGAGCGTGAGCACGATGGTCAGCAACGAACGCGCGAGCTCTGGCAGCGCGTTGCGCACGGCCTCCGCGATGAGCGACACATCGGCGGTGACCCGGGCGGTCAGATCGCCGGCGCCCGCCCGCTCCACCCGCTCCAGCGGCAGCCCCAGCGCCCGCTCGACGAACCTCTCCCGCAGCACGGCCAGCGTCGACTCGCCGAGCCGGGAGATCAGCGACAGACCGAACCCGGCGGTGACCCCCTGCGCGACGGCGACGGCCGCGAGCAGCGCCGCCGTGGTGGTGATCGCGTCGACGGACGCCCGGTCGGCGGCCAGGTCCACGATCCGGCCCAGCAGCGGCTGCATGAGCAGACCGACCGCGGTGGAACCGACCATCACCGCGAACGCGCTCAGCGCCAGCGCCCGCCTCGGGCGCACCAGTGCGGCGACGGCCGCCCGGGTCCGGGCGGGGGACGCGACGGGCAGCAGCGGGGACTCGGACCGGGCGCCGGCCGGGGATTCGCTCATGCCAGGACCGCCGTACGGTAGGCGACATTCTCGTGGGCCAGCCGCTCGTGCCGGCCGGTGGCGGTGATCCGGCCCCGGTCGAGGAGGACGACCCGGTCGGTCACCGCGAGCAGCGCGGGGCTGCCGGTGACCAGCACGGTGGTGCGCCCGGCGCGCAGCCGCCCGATGCCCGCCGCCATCCGTGCCTCCGTCACGGCGTCGACCGCCGTGGCCGGTTCGTGCAGCACGAGGACGGGCGCGTCGGCGGCCAACGCCCGGGCCAGCGCGACCCGTTGGCGCTGCCCCCCGGACAGGGAGCGTCCGCGGGCGCTGACGGCGGTGGCCTCGCCCTCGGGCAGGGCGCGCACCACCTCGTCCGTGCCCGACGCGGCGATCGCCGCCGCCACGGGAGCCTCGGCACCGGCGGCGACGGCCGTGACGTTGCCGAGGAGGCTGCCCTCGAACAGGTCGGCGTCGTGCTCGGCGACGAGGAGCGCGGCGCGCAGCGCGGTCAGGTCCAGCGTGGTGAGGCCGGCGCCGTCCAGCTCGACGGCTCCCTCCTCCGGGTCGGCGCGGCGGCCCAGCAGACGCAGCAGCGCGGACGCGTCACCCGGGTCGGTGGTGACCACGCCGACCGTCTCACCCGGGGGCACCTCCAGGTCGACGCCCCGCAGCGTCCCGTACGACACCCCGCGCAGCCGCAGCCGCCCCTCGACCCGCTCCGGCAGGGCGCGGCCCGGCGCCGGTCCCCGTGGCACGGCGGGCGGTGCGTCGAGCACACCGGCGATGCGGGCGGCCGACGCCCGGCCCTGCGCCAGCTCCGCGTTGACCCAGGAGAACTCGGAGAGCGGCCCGATGAGGAACAGCGCGAGCGCCACCGACGACACCAGCTCGCCGAGGCCGATGTCGCCGCGTGCGGCCAGCCGCCCGCCGACCAGCGCCACGAGGGCCAGGAACACGCCCGTCAGCAGGGTCACGACCCCGCTCTGCCAGGCTTCGGCGCGTGCGGCGCGCAGGGTCGCGGTGAGCGAGTCCTGGCTGATGCGCCGGTAGCGGGCGACGGCGGCCGGTTCGGCGCCGATGCCCTTGAGCACCCGCAGTCCCGCCACCAGGTCCGCGGCGACGCCCGACGCCCGCGCCGCGCGCTCCTGCTCCGTCTCGCTGCGCCGTTCGAGCGGCTTGCTCAGCACATGGCCCAGCCCCAGCAGCACGGGAGTGCCGAGCAGCACGAGGAGTCCGAGGGGAAGGGACACGCTCAGCAGGACGACCGCGCTGACGGCGACGCCGGTGGCGGCCGCGATGCCGACGACCAGAGCCATGTTCACGGCGCCGACCCGCTTGGCGTCCTCGGTGGCGATGGTCGCCAGCTCGCCGGGCAACCGGCCGTCGTCCGCGCCGCCTTCGGGCGCCAGCACCCGCTCGGCCAGCGCCGCCCGCAGTTCGTGGGCCGCGGCCACGGAGGCGCGCTCCCCGGCCCGGGCGCCGTGGCGGAAACTGAAGGACAGTCCGACGTAGACGACGGCGAGGACACCCAGCCAGCGCAGCAGGCCCCAGGCGTCGCCGTCCACCACACCGCGTTCCACGGCCAGTCCGATGAGCACCGGCACCAGGGCCTCGCCCGCCTGATGCCCCATGCCCAGTAACGCGCCGAGAGCGACGGCGCGCCGCTGGCCGCCCACCGCGCGGCGCAGAACGGTCCGTCCCGGCAGGTCCGCTCTACTCACCCATCCTCCGGAAGCGGAAGTCACAGCGCCAGCAGTCCCGCACTCGAACTTAGGTAAGGCTAACCACAACCCGCCTGTCGCGGCTACCCCTTTGACGGACCGTCGTCCAGCACCTCTGACGGTCCGTCGCCTCCCACCCGCCGGACGGCCTACGCGGCGCTGCCGCCCGGGTGATCAGCGGTGGCGGGCCGGAACACCCGCTCATAGCTTCGGCACATGACCAAACGACACCTCGCGTATCTCGCCTGCACCGCGGCCGTCGTCGCCGGAGGCCTCGGGGCCACCCCGTCGGCCGCCGACCACCGGACCGTGCACCGCGTCCAGCCCGGCCAGTCCATCCAGAAGGCCGTGAACGCCGCCAAGCCCGGAGACACCGTCCTCGTCGCGCCCGGCACCTACAAGGAGAGCGTCCGCATCACCGTGTCGGACCTGACCCTGCGCGGCTACGGCGCCCACCGCACCGTGCTGGTCCCCGACACCACCGAGAAGGACGCCTGTGCCAAGGCGGGCAGCGGCATCTGCGTCACCGGAACCGACAAGAAGGCCGTCAAGGACGTCGCCGTACGCTCGTTGACGCTGCGCGGCTACAAGAAGAACGGCCTGTGGGCCACCCGCACGGACCGGCTGAAGGTCCAGGGCGTGCTCGCCGAGAAGAACGGCACGTGGGGCGTCGCCCTGGAGCGCTCCGTGCGCAGCGTGCTCAACCACAACGTCGCCCGCAACAACGGCGACGCCGGCCTGTTCGTGTCCAACACCGTCGACACCGAGGAAGGCGCCCGCGACACCCAGGGCACCGTCGTCCGCCACAACCGCATGGTCGGCAACCGTGTCGGCGTCACCGTGCGCCGGCTGCGCAACCTCAGTGTCGACCACAACGAGGCCACCGGGAACTGCGCCGCCGTGTTCGTCGTCGGCGACGAGCGCAAGCCGCGCGCCGGTGACCTGAGCGTCAGTCACAACCACATCCACGGCAACAACAAGTACTGCGCCAAGACCGCGCGGCTGCCCTTCCTGCAGGGCTCGGGCATCGTCCTCACCGGCGCCGAGAAGACCCGCGTGGCCTACAACCGGGTGGAGAACAACAAGGGCACCTCCCCGCTGTCCGGCGGCATCGTGCTGTTCAAGAGCCTCGTCGGCACCCCCAACGAGAACAACGACATCCGCGACAACCTGGTGACCGGCAACAGCCCGGCCGACCTGGCCAACCGGGACACCGCCAAGACCAACACGTTCAGCCGCAACACCTGCACGCTCTCCGAGCCCGCCGGCATGTGCTGACGCCCGCACCACCCCCAACCCCCCACAGACAGCACTGCAGAAGCGAGGCAACGGATGACGACCGTTGATCAGGTTCCCCCGCCGCCCATGCGGCTGAGGGAGCTCGTTTTCGGGGCGGCCTGCGCCGCCGCCGTCCGCGCGGCCGTCCGCCTGGGTGTGGCGGACGCGCTGGACGACACCCCCATGACGGTGGACGACCTGGCGGCGGCGGTGAAGACCCAGCCGCACACCCTGCGCCGGCTGCTGCGGGCGCTGTCCTGCCAGGGCGTCTTCACCGAACACCCCGACGGCACCTTCGCCCACACCGAGATGTCCCGGCTGCTGCGCGAGGACGACCCGCACAGCCTGCGCTACATCGCGCTGTGGTGCACCGAGCCGTGGACCTGGAACGTCTGGCCGCTGCTCGACGAGGCGGTGCGCTCGGGCCGCAACGTCTTCGAGGACGTGTACGACCGGGAGTTCTTCGAGTACCTCAATGAGGCGGCCCCCGAGTCCGCGCACGTGTTCAACCGGGCCATGACCACCTCCAGCGAGCAGTCGGCACGCGACGTCGCCCGGCTGCTCGACCTCGGCGACGTGTCCTCGGTGGTGGACATCGGCGGCGGCCAGGGCCACGTCCTGGCCAGCCTCCTGGAGAAGCACCCCCACCTGCACGGCACCCTGCTCGACCTGCCGGGCGTCGTGGAGAACGCCGACCCGAGGCTGCGCCAGGGCGGCGCGCTCGCCGACCGGGTCCAGGTCGTCGCCGGGGACTGCCGCGAGACCATCCCCGTCACGGCCGATGTGTACATCATCAAGAACGTCCTGGAATGGGACGACGACAGCACCCGCCGGGCCCTGGCCAACGTCCGTGCGGCGGCGCGGCCCGGAGCCCGCGTCGTCGTCATCGAGAACCTCGTCGACGACACCCCGTCGATGCGGTTCACCACGGCGATGGACCTGCTGCTGCTCCTCAACGTCGGCGGTGCCAAGCACACTCGGCAGAGCATGACCGACCGGCTCACCGACGCCGGCCTGGTCATCGGCGACATCAGCCCGGTCAACGCCTATCTGCACGCCTTCGAGTGCACCGTCCCCGGCTGATCCCGGGCGACCCGCACAACCCGAGGCCGCCGGCTCCGCGTCTGACGCGGGACCGGCGGCCTCGGATGTGTCCGCTCACTGGCTCAGGAGCGGGCGGCGCGCTCCCAGTGGTAGAAGCACTGGGCCATGGCGTCCTTGGGGGAGCGCCAGGTCGCCGGGTCGTACGGGCTGACGTACGCCTCCAGCTGCTCGCTGATGCTGCGGAACTCGGGGTGCCCGGCCACCTTCGCGATGGCCGGCGCCGGGTCCTGCTCCGCCTCGATGAGGTGCAGGTACACGTCGTCCCCGAACTGGAAGAGCTTGCGCCGCGTCACCCCGACCAGATGGGGGAGCTCACCCCGGTCGGAGGCGGCGAACACGTCGGCGATCTGCGGCGCCGAACCCGGCTTCATACGGGCGACGATCAGGGCGTGGTGCATGGGCTTCAGTCCTTCCCTGGGGCCCGCGGTCAGCGGGAGGACGCGACGGAGGCGCTCTCGCGCTCCCGGGCGGCCTGCTCGATGCGGTCCCGGATGAGGGCCAGCTGGACCCGGGAGTTGCGGTTGATGTTGTCCGTCATCCAGTCGTCGTCGACCGGCGCGTCGGGCTTCATCGCGAAGTCCTGCGTCCACTTCATCTGGGTGCCGCCGGGCAGCTCCGCGTACTCCCACAGGATGTCCATGTGGGCGAACGGACCCGTCTCCACCCGGCGGGCCCGCACCGTGCGTCCGGCGCGGTCCGGGGTGCGCTCGGAGACCCAGCTCCACACCGTGCCGTTCTCGTCGGGGTGCATGGTGAGCCGGAACCTGGTCGTGTCGCCCTCGCGCGCGAGCACCTCGACCGAGGCGTACTCGCTGAACAGGTTCGGCCAGTTCTCGAGGTCGTTGGTCATCTCCCAGACCAGGTCGAAGGGAGCGTCGATGGTGATGCTGTTCTCGGTGTGTCCTGCCACTTTCAGGCTCCAGCCTTGAGGGTGCTGTTGACGAGGTCGAGGAACTCCTGGGGCGTCTTGCAGCGCTCCGAGTCGGGGGGAAGCGACCGGCCGTAACGGTTCTCCAGCTCGCCGACGATGCCGAGCAGGCCGAGCGAGTCGAGACCGAAGGAGTCGAACGGCGCCGCGGCCGACTGCTTCAGCTCCTGCGGGTCGACGGTGATGCCGGCCGCCTTCTTCATCAGGGCGGCCAGCTCGTCGAAGGTCACTTCGGTGGTGATCATGGGATCTGCTCCTTCCCCGCCCGGTCCTACCGGGCGGAATCGCCACCGCGGCGCACGACCAGCGCCGCGTTGGAGCCCATCAGTCCCCGGCTGAGGACGAGGGCCGTGCGCAGCTCGGCGGGGCGAGCGCGCTCCATCACCAGATCGAGGTCGTGGCAGGTGTCGAACACGTTCGGCGTGGGCGGCACCTGCCCGTGCTCCATGGCGAGCACCGCGGCCACCGTGTCCAGCACGGGCGCCGCGCAGTAGGCGCGGCCGATACCGGTCTTCGGCGCGGTGACGGGCACCCGCCGGCCGTGCGCGCCCAGCGCGTCGCTGATCGCCAGCGCCTCGGCGCGGTCCGCCTCGGGCACGCCCATCGCATCGGCGAACACCACGTCGACCTCTTCGGGGGCGCAGCCCGCCTCGTCGAGGGCGCCGCGGATCGCGCGGGCCAGACCCTCCCGGGACTCCCCCCAGCGGGAGGCGCCGGTGAACGTGGCGGCGTGCCCGGCCAGCGTGGCCCGTACCGAGGCGCCGCGGGCACGGGCGGTGTCCTCGTCCTCCACGACGAGCAGCGCACCGCCCTCCGCGGGCACGAACCCGCAGGCCGACGCCGTGAACGGACGGTAGGCACGGTCGGGTTCGGCGACGGTGCTCAGCTCGGGGTAGCCGAGCTGGCACACCATCGAGTACGGGGCGAGGGGTGCCTCCGCCGCTCCGACGACCATCGCGTCGGTGCCGCGTCGCACCGCCCGGGCCGCGTGGGCGAGGGAGTCCAGACCGCCGGCCTCGTCGCTGGCGACCACCCCGCACGGCCCCTTGAAGCCGCCCCGGATGGATATCTGGCCGGTGCTCGCCGCGTAGAACCAGGCGATCGACTGGTACGGCCCGACGAACTTCGACCCCTGGCCCCACAGCTTCTGCAGCTCCCGCTGCCCGAACTCGCCGCCTCCGGAACCGGCGGCGGTGACCACACCGACGGAGAACGGCTCAGCGGGGTCACCGCTGCCGAGCCCGGCGTCGTCGAGCGCGAGGGCGGCGGCCGCCATCGCGAAGTGGCTGAATCGGTCGGTCTGCACCAGGAACTTGTCCTCGATGAGGGCCGCCGCTTCGAAGGCCCGTACCTCGCCCGCCACTTGAAGCGGCATGTGCTCGCAGCCCTCGCGGCTGATGCGGTCCAGCACGCTGAGACCTTCGCTCACGGACTTCCAGTAGGCGTCCGTGCGCAGTCCGTTGGGCGCGATCACCCCGATACCGGTGACGGCGGCGCGCCCGGGGCGCTGAGTGCTCATGGTGTCCTCCCGCCCGGCCCGCTGAGCAGCACCGCGGACTGGAAGCCGCCGAACCCGCTGCCGACGGAGAGCACGTTCCTGAGCTTCCGCGGGCGGGCGGTGCGCGGCACGTAGTCCAGGTCGCACTCCGGGTCGGGGGTCTCGTAGTTCGCCGTCGGCGGCACCACCTGGTGCTTCAGGGCGAGCACGCACGCGACCACCTCGATCGCGCCGATCGCGCCCAGTGAGTGCCCCACCATGGACTTGATGGAGCTCATGGGCGTGTCGTGGGCGTGCGCGCCCAGCGACCGCTTCACCGCGGCCGTCTCGTGCCGGTCGTTCTGGCGGGTGCCGGAGCCGTGCGCGTTGACGTAGTCGATCAGCGTGGGGTCGATGCGGGCCTGGTCGAGTGTGGTGTCGATCGCCCGGGCCATCTCCAGCCCCTCACTGGTCAGACCGGTCATGTGGTAGGCGTTGCCGTAGGTGGCGTAGCCGCTGAGCTCGCAGTAGATCTCGGCCCCGCGGGCCCGCGCGTGCTCGTACTCCTCGAGGACCAGCACCGCCGCGCCCTCGCCCATCACGAAGCCGTCGCGGTGGGCGTCGAACGGCCGCGAGGCGTGTTCGGGGTCGTCGTTGTTCGGCGACGTCGCCTTGATGGCGTCGAAGCACGCCATGGTGATCGGTGAGATCGGGGAGTCGGAGGCGCCCGCGATGCACACGTCGGCCCGGCCCTCCGTGATGGTGTGGAAGGCGTACCCGACCGCGTCCAGACCCGAGGTGCAGCCGGTGGACACGGTCTGCACCGGGCCCTTGGCGCCGAACTGCTCGGCGACGACCGAGGCCAGGGTGCTCGGCGAGAACGCCAGATGCAGCTTCTCCTCGGCCTTCTCGTGGTCCACGTCCCAGCGCTGCCCCCGCTCGCTGACCAGCACGTAGTCGTGCTCCAGCCGGGTCGTGCCGCCGACCGCGCTGCCCAGCGACACCGCGGTGCGCCACGGGTCCTCGGCGTCGGTGTCGAGACCGGAGTCGCGCACCGCCTCCCGGGCCGCCACCACGGCGAACTGGATGTACCGGTCCGCGTGCTGGCACAGGTCCGCGTCGAGGCCGTGCTCGAAGGGGTCGAAGTCGCACTCGGCGGCTATGCGCGAGCGCAGTCCCGCCGGGTCGAACAGGGTGATGCCGCGGGTGGCGGTGCGTCCCGCCGCGAGCAGGTCCCAGAAGGCCGTGGCCCCGATGCCGCCGGGAGCGACCACACCGACACCGGTGACGGCCACTCGGCGGGTCATTTTATGGCCCCACTGGGCTCGGACGGCCGGCCGTTCTCCGGCCCGCCGACCGTCAACTGCGGTCCCGCCTCGGCGCCTTCGTTCTCCTCCGTGTCCACGTGCCCGAGACTCGGATGCGGGGCGAGCGGACCGAGGTGGAACACCATGCGGGCCTCGGCGTCACCGACGTTGCGGAAGCGGTGCCGCATGTCGACGGGGATCATCAGGCCCTGGTCGGCGCGGAGCGCGAACGGCTCACCGTCCAGGTCGACCTCGAGCGCGCCGCTGACGACGTACACGAACTCCTCGGAGTACGGGTGGTAGTGCTCGGCGATGCGCTCACCGGGCTGGATGATCGCCAGGCCCATGAAGCCACTGGTGGAGCCCACCGTGGCCGGGGTGAGCAGGGTCCTGAGGTCACCTCCGCGCCGTCGGTTGGGTTCCGTCTCGCTCAGGTCCACGATGCGTGGATGCTGCTTGGACATGGTTGATACCTCCGGGTGTGCCGGTGACGTCCGGGCGCTGCGGGCCGCGGACGTCACCGCGGTTGACCGTCAGGAGTCCGCCGAGCTGCGGTCGGTGACGGGCATCATGTCGGCGTGCGACAGGAGCCGGTTGAGGGTGCGCTCCGCGTCGAGGGAGCCCTCGACGCCGATCGCGGCGCCGTCCAGCAGCCGTTCCAGCTCGGCCGCCTTGCCGGGGCCCTTGATGCCGAGGGCGGCCGGGATGTCGAGGTCGAGGTCGCGGGTGACGTCGATCAGGCGGACGACGATGTCGTCGCGCTGGAAGACGGTGCTCGCGTACACCGGGCTGTCCGGGTCGTCGGCCGCCGCCTCGTCCTGGTGGGCGAGGAACCGGGCCAGATCCATGCCGCGGCCGGTCACGGCCGGGTAGTACAGCATGTGCCGGCGCAGACCGGCGGGCTCCGGGCCGCCCTGCACCACGTGGTGCACGGCCGGGAGCGCGGCACGGGTGAAGAACACCCGCGCGGAGTCCGGGTCGGTCAGGTCCCGGTCCTGTTCCAGATAGGGGTTGATGGCCTCCTCGACGGCCCGCACCTCCGGCTGACGGGCGACGTGGCGCAGTGCCGCGAGCAGGTCGCCCTCCACCTCCACGGCCCGCACGACGCGGTTGCCGTGCATGAACAGGGAGGTGCGGCGCAGCCGGGTGGTGTCGTCGACCTGTGCCTTGGGGGACCGGTAGCCGGCCAGCAGCTCGGCGACCTTGGACTCGGAGCCGGGCTTGACGGTGAAGGTGAGCGCGTGGCGCGCCACTCCGTCGCCGACCCGGACCGCCGCCTGCAGGCCCGCCTGCGCCCGCTCGGGGGTCAGGGGCCGCTCGGGGAGGGTCTCGCGCAGGATGCTGTACCGCATGGAGCGGGTGTCCCGGACGCAGTTGTGCATCGGCCGGACGGTCTCCACGTGCTCCTCGCTGTTCACCCAGGCGAGGAACGGCGGGGCGCTCTCCCATTCGCTGGTGATCAGCCACTGCGAGGGGTTCTCGATCGACTGGCAGAGCTGGTCACTGATGTGACCGGGGACGGACGCGACCTTGTTGCGCATGTGCTCGTACGCGTCGAGGAACTGCTCCTGGGCTCCCTCGTACAGGTCGAGCAGCAGGATCACCCGCAGCCTGGAACCGTCGAAGGCCGACTGCGCTATGCGTCCCGACATGGTCATCCGGCGCACCTCTCCTCTTCTCACAGAAGTCCGTGCGGAAGTCCTTGCGGATGTTCGTCACGGAAGGTCAGGAACGACCGCGGTGTCCGAAGGGCCGGGGTCGCCATGAGTCGATGGTCGGCGGGCCCCGCGGGCTGCGCGAGCGCCACGGGGCAGGTGGGTGAACCGTGCGTCAACCGGGTGCCGCCAGGACGCGAACGGGCCCGCACCGGGGATGCAATGTGAGTCCCTTCCCAAGCCCGTCGCACGCGACGCTGGAGGCGTTTCAATGAACCGAGTGGAAGAGGCCGGCGAGAACGGTCACCGTACGCCCGTGCTCATCGTCGGCGGCTCACTGGTGGGCCTGTCCATGTCCCTTTTCCTGGGGCGTCTGGGGGTGCCGCACACCCTCGTGGAACGGCACGCCGGCACCTCGATCCATCCCCGCGGACGCGGCAACAACGTGCGCACCATGGAGGTGTTCCGGACGGCCGGCGTCGAGGGGCGCATCCGGCAGGCCGCGTCCGTGCTGGCGGACAACCACGGCATCCTGCAGACGCCGACCCTGGTGGGCGACGCCGGAGAGTGGCTGTTCCGCGAGATCGACCCCGGTGGCGGGCTCGCCCGGTTCAGCCCCAGCAGCTGGTGCCTGTGCAGCCAGAACGACCTCGAACCGGTGCTGCTGGACAGCGCCCGGGAACTCGGCGGCGACCTGCGGTTCGCCACCGAGATGATGTCGTTCGACCAGGACCCCGACGGGGTGACGGCCCTGGTCAAGAGCCGGGAGACGGGCGAGCACACCACCATCAGGGCCGACTACCTGGTGGCCGCGGACGGCCCGCGCAGCCCCGTCCGGGAACGGCTCGGCATCGGTCAGAGCGGCCCCGGCGACCTGTTCCACAACGTGAGCGTCACCTTCACCTCCCGCGACCTGGCCGCTGTCGTCGGCGACCGGCGGTTCATCGTCTGCTACCTGACCAGCCCGGACGCCGACGGCGCGCTGCTGCCGGTGGACAACGAGGAGCACTGGGTGTTCCACGCGCCCTGGCATCCCGAACGCGGCGAGCTGCTCGAGGAGTTCACCGACGAGCGGTGCGCCGAGCACATCCGGCGGGCCGTCGGGGTGCCCGATCTGGACGTCACGATCACCGGCCGGGCCGCCTGGCACGCCGCCGAGCGGGTCGCCGAACGCTACGCCGACGGCAGGGTCTTCCTGGCCGGCGACTCGGCCCACGAGATGTCACCCACGGGGGCGTTCGGCTCCAACACCGGCATCCAGGACGCGCACAACCTCGCCTGGAAGCTGTCCGCCGTGCTGGGCGGCTGGGCCGGGCCCGGCCTGCTCGCCTCCTACGACGCCGAACGCCGGCCGGTCGCCGAGGCCACCAGCGCCCGTGCCTCGACCCGCTCGGTCGAGCACAGCCACCCCGGCTACACCCCGGCCGAGGGAGCGGGCGGACCGGGCAAGCGGGGCGGCATCCTCAACGTGGCCCTCGGGTACCGCTACCCGCGCGGCGCGGTGCTGGGCGCCGACCCGGCGACCCCCGTCGTCCCGGACGCGCTGGCCCTGAAGGGTGAGCCGGGCAGCCGGGCGCCGCACCTGTGGCTGGACCGCGCCGGCACCCGGATCTCCACCCTCGACCTGTACGAACGGCACCTGGTGCTGCTCAGCTCCGCGGACGCGGGCTTCGCCTGGCACACCGCGGCCAAGCAGGTCGCCAAGGAGCTGGGCGCGCCGCTGGACTCCTATCGCATCGGGCGCGGCCCGGAGGCGGAACTGGCCCCCGAGGGCGACCAGGACTGGGCGCAGGCGCACGGCGTGGGCGCGGACGGCGCGGTCCTGGTGCGCCCCGACGGCTTTGTCGCCTGGCGTTGCGAGCACCGCACACCGGACACGCTGCGCACCCTGCGCGAGGCCGTGCAGACGATCCTGTCCCGCGCCTGACCCGGACCGCGGCGACCGGCGGGACCCGGCAGGGCGGTGTCGCTCACATCCCGACCCCGCCCTGCCGTCCGCGTTCCGCCTTGGCGCGGTACTGCTCGAACACCTGGACGGCGTCCCCCTCGGTGTGCCACGGCCACGGCGTCACCGTGCCCTGGAGCACCTGGAACACGGGGTGCGCGTCGGCGGCGCGCCCGGCCGCGCACAGGGCGTACGCCAGCATGTTGAGGTCGGCCTGGATCGCCGCGTGCTGGAAGAAGCCCGGCTTCGGCCACAGCGCGGCGGCCTGTTCCAGCGCGGTGGCGAGCTGCCCGCCGTCCCACAGCTGGCCCGCCGTCATGGCCCGCACCCCGCCCTGCGCCAGCAGCCCCTGGTACTGCCGCACGGCGGCCGTCAGTTCGACGGCCGCGCAGGGCGCGTTGGCCGGTATGTACGCGCGCACCACGTCGAGGAAGTCGAGGACGGCCGCGCTCGATCCGCCCTCCTCGGGCGAGAGATAGGCGAGCATCTGCAGATACGCCTCGCGGTGCCAGCGGTCGCGGGCGGTGGCCTCCCGCCAGATCGCGTTGACGTCGTTCTGCCCGTACCGCTCGATCCGCGCCACGCCGAGCAGCGTCACCCAGGGCAGCGGATCCGCCGGGCTCAGCTCGCTCGCCCGGCGGCAGTCCTGCACCACCTGCCGCACGTCCCTCAGACGCCGCTCGTGCAGCCCCCGCGCCAGGGCGACCCGGCCGTGGAACACCAGCGCGTCCGCGCTGTCCGGCTCCCGGTCCACCCAGGCCGAGGAGATCCCCGTGCCGGCGGTCGCCTCGGCCAGGACGGACACCCGGTGGTTGCGGCGGTCCCAGTCGTCCCCGGTCTCCTCCAGCACCGAGGACAACAGCGCGATGTCCAGCGCCCTGCTCTCCCCTCCGCGCTTGCTCAACTGCCGCAGGACGCGTGCCAGGACGGCGTCGTCGAGCGCGGGGGCGATACGGGGACGTCTGGTCGTGCGACTGCTGAAGAGGGGCATGCCCGCAGACTAGGAACCCTTCGGCACCGGGCAACCCGGAGCGGACGATCGTTACCGATCTGCCCCTCTCAGCTTCTTCCGGGGTGCGTCAGACCGCCGGCGCCGGGTAGGTCGGGTACTCCACCCCGGAGACGTACTGCACGACCCGGACGACCTGGCAGGAGTAGCCGAACTCGTTGTCGTACCACAGGTAGAGGATCGCGTTGTCGCCGTCGACCTTCAGCGCGCCGGCGTCGACGATCGAGGCGTGGCGCGAGCCGATGAAGTCGCTGGAGACCGCGTCGGGGGCGCTGATGAAGTCGATCTGGCGGCGCAGCGGCGAGGTCAGCGACACGTCGCGCAGGTAGTCGAGGACCTCCTGGCGGTCGGTCTCGCGGGCGAGCTGGAGGTTGAGGATGGCGATCGAGACGTCCGGCACCGGCACGCGGATCGAGCTGCCCGTGATCTTCGCCTTGAGGTCGGGCAGCGCCTTGGCGACGGCCGAGGCGGCACCGGTCTCGGTGATGACCATGTTCAGCGGCGCGCTGCGGCCGCGGCGCTCGGACTTGTGGTAGTTGTCCAGCAGGTTCTGGTCGTTGGTGAACGAGTGGACGGTCTCCACGTGGCCGCGCAGCACACCGAACTCGTCGTCCATCGCCTTCAGCGGCGGGACGATGGCGTTGGTGGTGCACGACGCGCAGGACAGGATCTGCTCGTCCGGCTTGATCGTGTCGTGGTTGACGCCGTGCACGATGTTGGGGACGTCGCCCTTGCCCGGCGCGGTCAGCACGACCTTGTCGATGCCGGGGCGCAGGTGCTTGGACAGGCCCTCGCGGTCGCGCCACTTGCCGGTGTTGTCGATGAGGATGGCGTTCTTGATGCCGTACGCCGTGTAGTCGACCTTCGTCGGGTCGTCGGCGTAGATCACCTTGATCTCGTTGCCGTTGGCGACGATGGTGCTGTTCGCCTCGTCGACGGTGATGGTGCCCTGGAACTGGCCGTGGATCGAGTCCCGGCGCAGCAGCGAGGCACGCTTGACGATGTCCTGATCGCCACCGCCCCGGACGACGATGGCGCGCAGCCGCAGCCCGTTGCCGGAGCCGGACTTCTCGATCAGCAGCCGGGCCACGAGCCGGCCGATGCGGCCGAAGCCGTAGAGGACGACGTCACGGCCCTCGCCGCGCTCGATCTTGTTGGCGCCGGTGGCACCGGCGACGGCCTCGGCGGTGAACGCCTCCACGGACAGCCCGCGGTCGTCGGCCTTGTAGGTCGCGGCCAGCATGCCGATGTCGATCTGGGACGGACCGAGGTCGAGCGTGGTGAGCGCCTGGAGGAACGGCAGCGTCTCGGTGACCGAGAGCTCCTTTCCGGCGATCTGCCGGGCGAAGCGGTGGGCCTTGAGGATGCTGACCACCGACTTGTTCACCAAGGAGCGGCTGTGCAGCAGGACGGTGACGTCCCGCTCGCGGTGCAGCTTCCCGATGATCGGGATCATCGACTCCGCGATCTCCTCGCGGTGCTTCCAGTTGGTGAACGAGTCTTCGTTGACAGTCACAGGATCATCTTTCGAGCTAGACGGCGCTCATATGATAGCCATGCGCGCGCACGGCTTCTGAGGGGGTCCCTCTCCGGCCGCGGGGGAGACGGGGGCTGCTCGGTGAACCCGCATGATTGCGCGCGGGGCGATCGGGTACGCGTGCAGCACTGCGCCCGGGGCGGATCTTGTCCCGGGTGGGCCGCACGACCGCCGCTACCTGGGAAAACGCCATGGAAACTCCCGCGCACGAGAACAATGCCCCGACGCCCGCCCAGCAGGCTCTGGACGCCCTCGCCGAGAACACCGAGAACGCGGCGGCGCTGGACGCCCTGGCCAACAGCGACGTCCTGATCCCCGTGCCCGACGACGCGGCCGACGAGGAGGCCGCCGACCCCGGCGCGGTGGCGCTGCCGGTGCTGGAGCAGCCCGGCGGCACCCATGTGGTGCCCGTGTTCACCTCGGAGCTGGAGATGGCCGGGCTGCTGCCCTTCGTCTCCCGCTACCGTCTGGTGCCGCTCGGCGCACTGGCCGCACAGTGGCCGGCCGAGGACCTGTTCCTCACCATCGACGGCAGTTCCGAGCACCGGCTGACTCTCACCTCGGAGGGGGTGCGCACGCTGCTGGCCCGGCCGCAGGGCTGACGGACCGACGCCGCTACGCCCACTCGCCCAGCGCGCGGGCCAGGGCCGCGCGCTGCAGGGGGAGCACCTCCGCGTGCAGCGCGCGGCCCTTCGGTGTGAGCGCCACATACACCCCGCGCCGGTCCTCCGCGCAGATGCTGCGCGTGACCAGGCCGTCCTTCTCCAGCCGGGCGATGAGCCGGGACAGCGCGCTCTGGCTGAGATGCACGCGGCCCACCAGGTTCTGCACCCGGCACTGCTCGCCCTCCCCGGGCGTGGCGGCCACGAGCAGATCGAGCACCTCGAAGTCCGAGGCGCCGAGCCCGTGCGGATGCAGCGCGCGGTCGATCTCGCCCAGGGTGCGGGCATGGACCGCGAGGATCTCCCGCCACCGTTCCTCGAGCCGTGTGCCGGTGGTGTGCGCTGCCATACTCGAACGGTAACACTTGTTCGACATTGAATGAACGCGCATCGAATCGGGCTCCGGGTCTGTCCCCGGGCCCTACGTCGACTCCCGCCGTACCAGCTCCGTCGGCAGGATCACCGCCGCAGGATCCTCGCCGCCGATCTGGGCCAGCAGCACGCGCACCATCTCGCTGCTGATGCGGTCCCACGGCTGACGGATCGTGGTCAGCTCGGGACGGGCGGCGACGGCGGCGGGGGAGTCGTCGAAGCCGCCGACCGCGACGTCCTCCGGCACGCGCCGCCCCGCCCGGTGCAGGGCCGTCAGCACACCCTGCGCCATCAGGTCGGAGGCGACGAACACCGCGTCCATGTCCGGGGCCTGCGCCAGCAGCCGCTCGGCGCCCGACTCACCGCTGGCGCGGCTGTAGTCCCCGGAGACGATCAGCCGCTGGTCGATCTCCACCCCGGCCTCGCTCAGCACCTCCTTGTAGCCGGCCAGGCGCTCGACACCGCCCGGGGTGTCCAGCGGGCCGGTCACCACACCGATCCGCCGCCGGCCCAGCGCCAGCAGATGGCGCACCATGTCCCGCGCACCGTCCCGGTCGTCCGCGGCCACGTAACTCACCTTCGAGCCCAGCCCGATCGGCTTGCCGCAGGCGACCAGCGGCACCCCCGCCGCGCGCAGCTCCTCGGCCACCGGGTCGCCCGAGTGGCTGGAGACCAGCAGCACCCCGTCGACGTGCCCGGCGGTGATGTACCGGGTGATGCGCCGCCGCTCGTCCTGCGTGCCGGCCAGCATCAGCAGCAGCGGAATGTCGTGCGCCGCGAGCGCCTGCGTGCAGCCGCGGAGCAGGACGTTGAAGTTGGGGTCCTCGAAGAACCGCTCCTGAGGCTCCGTCAGCAGGAAGCCCACCGAGTCCGACCGGCCGGTGATCAGCGAACGGGCGTGCCGGTTGACGACGTAACCGGTCTTGCGGATCGCGGCGTTGACCGCCTCCGCCGCGGCCGGACTGACGTAGTGGCCGCCGTTGAGCACGCGCGAGACCGTGCCGCGCGAGACCCCTGCCTCGCGCGCCACGTCGTGGATCGTCGGCGGCCTGCGCCTGCCCCCCGTGTTGCTCATGGTCATGACTTTACGGCCCCGGACAGCAGATCCAGGCTCCAGAAGCGCTGCACGACCAGGAACAGCGCCACCAGCGGGAGCACCGCGAGCAGTGCGCCCGTGATCACCAGCGTGTACAGCGCGGGGGTGTTGGCACCCTGTTCGAGCAGCGTGTGCAGACCGAGCGTGATCGGGAACTTCTCGTCGTCGCTGAGCATGATGTACGGCAGCAGGAAGTTGTTCCAGATCGCCACGAACTGGAACAGGAACACCGTCACCAGCCCGGGGACCATCATCGGCAGCGCGACCCGGGTGAAGATCCGCCACTCGCCCGCCCCGTCCATCCGCCCGGCCTCCACCACGTCCGACGGCACAGCCGCGGCGGCGTAGATCCGCGCGAGGTAGACGCCGTACGGGGAGAGGATCTGCGGCAGCAGCACCGACAGGTACGAGTCGGTCAGATCGGCCTCCGCGAGCAGCAGGTACTGCGGGATCGCGAGGATCACCGGCGGCATCAGCACGCCCGCGAGCAGCACGTTGAACAGCGTCTCGCGGCCCCGGAAGCGGTAGACCGCCAGCGCGTAGCCGCTGACCGCCGACACGCACGTCGACAGCAGCGCGCCGAGCCCGGCGTAGAGGGCGGAGTTGCCCATCCACTGCCAGTAGACGCCGTCGCGGTAGGCGCTGAGGTCGGAGAGGTTGCCGGCGAAGCCGGTGCCCGGCCAGAACGTGAAGGTGGAGAACAGCTCGCTGCCGGACTTGGTGGACGCGATGATCACCCAGGCGACCGGCAGCAGACAGTACAGCGCGCCGAGCAGCAGGGTGAGGGTGGGGACCAGGGCGATCCGGCGGCGCCGCCGCGGTCCCTGGGCGGTCTGCGTGGCGCGGGCCTCCGGCCCGGCCAGGGCAACGGTGCTCATCGGGTCGCCTCCTGCCGGTTGCGTCGGTTGGCGGCCCGCAGGAAGCCGAAGGACAGCAGCAGCGTGGCGAGCGCGATGAGCGTCGCCTGCGCGGCGGCCGCGTGGATGTCGCCGTTGCCGAAGGCGTCCTGGTAGACCTTCATCAGCGGACTCCAGGTGGTGGACACGGAGTTGGTGAGCGGCTTGAGGGTCGTCGGCTCGCTGAACACCTGCAATGTCGCGATGATCGAGAAGAAGAAGGTGAGCACCAGTGACGGCGCCACCATCGGGATCTTGATGCGCAGGGCGATCTGCAGCGGGGTGGCGCCGTCCAGCTTCGCCGCCTCGTACACCTCGGCCGGAATGGCCCGCAGCGCGGTGTAGATGACGATCATGTTGAAGCCGGTGCCGCCCCACACCGCGATGTTCGACAGGGCCAGATACAGCGGGCCGCCGTCCAGCAGGTCGGGCTGCGGCAGGCCGAGCCGGTCGAGGACGAAGTAGAAGGGGCTGACGTCCGGAAGATACAGAAAGCCCCACAGCAGTGCCGCCACCACGCCCGGGATGGCGTACGGCAGGAAGATCGCGAGCCGGGTGAAGGGCGCCAGACGCACCTTCTCGGAGTCCAGCATCAGCGCGAACAGCAGGGCCAGACCCAGCATCACCGGCACCACGATGCAGCCGTAGCCGAGCACGCGCAGCGCACCGTCCAGCAGCTCGCTGTCGGAGAGGGCGTCGGTGTAGTTCTGCATTCCGGCCCACACCTCGGTACGGGCGCCCGCCCCCAGCCCGAGCCCGGAGACCTCCACCTTGCGGAAGCTGAGCCAGACCGCGTACCCGATGGGCAGCGCGAAGAACAGGAGGAACAGGACCGTCGCGGGGAGGAGGAAGAAGTAGGGGGCGCGAAGCGCTCGTTCCAGGGTGGTGGTGGGAGACGGGTGGGCGTACGGGGCCTTCCCGGCCCCGTGCGACCCCCGGCGTGCCGCGGATTTCACTGCGCGACCCCGAAGCCCTGCTTCTTGAGGTCCGCCACCGTCGCCTCCTGCACGGTGTTCAGCGCGGCGACGAAGTCCGACTTGTTCTTCGCGGCCTTGCCGAAGGCGTCCTTGTACGCGGTGTAGGCGACGTTGACGTTCGGCCCCCAGGCGGACGGGGCCGTGGTCGCGGCGATCTCGGCCGCCTTCTCGTAGAAGTCGGGCTGGTTGGAGAAGTAGGCCGGCGGCTCGCTGAAGGCACCGGAGGTCTGCGCCGCCGTGGAGGCGGGGTAGATGCCGCTCTCCTTGGCCAGCGCGGTCAGCGCGTCGCCGTCGGTGTTCAGCCAGGCGGCGAACTTCGCGGCGGCGTCCTGGTGCTCGGAATCGGTGGTGACGGCCGTGGAGGAGCCGCCCCAGCTGCCGGTGCGCTGCTCGCCCGCCGTCCACTGGGGGAGCGGGGCCATCGCCCACTTGCCCTTGGTGTCGGGGGCGGCCGTGGTCAGCGTGCCCGGCGCCCACACCGCGCTGACCCAGGCGATCTGCTGGCCGGTGTTGAGCGCCTTGTTCCAGGCCGGGGTGTACATCGGCTGGTCGTCGATCGCGCCCTCCTTCACCAGCCCGCCCCAGAAGCCGGCGACCTTCTTGGTGGCGTCGTCGTCGATCGCGACCTTCCACTTGTCGCCGGAGGCGGTCCACCACTGTGCGCCGGCCTGCTGGGCGAGGCCCGCGAACTGCCCGGCCTCGCTGGCGGCGAAGGTGGTCAGATCCTTGTCGGGGGCGGCCTTCTTCAGCTTCCGCGCGGTCTCGGCGAAGTCCTCCCAGGTCTTGGGGACGGTCAGGCCGTACTTCTTGAACAGGTCCTCGCGGTAGTAGAACATCATCGGCCCGATGTCCTGCGGGACCGCGTAGACCGCGTCCGTGCCGAGCGTGGTCTGCTGCCAGACGCCCCCGGCGAACTTGCTCTTCGCGTCCCCCACCTCGCCGGATATGTCGGCCAGGGCGTCATTGCTGACGAGGGTGGGCAGCGCCTGGTACTCCGCCTGCACCAGGTCGGGCGCCTTGCCGGCCTTGTGCGCGGTGAGGATCTTGGTGACCAGAGTGTCGCCGGAGGCCTGCTTCTTCACCGTGACGGTGATCTGCTGCTCCTTGCCCGGCCCCTTGTTCCACAGGTCGACGACCTTGTCCATGCCGGGCGCCCACGTCCAGTACGTCAACGAGACCGGGCCGGACCGTGCCCCGCCGTCGTCGTCCGACGACGAGCCGCAGGCGGCGAGTGCGGAGGCGCCGAGCGCGACGGCGACGGCGGAACTCACGAGGCGACGACGCTTCGTGTACGGCATGGATGACTCCCCTGACCTGGGGTCCCCGCCTGCTGCGGAGACCTGCTGCCCTGCTGTGCGCGGCTCGCCTCCGGGGCGCTCGCGCTGCTTCTGTGAGCGTTCACAGTAGAGAAACATCCCGGACACTTGTCAATGGTTGTTGCTGTGCGGTTATGTTGGGCTCACAGCACCGCAGCGGTGTGTGTACGTTCACAATCGATCGACTAAGCGGGAGCATCCATGCCGGAGACCACCCCCAGGGGCCTCACCGGGCTCGCCTTCGGTGGGGACTACAACCCCGAGCAGTGGCCGGAGGCCGTCTGGCACGAGGACGTCCGGCTGATGCGGGAGGCCGGGGTGACGATGGTCAGCGTCGGCATCTTCTCCTGGGCCCTGCTGGAGCCCGCACCCGGCGTATACGACTTCGGCTGGCTCGACCGCGTCCTGGACCTGCTGCACGAGCACGGCATCCGCGTCGACCTCGGCACGCCCACCGTGGCACCGCCGGCCTGGTTCTACCGCGCCCACCCCGAGGCGCTGCCCGTCACCGCGCAGGGCGTGCGCCTCGCGTTCGGCTCCCGCGGCGCGATCTGCCACAGCAACGCCGACTACCGCGCCGCCGCCGCGACCATCACCACCAGGCTCGCCGAACGCTACGGCGACCACCCCGCGCTGGCGATGTGGCACGTCCACAACGAGTACGGCGTCCCCGTCTCGGCCTGCTACTGCGACTCCTGCGCCGCCCACTTCCGCCGCTGGCTCCAGGACACCTACGGCACGGTCGACGCCGTCAACGAGGCCTGGGGCACGGCCTTCTGGGGCCAGCGCTACGCCTCCCTGGAGGAGATCGACCCGCCGCGCGTCACCCCGACCGCCGGCAACCCCGCCCAGGCGCTGGACTACAAGCGGTTCGCCGACGCCACCATGCGCGAGAACTTCCGTGCCGAGCGGGACATCCTGCACCGCCTGTCACCCGGCGTCCCGGTCACCACCAACTTCATGACCGCCCTCAGCCAGTGCGACTCCGTCGACTACTGGGCCTGGGGCCGCGAGGTCGACCTCGTCACCAACGACCACTACCTGATCACCGACGGCCGCCGTACCCACGTCAATCTCGCCATGGCCGCCGACCTCACCCGCTCCGTCGCGGGCGGCGCGCCCTGGCTGCTGCTCGAACACTCCACCTCGGGCGTCAACTGGCAGCCCCGCAACCCCGCCAAGGCCCCGGGCCAGATGGCCCGCAACTCCCTCGCGCACGTGGCCCGCGGGTCCGACGGCGCGATGTTCTTCCAGTGGCGCCAGTCCCGGCGCGGCGCCGAGAAGTTCCACTCCGCGATGCTGCCGCACGGCGGCACCGGGACCCGCGTCTGGCGTGAGGTCGTCGAACTCGGCGCCGCCGTCGATGCGTTGGCCCCTCTGCGCGGCACCCGCACCCAGGCCGACGTGGCCGTGCTGTGGGACTGGCAGTCCTGGTGGGCGCAGAACCTCGACTGGCGGCCCAGCCGGGACCACGACGCGCGCGAACGCGCCGACGCCTTCTACGAGGCCCTCTACGACCGCCACCTCACCGTCGACTTCGCCCACCCGGAAGCCGACCTGTCGCCCTATCCCCTGGTCGTCGTGCCCGCGCTGTACCTGATGACCGAGGCGGCCGGGGACAACCTCCGCCGTTACGTCGACAACGGCGGCACGCTCGTCGTGTCGTACTTCTCCGGCATCGTCGACGAGCACGACGCCGTGCACGAGGGCCCCTACCCGGGCGCCCTGCGCGAGGTCCTCGGCCTGACCGTCGAGGAGTTCTCCCCGCTCCTCGCGGGCGAGCGGGTCCGGCTGACCGGTCCCGACGGCTCCGAGCTGGACGCCGACGTGTGGACGGAGTTCGTCGTCCCGCGCGGTGCCGAGACCGTCTGGACGTACGCCGACGGGCTCACCGCCGGCCGTCCGGCCGTCACCCGGCACCGCCTCGGCGACGGCACCGCCTGGTACGTCTCCACCCGCCTCGGCGCCGAGGGCCTGGGCACCCTCCTCGGCTGGGCGATCGAGGACTCCCGGACCGCCCCGCGCGCCGACCTGCCCCGCGACGTCGAGGTGGTCCGCCGCACCGGCGAGTCGGGCACCTTCCTGTTCGCGATCAACCACACCGCCACCGACGCCAAGGTGCCGCTGGACACCCCCGGCACCGAGCTGCTGACCGGTGAAAGCGTCGCGGGCCGCCTCGCGGTCCCCGCCGGAGCCGTCCGGGTCGTCCGGCTCGACGGCTGAGCATCCCCCTCCACCACGTCGAAGGGACGACGGACGACGATGTTCCATCCCAGACGCACCATCACGGCCCTGCTCCCGCCGCTCCTCGCGGGCCTCGCCCTCACCGCCCTGCCCGCACAGAACGCGGCCGCCGCGAGCACGCTGACCAACGGCGGCTTCGAGGCGGACGGGTCGGGCGCCGCGACCCCGAGCGGTTGGTCCGAGGACGGCGACACCGGCGCCTCGTACACGGAGGCGGGCGGACGCAGCGGCAGTCACAGGCTGTCCCATTGGGCGTCCGCTGCCTACAAGGTGGAGACGTACCAGTACCTGTCCGGACTGGCCAACGGCGACTACCGGCTCACAGCCTGGGTCCGCTCGGGCGGCGGCCAGAAGGCCGCCTACATCGCGCTCAGGAACTGCGGCGGTCCCGAACAGCGCACCGATCTGCCCGTGTCCGCCAGCGGGTGGATCCGTGTCGTCGTGCCGGTCCAGGTCGCGAAGAACGAGTGCACCATCAGCGTCAACAGCGACGCGAACGCCGGCAACTGGATCAATGTCGACGATCTGACCCTGACGCGCGGTACGTCCGGTCTGCCGGTCAAGGGCGCCGACATCTCCTCCCTGCCCAAGAGCGAGGCCATGGGCGGCGTGTACCGGACCGCCTCGGGCGGCAGGGGCGACGCGGTGGCCGTCCTGAGGTCCGCCGGCATGAACTACGCCCGCCTGAAGGTCTGGGTGAACCCGGCCGACGGCTACAACGACAAGGCCCGCGTCCTGGCGATGGCCGAGCGGATCAAGGCGCAGGGCATGAAGCTGCTGGTCGACTTCCACTACTCCGACTCCTGGGCCGACCCCGGCAAGCAGACCAAGCCCGCCGCCTGGTCGGGCCACGGCTACGAGCAGCTGAAGAAGGACGTCCACCGCCACACCCACGACGTCCTCGCCGCCCTCGAGGCGCAGGGCACCACCGCCGACATGGTCCAGATCGGCAACGAGATCAACGGCGGCATGCTGTGGGACGAGGGCCGCACCGAGAACTGGGCGCAACTCGCCGGTCTGCTCAACTCCGGCTACGACGCGGTCAAGGCGGTCGACCCGTCCACCGTCGTCGCGCTGCACCTCGCCGAGGGGGGCGACCTCGACGGCACCCGCTGGTGGTTCGACAACGCGGTGGCCCACGGTGTGCGGTTCGACGCCATCGGCCTGTCGTACTACGGCTACTGGCACGGCACCCTCGCCGACTTCCAGACCACGCTGGACGACGCGGCCGGCCGCTACGGCAGGCCCGTCTTCGTCGCAGAGACGGCCTACCCGTTCCGTCTGGACAGCGAGGACGGGCTCGAGAACATCATCGACGTCACCGGGGAGCTGGTGCCGGGCTACCCGGCGACCCCGGCCGGGCAGGCCCGCTGGATGAACGACGTGGCGAGCATCGTCGAGGCGGTGCCGAACGGGCGCGGGCTCGGCGTCTTCTACTGGGAGGCCACCTGGACGGCCCGCACCGGCAACGGCTGGGACCCGGCCGACCCCTCCTCCGGCAACGGCTGGGAGAACCAGGCGCTGTTCGGCTACGACGATCGGGCGCTCGCCGCGATGGCGTGGTTCCGGCACCGGTGAGCTGAGCGGTTCGCGGCCTCAACCTCCTTCACCGCCAGGGAGGTCGAGGCCACGGATGCTTCCGTCCCGGACAAGCTGCCCGACTTACGGGACGCGGAGGGCGAGGGTGCGGGACAGTGGAGGGGCCCGGAGGCAAGGACGCCCGGGCGGAGGTGGACGACATGCTCAGGACACCCGTCGACGGAACCCGCATGCACATCCTGACGTGGCTCAAGGAGCCCTGCCGCGCCCAGGCCGGCGCCACCGCGGAGGCCGTCGCCACCCGGTTCGGCCTGCCCCACCCGGTCGCCCTCACCCACCTCCGGCTCCTCACGGCGATCGGCCTGCTGCACACCACCCGGATCGGCGACCGCCTGCACTACCGCCGGGACGAGGTCCGCGTCGCCGAGGTGGCCCGCCGCTTCGAGAAGGGCTGGTAGGCAGCCCGGCGGTACTCCGGTCCGGCGCGTTACCCTGGTCGCGGCCGCGGGCACGTTCCCGCGGCGCGGCGGTGGGGCCCGCCGTACCCGAACCGCGGCAGCACGCCGCCGACGGTCCCTGCTTGTGACGACGCGCGCCCGCAGCCCGGGACGCCCGGCGAGTACGAGTAGGAGACGTACGCCCATGACAGCCCCGCCCACCGCACCCCACCGCACCCGCCCCGCACGCGGTGCCCGGGCACCGGTCGTCGCCGCGGTCGCCGCCGGCGGGGGAGCGGGGGCCGCCGCACGCTACGCCGCCGCCCTGTGGTGGCCCACCGAGGCCACGGGATTCCCCTGGACCACCCTGGGGGTCAATGTCACCGGCTGCGCCGTGATCGGTGTGTTCATGGTGCTCATCACCGAGCTCCGCGCGGCGCATCCCCTGCTGCGGCCCTTCTTCGGCACCGGCGTGCTCGGCGGCTTCACCACGTTCTCGACCTACGCCGTGGACGTCCAGCGCCTGCTGGACGCCGGGCAGGTCCGCCCCGCCGTGCTGTATCTCGCAGCGACCCCGCTCGCCGCGCTCGCCGCGGTGGCGTCGGCCGCCGCGGCCACCCGGCGCGCGCTCGGCAGGGCCGTCGCAAGGAGCACGTCATGACGCGACTCACCGGGCGCGCACTGCGCCTGACCGTCCTCGTCGGCGAGAACGACACCTGGCACCACCGGCCGCTGTACTCCGAGATCGTCCACCGGGCGCATGCGGCGGGCCTCGCCGGAGCCAGCGTGTTCCGCGGGATCGAGGGCTTCGGCGCCTCCTCCCTCGTCCACACGGCCCGGCTGCTGTCCCTGAGCGAGGACCTTCCCGTCGCGATCGTGGTCGTCGACACCGAGGAGCGGGTGCGCGCCTTCCTGCCGCAGCTCGACCCGCTCGTCACCGAGGGCCTGGTGCTCCTCGACGAGTGCGAGGTCGTCCGGTACCTCGGCCGGGACGCCGCGGGGGAGGAGTCCCCGTGAACTGGGTGCTGGTCGTGGCGGGCGCCGTGATCGGCGCTCCGCTGCGCTATCTCACCGACCGGGCCGTGCAGTCCCGGCACGACTCGGTGTTCCCGTGGGGGACCTTCACCGTCAACGTCGCCGGCAGCGCGGTCCTCGGCCTGCTCACCGGCGCCGTGGCCGCGGGAGCCGCCGGGCCCGGTCTCCAGCTGCTGATCGGCACGGGCCTGTGCGGGGCACTGACGACGTACTCCACCTTCTCCTACGAGACCCTCCGCCTGGCCGAGACCGGCGCCCGGCTCTACGCCGCCGCCAACGTCGCCGGGAGCGTCGCGGCCGGCCTGGGCGCCGCCTTCGCCGGCGTGGCGCTCGGCCGCGCGATCTGGGGCTGAGGCGCCCCCGGGTGCGAGGTCCCGGTCCCGGCGGCCGGCGCCTGCCGACAGTCCGTCTTGACAGCTCCCGCCCGTCGCCCGCACCATCGCTCCCGTGAACCTGTCAGACAGCCAGACAGGTGGGATGCCGGGCCCGCGCCGCGTCAGTGCGATGGAGGCCGTGCTCGCCCACCTGCGCGGCGCCATCGAGCGCGGCGACTACGCGATCGGCGACAAGCTCCCCTCCGAGGCGGAGCTGTGCCGCACCCTCGAGGTCTCCCGGCCCGTGCTGCGCGAGGCGCTGCGGGCGCTGCAGACCATGGGCCTGACCGTGTCCCGGACCGGCAAGGGCACCTTCGTCGTCGCGCACACCGCAGGGGAGCCCACCTTCGGCGACTACACGGCCGGCGACCTGCTGGAGGTGCGCCGCCACGTGGAGATCCCGGTCGCCGGATACGCCGCCCTGCGCCGCACGCCGGAGAACCTGGAGAGTCTGACCCTCCTGCTGGACCGCATGGAGCGGGAGACCGACACCACCGCGTGGGTCGCGATGGACACCTTGTTCCACCTGACCGTGGCCGAGGCCGCCCAGAACCCGGTGTTCCGCCGGGTCATCGAGGAGCTCAGGGACGCGCTGGCCCGCCAGTCCGCCTTCCTCGACGAACTGGGCGGCCGGCGCGCACAGTCCGACCGCGAGCACCGCGCGATCGTCGAGGCCCTGATCGCCGGCTCGGAACACGACGCCACCGAGGCCATGACCCACCACCTCGACCGCGTCGAGAGCACCCTCACCGACATCGTCCGCGCCGCGCGCCCGGCGCGGCCCCGACCCACGACCAGCAGGCAGTGATGTACAGCACCCTCCCCGCGGACGCACCCCCGATCCGCGAGCCCCTCCACGCCCCCGTCGCCCACCTCGTCCGCGGCGGGGTGGTGGAAGGCGTCCACTACGGTTCCGTCGTCGTCCTCGGCCCCGACGGCGACGCCGAACTCACGCTGGGCGATGCCGAGGCCGCCTTCCACCCGCGGTCCGCGGTCAAGCCGCTCCAGGCCGTGGCGATGGTGCGGGCCGGACTCCCGCTGGACGGGGAGCTGCTGTCCCTCGCCGCGGCCAGCCACTCCGGCGAGGAGCGCCACCTGGCGGGCACCCGGAGCATCCTCGCGGCCGCCGGGCTCACCGAGGAGCGCCTGCGCAACGTCCCGGACCTGCCGTTCGGCGCGGCCGTCCGGGACACCTGGGTGCGCGAGGGCCGGCCGCCGTCCCGGCTCGCCCAGAACTGCTCCGGCAAGCACGCCGCCATGCTGTACACCTGCGCGCTGAACGGCTGGTCCCTGGACGACTACCTCGACCCCGCGCACCCCCTCCAGCAGGCGATCGCCGAGATCGTCGAGGACCTCACCGGGCAGCGCATCGCCCAGGTGACGGTCGACGGCTGCGGAGCGCCCCTGTTCTCCGTCTCCCTGCACGGCCTCGCCCGCGCCGCCGCACGGATCGTCACCGCCGCGCCCGGCACGCCCGAGGCCCGGGTCGCCGACGCGATGCGGCAGCACCCCGAGATGGCCTCCGGCTCCGGCCGGGACGTCTCCGCGCTGATGCGGGCCGTGCCGGGGCTGCTCGCCAAGGACGGCTTCGAGGGCGTCCAGGTCGCCGCCCTGCCCGACGGCCGGGCCGTCGCCGTGAAGATAGCCGACGGCGCCGACCGTGCCCGCGTCCCGGTCGCCGCAGCGGCCCTGGCCCGTGCGGGTGTGGACCCGGCCGCGCTCGCCGCGTTCGCGGGGCGGCCGCTGCTCGGTGGCGGCCGGCCGGTGGGCGCGATACGTCCGGTGCCCGCGCTCGCCCCGCCCGCCGCCGTTCACGTCTGAGGGCGCCGGCTCCTGGCCCGCCGGTACCCGGGCCCGGCCGGGCCCGGGGGACAATGGCGATCATGACGTCGTCGATGACCTTCCAGCCGGTACTGGAGCGCATCGCCGAGGAGATCGCGCGGACCCCCGGCCGTGGCCGTCCCGCCGACTACATCCCGGCGCTCGCGGCCCGCGATCCCCGAAGTTTCGGCATGGCCGTCGCCGAGCTGGACGGCACCGTCTACGGGGTGGGGGACTGGCGGCAGCCGTTCTCGGCGCAGTCCGTCACCAAGGTGTTCACCCTCGCCCTGGACCTGGCCCGCGAGGGCGACGCCCTGTGGGAGCACGTGGGCCGCGAGCCCTCCGGCAACCCGTTCAACTCCCTGGTGCAGCTGGAGTACGAGGACGGCATCCCGCGCAACCCGTTCATCAACGCGGGCGCCCTCGTCGTCACCGACCGGCTGCACACCCGCAGCGGCGACGCGGCCGGCGAACTGCTGGCCTTCCTGCGCGCCGAGAGCGGCAACCCGGACCTCGCCTTCGACGAGGAGGTCGCCGCCTCCGAGTCCGCCCACGGCGCCCGCAACGCCGCCCTCGCCCACTTCATGGCGTCCTACGGCAACATCGACAACCCGGTGCCGGTCCTGCTCGACCAGTACTTCCGGCAGTGCTCCGTCGCCGCGTCCTGCGCCGACCTGGCGCTTGCCACCTCCTTCCTCGCCCGGCACGGCATCCGCGCCGACGGCACCCGGCTGCTCACCCGCAGCCAGGCCAAGCAGGTCAACGCCGTGATGCTGACCTGCGGGACCTACGACGCGGCCGGGGACTTCGCCTACCGGGTGGGCCTGCCCGGCAAGAGCGGGGTGGGCGGCGGGATCATCGCCGTCGTCCCCGGACGCTGCACGCTGTGCGTGTGGAGCCCGGGCCTGGACGAGCGAGGCAACTCCGTGGCGGGGGTGACGGCACTGGACCGCTTCACGACCCTGACAGGGCTGTCGGTGTTCTGAGCGCCGGTGAGTGGTCAGCGCGGCGGCACGGGACCCCACGCGAGCCGCAGGAAGACTCCCACGCCCGCGCCGCCCAGCAGCGCCGCACCCGCGATCGCCCATGCCGCCCTGTTGCCCCGGCCGTCGCCGCGGTCGCGAACCGTCGTCGGGCCGGCCCCCGCCTCGGGTCCCGTCAGCGGCCTGGCCCGCAGGGCGTCCAGCGAGCCCACCGGATCGACCCGGCCGGCCGCCGCGAAGCCCCAGTCCAGCAACTCCCTCGCCTCCTCGTACACGGCGTGCCCGCCGCCCTCCCGGGGATTCATCACGCTCACCACGAGGGTGCGCCCCTCCCGGCGTGCCGCCGCCACGAGCGTGTGACCGGCGTGGCTGGTGTAGCCGTTCTTGACGCCGATCAGGCCCCGGTAGGGCTCCACGTCGTCCGCGCCGGTGAGCAGCCGGTTGGTGTTGCGGATGGGGTACGTGCCGCCGTCGCGGGCCGGGAAGCGCGCGGAGAGCCTGGCGCAGTACCGGGCGAAGTCGGGGCTTCGCAGCCCGGCCCGGCCGAACACCGCGAGGTCGAAGGCCGAGGACACCTGGCCGGGCGCGTCGTAGCCGTCCGGCGACTTCACGCGGGTGTCGCGGGCGCCCAGTGCGCGGGCCTTTGCCTGCATCCGCTCGGCGGTGGCGCGCCATCCGCCGTTGAGCGCGGCCAGGACGTGCACGGCGTCGTTGCCGGAGTTGAGGAAGACCCCGTTCCACAGGTCGGCCACCCGGTAGGTGCGGTCCTCGGCGACACCGACCAGGCTGCTGCCGGGGCCGACGCCGCGCAGTTCCTTCTCGCTGACGGTGTGCCGGATGCCGGCCGGCAGGGAGGGCAGCACGGTGAGGGCGAACAGGGTCTTGAGCGTGCTGGCGGGCGGCAGTCTGCGGTGGGCGTTGTGCGCCGCGAGCACATCGCCGCTGCGGGCGTCGGCCACCAGCCAGGACCTGGCCGACAGATCGGGTACGTCGGGCGCCTTGCCGCGCGGGCGCACATGGGTCCCGGCGCGGTACAGCAGGGACGCGGGCGCGGCCGCAGCCCGTGGGCCGGAGCCGGGCGACGGCCCGGGTTCCGCGCCCGGTCCGGTGGTCGCCGCGGCCGGCGCCAGCACCAGCAGGCCCGCCGCGCACACGACACAGGTGGACACGGCAGCCCGCGAAGCAAATCCGATCGTCATACCGCAAACGTAGGAACGGCCCGCCGGGACGGCGCGCTGCCCGGGCCGAATGCCGCCCGCGAGCACCCGGATGCCGCACGCGCCGCGCGGGCGGCCACCTCGCGCGGCCGCACCGCCGGCTGCGAGCCGAGGCGGCGTCAGGCCACCGCCCACGGCTCGTGTCAGGCGCCCGGCAGCGTGGGCTGGATCCGCCGCAGGAACGTCGCGTTGTCCGGGGTCTCCCGCATCCGCTCCAGCAGGGTCTCCAGAGCGGCGTGTCCGTCGCGCGACTGCAGCACCCGCCGCAGACCGCGTACGGCGGTCAACTCGGCCGGGGTCAGGAGGAGTTCCTCGCGGCGGGTGCCGGAACCGGTGATGTCCACCGCGGGGAACAGCCGCCGGGCCGCGGTCTCCCGGCTCAGCCGGAGCTCCATGTTGCCGGTGCTCTTGAGCTCCTCGAAGTAGAACTCGTCGGCACGCGAACCGGTCTCCACCAGCGCCGAGGCGAGGACGGTGAGCGAGCCGCCCTCCTCGGCCTGCCGGGCGGCGCCGAAGAACCGCTTCGGACCGGTCAGCGCGGACGCGTCGACCCCGCCGCTCAGCGTCCGGCCGCCGGAGGACGCCGCGGTGTTGTACGCCCGGCACAGACGGGTGAGCGAGTCGAGCAGGACGACGACGTCCTCGCCGTCCTCGACCAGCCGCTTGGCCCGCTCGATCACCAGCTCGGCCAGGGCGATGTGCTGCCGCGCCGGCCGGTCGAAGGTCGAGGCGTACACCTCGCCGCGCACGGAGCGCCGCATGTCGGTGACCTCCTCGGGCCGCTCGTCGAGCAGGACCACCATCAGCCGGCACTCGGGGTGGTTGCCGGCCACGGCCGCCGCGAGCTGCTGCAGCAGGACGGTCTTGCCGGTCTTGGGCGGGGCCACGAGCAGCCCGCGCTGGCCCTTGCCGACGGGCGCGAGCAGATCGACGACCCGTCCGGCCGTCCCGGCCGCGGGGTGTTCCAGGCGCAGCCGCTCGTGCGGGTGAAGGGGCGTCAGCTCGCGGAAGTGCCGCCGGCCGTCCGGCGCCCCGGGCGTACGGCCGTTGATCCGGGCGATGCCGGTCAGGCCGCGCCGGTCGCCGAGGACGCCCTCGACGTGGTCGCCCCTGCGCAGGCCGTACCGGCGCAGCAGGGCGGGGGAGACGGCGGGGTCGGACGGTGTGGGCAGGCAGCTGACGGGACGCAGATGCCCCTTCCCGGCCGCGTCGATGTCGAGGACACCGGTGACGAGCTGCGGCTGCTGCCGTACGGGAGGGTGGTCGAGCGTGGTGGTGGTCATGGAGGTCGGTCCTTTCTCGGACGACGGTCACCGGGACATGCGGTGGGAAAGGGGGAGGGGGATGAACCGCTGGGGAGGGCGGATACGCGCCTCCGGGCGGCGAGGAACACCACCTCGGGCCGTGGGGCGAAGGCCCCGGGGGCGGAGAAGCCCCTGCTCACGAGGTTGATGTACAAGAGCCGACGGCCCCGGTCGAAGACGACGGGCGGATCGGCGAACCGAAGAGGAACTGGCACCTGTGGCGCCCGGGAAAGGGCGCGCGAAAATAGAGTGCTGCATGCACTGTAGCACCGGGTGCGGCGGCGCGGAGAGCATCGAGGGCCCGCCGGTGGAGACCGGCGGGCCCTGGACGGTGCGGGCGGGAGCGGTGCGCGCGAGGTCAGGCCGAGCGTTCCCGTGCTTCGCTCGCGATGCGCTCGAACTGCGCACCCATGGCCGCCGCGAGCGCCTGCGCACCCGACAACGGGCGCACCATCACGGTGAATTGGTCGATACGGCCGCTGTCGTCGGCGTGGATGAAGTCGCAGCCCTCGACCGTCCGGTCGCCTACCCGTGCGGTGAAGACGAGCGCGTGATCACGGCCTGACACGTCGTTGATCTCGCGCACGTAGCGGAAGTCCTCGAACACCCCGGCCACCGCGCGCAGGATCGCCGCGGTGATCGGCTTGCCGGTGTACGGCTTGAACACGACGGGGCTGGTGAAGACGACGTCCTCGGCCAGCAGCGCCTCGGCGGCGTCGAGGTCGCCCGCCTCGATGGCCTCACGGAATGCCCGCATCGCGGCTCCTATAGTCAACTAATTGAATAGGTGCGGATGAGATTAGTCGCCCGCTGTTACCGTGTCCACATGTCCCTCAAGTACGCCGTCCTCGCCGCCCTTCTGGAGGGCGAGGCCTCGGGCTACGAGCTGTCCAAGATCTTCGACGTGTCGTTCGCCAACTTCTGGGCCTCCACCCCGCAGCAGCTCTACCGCGAGCTGGAGCGGCTCGCGCGGGACGGGCTCGTCGAGGCCCGCGTCGTCCGGCAGGAACGCCGGCCGGACAAGCGGATGTTCTCGCTCACCGAGGCGGGCCGCAGGGACCTGGACGGCTTCGCCGCCGAGCCGCCGAGGAGGCCCACCGCCATCCGCGACGAACTCCTGATCAAGATCCAGGCCATGGACGGCGTCGACCCCGAGGCGACCCGGGCCCTCGTCGAGGAGCGCATGACCTGGGCGCGCGGCAAACTCGACCGCTACGCCCGCGTACGCGACCGCCTGCTGGACGGGCGCACCGAGGAGGAGTACCTGCGCGAGGCCGACCGGATCGGGCCCTATCTCACGCTGATGGGCGGCATCGCCTTCGAGGAGCAGAATCTGCGCTGGTGCGAGCGGGTCCTCACGGTGCTGCGCCGACGCACCCCTCTAAGCTGAGCCGATGTTCAGCCCCGAAGGCCCCAGCCTGCGTGAACTCGCCGTCCAGGCGCTGTCCTCCGTCGAGCGCGGCTACGACCTCCTCGCCCCGAAGTTCGACGTCACCCCCTTCCGCACGCCCGACTCCGTGCTGGAGGCGACCGCCTCCGCGCTGCACCGGATGGGCCCCGTCGAGGCCGGCCTCGACCTGTGCTGCGGCACCGGTGCGGGCATCGGGGTGCTGACGCGGGTGTGCCGGGAGCGGGTCACCGGGGTCGACTTCAGCGCGGGCATGCTCGACGTCGCGCGGCGGCGCACCTGGCCCGAGGGGCCGCCGGTCGGCTGGGTGCGGGCGGACGCGCGGGCGCTGCCGTTCGGCCCGGTCTTCGATCTCGTGGTCAGCTTCGGGGCGTTCGGCCACTTCCTGCCGCGTGAGCGGCCGGAGCTGTTCGCCCAGGTCCGCTCGGTGCTGCGGCCCGGCGGCCGGTTCGTCTTCCCCGTGGTCGCCCCGGCCCGGCCGGGCTCGCTGGAGTACTGGATGCTGCTGGGCTTCGACACGGCGATGCGGGTCCGCAACGCCGTCCGGCGCCCGCCGTTCGTCATGTACTACCGAGCGCTCCGCTTCAGCGCCCTGGGCCGGGAACTGACCGCGGCCGGCTTCCGCGTCGAGCTCCAGCCACTCCCGGAGTTCGGCCACCGCGAGGACGGCAGCCCAAGGGTCCGCCTGGTCGTGGCTGTCCGGACCTAGCTGCGGGCTCAGACCGCCGCCGGCAACGTGAACTCATAGACCAACGCGTCCTGCTGTGCATCGACGATCAGCTCGGTGATCTCCAACGGCCGCTCGTACTGATCGTGCACGCGCCGAGTGACCCGCACCGAAGGCGTCTCCGCGATGCGCGTGATCGTGTCACGGTGATGCAGCGTCAGCCCCGCCCGCCGCATCCAGTCGTAGGCACGCCGCAGCTCCGCCGCGGACGTACCGTCGGCCCGGTCACGGTAGCGTGCCAGCTCCTCCACCTCCGCGAGGGCCACGGCGGAGAACGACGACACGGCTGTGCGCACCTCGCGTCCGTCGGCCGACGCCGACCAGTAGCGGTGCACGAGCGTCGGCCGGCCCGGTGCCAGTCTCAGCCGTTCGGCGTGACCGGGCGGCGGGGGCTCCCACGCGACGGTCGTCCGTGCCGTCGCGCCCCGGTCGGCGCTGCGGGCGCCGACCGGGAACGTGAGCGAGACCGGCGTCTCCACGGGCAGACCGGGCAGGGTGGCGTGGCTGCCCCGCCGGTCCGTGGCGACCAGCCCGTCGCGGCGCAGCACCTCCAGGGCCTGCCGGACCGTCTCCCGGCTGACCCCGAAGTGCTCGGCCAACTGCCGTTCGCCCGGCAGCCGTTCACCGGGCGGAATCGTGCCGTCGCGCAGTTCGCCGAGCAACTTGGTCGCGATTCCCCGGTAGAGGGGCTCTCCTTCGGTGAGCGGATGGGCGTGCGGGGTGGAGCGGGCCATGCCGCGCCTCCTGTTGGTGACGTACCGTAGCCGTGCGGGCTCATTGCGCCACCACATCTACCAGTGGTCTAAACCAGCAGGGAAGGGTGGTCCGGCAGTTCGGCCGAAACAGATCCGGCGGCCCTCGGCGTCACAGGAGCCCGGCAGGGCGGCACGAGCGCGACGGGACTGCTCTCACAGAGCGCTGTACAGAGCGTCGATCAGCGCCATCTTGCGCGGGTCGTCGGCGATATGAGGCCCCATCCGGTTCATCGTGTACCCCAGTGACACCCCCGCCTCCGGGTCGGCGAGACCGCAGGAACCGCCGAAGCCGTCGTGACCGAAAGCCCGCGGGTTCGGGCCGTACGACCCGTTCTCACCGCTCAGCCAGAGGCCGAGCCCGACCTCCGTCTCGTGCGGGAAACCGACCCCCAGCACCAGGTCCCGGCAGCTGCCCTGCCCCTCGCGCACCCGCTCGGCCGCCTCCGGGGACAGGAAACGGTGCCCGTCGTACGTGCCGCGCCCGGCGAAGATCCCGTACAGCGCGGCGACGGCCCGCGCCGTGCCGTGCCCGTTGGCCGCCGGTATCTCGGCCGCCCGTCACTCCGGGGTGTTGGCCCCCGCCGCCCCCACGCCCGGATTCGTCAGCGCCGCGACCGCGGCGGGCGCCAACTGGGCGAACACGCGGGCCTGTTCGTCGCTGCTGCGGACGGGCGGCTGGTCCAGCTCGGCCACCCGGCCGGCCTCCTGCTCCGGCAGGCCGATCGCGAAGTCGACCCCCAGCGGGCCGGTCACCTCCCGCTTCAGGAACTCCCCGGGCAGCAGTCCCGACACCCGGCGCACCACCTCGCCGACCAGGTGGCCGTAGGTCAGCGCGTGATACCCGGACTGCGTACCCGGCTCCCACCACGGCTCCGTCGCCGCGAGCCGCTGCGTGGTCAACTCCCAGTCGCAGAGCTGTGCGAGAGAGTGCGGCTCGCGCAGCCCGGCCAGACCGGCGCGGTGCGACAGCAGATGGCGCACCAGCACCTTCTCCTTGCCCGCGGCGGCGAACTCCGGCCAGTACGCGGCCACCGGCGCGTCGAGGTCGAGCAGCCCCCGGTCGGCGAGCATGTGCGCGCACAGCGCCACCGGGCCCTTGGTCGTCGACCACACGTTGACCAGGGTGTCGCGCTCCCAGCGCCGGGTGCGGGCCCGGTCGGCCCAGCCGCCCCACAGATCGACCACGGTCGTGCCGTCCACGGTGACCGCCACCGCGGCACCCAGTTCGTCCCGCTCCCGGAAATTCTCCTCGAACGCCACCCGCACCGCGGCGAAGCGCGGGTCGCAGTGACCGTGGACGTCTGTCTCGTGCTGGGACATGGGGGCCCTCCGTCGGCCGTCGGAAAGCCCGGGCCGCGCCGCCGCGGCCCGGGCAGCCAAGAACGTACCGACTGGTCGGACAGGGCGGAAGCCCGCGGATGCGCGCCCGGCCTCCGTGGCCGGAAGGACGCCACCGCCCGCTCAGGCGTACGCGCGCATCCAGCGCAGCTTGGCCGCCTCCTGGAACGGGCCGCCCCCCTCGTGGTCGTTGAAGTCGTACACCTCGATCGACTTGTCGTCGTGCGCCCAGGCGTTGAAGGCCGCGAAGACCGTCGACGGCGGGCAGGTCTGGTCCTCCAGGGCGGCCGAGAACAGGGCGGGTGCCCGGCCGCGGGCGGCGAAGTGCACGCCGTCGAAGTAGGACAGCGTGCGCAGGGCCTCCTCGGTGCGGCCGCGGTGCGTCTTGAGATAGAGGCCGATCTCCCGGTACGGGTGACGGTCCGTCACAGTCGCGGCGCGCGGGAAGTCGCACAGGAACGGCACGTCCGGCGCGATACCCGCCAGGTCGGGGACGAGTCCGCCCACCGCCAGCGTGATGCCGCCGCCCTGGCTGCCGCCGATGGCCACGGTGCGCGACGCGTCGGCCAGCGGATGCGAACGCGCCGCCTCCACCGCCCGCACCGCGTCCGTGAACACCCGGCGGTAGTAGTAGTTCTCCGGGGCGTCGATGCCGCGCGTCATGAAGCCCGGGTACGCGGGTGCCCCGCCCACCGGGTCCGCGGTGCCGCCGCCCGCGCCCCAGGCGCTGCCCTGCCCACGGGTGTCCATCACGAAGTGCGCCCGGCCCGTGGAAGCCCACAGCAGATGCTCGTGGGGCAGCCCGCGGCCACCGCCGTAGCCGATGAACTCCACCACCAGCGGCAGTGGGGCGTCCGCCCCGGCGGGCAGCGTCAGCCAGCCCTTGACGGGGTGACCGCCGAACCCGGCGAACGTCGCGTCGAAGACCTCCACCGTGGACAGGCCGGTGTCGACCGGCTCGAAACGGGCGTCCAGGTCGTGCTCGCGTGCCTCCGTCAGCGTCTTGGACCAGAACGCGTCGAAGTCCTCCGGCGCCGTGGACGCGCTGCGGTACTCGCGCAGTTCGTCGAGGGGCAGGTCGAACAGGGCCATACGGGACCGCCTTGGTGAGGAGACAGAGGAGACAGTGTTCGGCGCCCTCACCGTACGTGAGTCCTCGGCGGAATCGCCAGAGTTCGCGCGTTCTTCGCTTCATGAGCGAGAGGGGAGTTCTCACAGGTGAGAGTCACAGAAAGCACTTCCTCTCAGGGGGGCGGGTGGCGGCCGGGGGACGGCGTCCGTTCAGACCCCGCGATGCGTCCACTGCGGTTCCGTACGGGCCCATGCCCGCTCCCACTCCGCGAGCCGGCGACGCAGCGCGACGCCGCGCACGCCCCGGTGCACGAGGAGGACGACGGCCGCCGTGCCGCCCGCCGCCCAGATGCCGATGCCGACGCTGTGCTGCCACACGGAGGCGCTGTCGGCCGGGGGCGGCACGGTACGCCCCCGGGAGTCCACCCACACGTGGATCGTGTCGCCCTGCCGTACGTCGACCGGGAGCCGGGCGACGGCGGTGCGCTGCGCCTGCTGCCCCGGCTCCGTCCAGCGCACCGTGGCCCGGAGCGCCTGCTGTCCGCCGGCCTGAGGCCGGGCCGCCGCGGGCAGGCCCACGACCTCGGCGCGGACACGGTGCCGCTCGGCGCGCTGCTGCGACACGGTCGTCCGCGCCTCGTCATGGGCCCACCATGCCGCGGCCAGTCCCACCAGGGGCGCGCCCACACTGAGCAGGACGGTCACGATCAGCACCGTCCACGCCTCCACGACATCCGACCGGCGCCGCAATGGACTGTGCCGCCACGGCCGGCCGCACACCGGGGTTCGCATGTCGCCCTCCCTCACCGTCACGGTCCCCCGTCCGGGGTGCCCGGAGTCGCAGGGGCGAAACGGAGGGGTCGCGCGGGGGCGTTGTGGTCGCGCGGTTCGGCGCGCGGGTCAGCCGAAACGCTCGATGCGGATGCGGTCCACGGGCTGTCCGGCCGCCACGAGCAGCCTGGAGGCATGCTCGGCGAAGGAGTTGGACCCGCACACATAGGCCTCCCACCCACCAGGAGGCTGTTCGGCCAGGAGCGGCGCCACATGTGCGGCCGCCATACGGCCGACCGGCACACCCTGTGGTGCGCTCCGGGTGAAGACGGGCACCGTCTCCTCGCCCAACTCCTGGGCGTAGATGAGGTCCTCGGGACTGCGCGCCGACACCAGCATCCGCAGCGGGTGGGACAGGCCACGGGCCCGGTGGTGCCGCACCATCGACATCAGCGGGACCACTCCGGAGCCCGCGCCGAGCAGCAGGGCGGGCCGGTCGCCCGGCCAGGCGAAGAAGCCGCTGAGCGGGCCCCGCACCTCGATCCGGTCACCGACCCGGGCCACCGTGTGGAACCAGCCCGAGACCTCACCGCCCGCCACATGGTCCAGGGTCAGTTCGATGTGCCCCGACTCGTCCGGCGCGGAGGCGATCGAATAGTGGCGCTGGGCCACATAGCCGTCCGCGGCGGTCAGCCGCAGCATCAGATGCTGGCCGGGTACATGCCCCGGCCAGCCGGGCACCGCGAACCGGAACGTCGCCACGCGCGGCGTCTCACGCCGGATCTCGGTCAGGGTGGCCGTCCGCCAGACCGAGGCGGCCTGTTCGCTCACCCCGATCCGCCCGGGCACGGCGAACCGCACGGGCGGCGGCACGAAACCCCCCTGCCGCGGCGCCCCCGCCGTCTCGCTCACCGTTTCCGTCAGGCTCTCAGTCACCGGAGTACCGCTGCTCCTCCCAGGGGTTGCCGCGCTCGTGGTAGCCGTTGCCCTCCCAGAAGCCCGGCTCGTCGTGGTCCAGGAGGCGCAGACCCGCGATCCACTTGGCGCTCTTCCAGAAGTACAGATGCGGCACCAGCAGCCGCGCCGGCCCGCCGTGCTCCGGGGGCAGCGGCTCGCCGTCGTACTCCCAGGCGATCCAGGCCCGCCCGCCGGTGACGTCCGCGAGCGGGAGATTCGTGGTGTAGCCGGTGTGCGAGTAGGCGACGACATGGGTGGCCGAGCCATGGGGCCGGACCACATCCAGGAAGGCGTCCAGGGAGACCCCGCCGAACCGCACGCCGAACTTCGACCAGCTCGTCACACAGTGGATCGCGCCCTCGTAGTGCGAGGCCGGCAGCCGGTGTGCCTGCTCCCAGTCCCAGGTGCGCGGCTCGGCCACCAGTCCGTCGATGCGGAAGGTCCAGTCGGCGGGCGCGATGTCGGGGGTGACCTCGGCGGACAGCACCGGCCATGCGTCGCCGGCGTCGTACTGGCCGGGCGGCAGGCCGGGATTCTCCACGCGGGGGCGGCCGGTGAAGCCTCGGGTGGTGTTCACGTGATCGGTGTTCCGTTACGACGACGACTGGAGCAGGAGTGATTCCGCGTTCAACCGTACGGGGTGACCGCCCGTACCCGCCAATGATCATGCTCGACCCCGCGGGAGATCGTCGGGTAGTGTGCCGTCCGGCTGCGGACGGACCCAGCCGTGGACCTTCAAAGGAGGTGAGACCCATTACCGCTGTACCGCTGTGTCAGCTCGGGTGCTCCCTCCTCGACAGCGACGCGGATCGCCGGCCGTAGGCGACCGCGGGGAGCGCCCCTCGGCTCCCGAAAGGCTTCCGCCGCACATGCCGTCTCCCTCACCCTCACCCGCCCTCCGCGATTCCGTCGTGGCCGCGCTGCGCGCCGCCGGCTGCGTCTTCGCCGAGGACGAGGCCGAGTTGATCCTCACCGCCGCCTCCGACCCGCATCACGTGGCCTCGATGGTGGAGCGCCGGGTGACCGGCCTGCCCCTCGAACTCGTCGTCGGCTGGGCGGAGTTCCGCGGCCTGCGCATCGCCGTGGCACCCGGCGTCTTCGTCCCCCGGCGCCGCACCGAGTTCCTGGTGGCGCAGGCGCTCGCCCAGGCCCCGGACGCGGCCGTGGTGGTCGACCTGTGCTGCGGTTCGGGAGCCGTGGGCGCCGCCCTGGCCGCCGGACTCGGCCCGGTCGAACTGCACGCCGCCGACATCGACCCCGCCGCCGTGCGCTGCGCCCGCCGCAATGTCGCCGGCCTCGGCGGACTGGTGCACCGAGGCGACCTCTTCGAGGCGCTGCCCGGCGCGCTGCGCGGCCGGGTCGACATCCTGGCCGCGAACGTCCCGTACGTGCCCAGCGGCGAGATCGGCCTGCTGCCCCCGGAGGCCCGCGACCACGAACCCCTGGTCGCCCTCGACGGCGGCGCCGACGGCCTCGACGTGCTCCGCAGGGTGGCCGAGGGCGCCCCCGACTGGCTCGCCCCCGGCGGCTGCCTCCTGACGGAGACCGGCCACCACCAGGCCCCCGCAGCGGTCGCCGCGTTCACCTCCGCCGGCCTGCGCACCCGGCTCGCCGTCTCGGAGGAGCAGCACGCGCACGTGGTGATCGGCGTCCGGCCGTGACGCCGTTGCGCCGGGTGGCTCAGCCGTCTGTCCTCGCGCGGGCGATCAGGAGGGCCACGTCGTCGAAGTTGTCGGGCTCGTGCAGGGTGCGCAGGAGGAGGTCGCAGACCTCCTCCAGGGGGCGGTCGGGGCCGTCCAGCAGGGTGAGGAGGCGGTCGAGACGTTCGTCGAGCGTGTGGCGCCTGGTCTCCACCAGACCGTCGGTGTAGAGGACCAGACGGTCGCCCGGTTCGAGGTCCACGGTGGTCGTGGAGAAGCCGACGCCGCCCACACCGAGTGGCACCCCGGTCGGCAGGTCCAGCAGCTCGGGGTCGCGGCCGGCCCGCACCCGCACCGGCGGCAGATGGCCGGCGTTGGCGATCAGGCAGCAGCCCTCACGGGGGTCGTGGACGACGTACACACAGGTGGCGATGGCCTGGTCGAGCCCGCCGGTGATGCGGTCGAGGTGCTCCAGCAGCACGGCCGGATCCAGGTCCAGGGCGGCCAGCGTGTTCGTCGCCGTGCGCAGCCGCCCCATCGTGGCCGCCGCCGTGATGCCGCTGCCCATGACGTCCCCCACCACCAGGGCCGTCTTGCCGTCGTCCAGCGGGATGACGTCGAACCAGTCCCCGCCGACCTCGCTGGTGGCGCCCGCCGGCTGGTAGCGGGAGGCGACCTCGAGACCGCCGGTGACCGGCGGATGGCTGGGCAGCAGGCTGCGCTGCAGGGTCAGCGCGGCGTCACGGGCGTTCTGGTACCAGCGGGCGTTGTCGATCTGTACGGCCGCCCGGGACGCCAGCTCCCGGGCCAGCAGCAGATCGTCCTCGTCGAACGGCAGCGGATTGCGGGTGCGCTTGAGATCGAGGGCGCCCAGCACCTCACCGCGCGCGATCAGCGGTACGGCCAGATACGAGTGCACCCCGGCCCGCCCCAGCAGTTCGGCCGCCTCCGGTGAGCGGGCGATCCGGGGCAGGTCCTCGTCCTTGACCTGCGGCACCATCACCGGCCGGGCGGTGCGCACGCACTCGGTGACCAGCCGGTCCGGGCCGTACCGGGCCACCTGACCGGGCGGGTCGGCCGCCCGCAGCGCGTCCGGCGCCTCGTCGGCCTGCACCGCCAGCGCCCGGATCACCGCCGACTCGGCGGGGCCCAGCGTGCTGCGCCGGCCCCGGACCACCGCGTCCAGCAGATCCACCGCCGCCACGTCGGCCAGCTCGGGCACCGCCACGTCGGCGAGCTCACGGGCCGTACGGTCCAGGTCGAGCGTGGTGCCGATCCGGGCGGTGGCGTCGGCGATCAGGCCGAGGCGGCGCCGCGCGGCCTCTGCCTCGATGCCCGCCCGGTACTGCTCGGTGACGTCGACCACCGACACGGCCACGCCCAGGACCGTGCCGAGCGCGTTCTCCAGCCGGTACAGCGACACCGACCAGGCGTGGTCCTCGTCCGGGTCGGCCGGCGTACGGCCGATCGCGGGCTGGTCGACGACCGGCTTCCCGGAGTCCAGGACCCGGCGCGCGGCGGTCTCGATGGCGTCGGCGTCCAGCAGCGGCAGCACCTCACGGACCGTACGGCCCAGATGCTCCTCCGCCGGGACCCCGTTGATCTGCTCCAGAGCCGGGTTGACCGAGGCGTAGCGCAGATTCGTGTCCAGCACGGCGAGCCCGATCGGGGACTGGGCGACGATCCGGGTGGACAGCGCCACGTCCCGCTCCAGTCGGCGCACGGTCGACTGGTCGACGGCGAGACCGAGTGCGTACACGTCCCCCCGGTCGTCCAGCAGCCGCATGTTGCGGAACTCCACCAGCCGGGTGGTGCCGTCCTTGCGCCGTATGGGGAAGGCCCCGGCCCAGCTCTGGCCGGTGCGCATCACGTCCGCGAACAGCTTCACGACGAGGTCCAGGTGCTGCTCGTGCACCATGATCCGGGCGGCGTACTGGCCCAGCGCCTCCTGGGCGCTGTACCCGAACAGCTCCTCGGCCTGCGGGCTCCACAGGACGACCCGTCCCTCGGTGTCCAGGACCACCGAGGCCACGCCCAGCACGTCGAGCAGCCCGCTGGGGCGCACCGGCCCGCGCGCCGGTCCGTCGCCCTCGACCAGGGGTGACCCGGCTGCACTCATCCCACGCCCCGCCTTCGCCGATCCTCACGGCCCGCTGTCACGGTGCCGACTCCCCTTGTTCTACCGCGCGCGGGGGCGAATTTCCGCCGCTCCTGCCGTCTGTTTCCACCTTCTCCCAACATGGCGGCGGGCGCCCCGCCGAAGCGGCACCGACCTCGGCACCCGCACGGTCCCACGCCCTCTCGTGCCCGGGGAAGGACCTGCCCGCGGGTAGTGCCGTCCGGCCGGTGGTGCTTTGCTGGGGGAGGGGCGGGGACACGAGAGGAGCGGTCACGATGGGCAGCGAGCAGACGCACCCGGAGACGGTCTCGGTCGAGATCAGCGGATGCAGCAAGCACGACGCTCGGATCGTGTTCGACACGCTGTGCGCGTGCTTCACGTCCGACCGGTGCGCCGACGACATCCCCGAGGAGTTCCACGAGACCCGGCCCACGGTGTGGCTGGGAACGTTCGACGTGGCCGACGCCCTCGAGGGCACCGCGCGGCCCGTCAAGCTGTCGGCCACGGTCGACGCCGATGTGCAGGGCGGCTACTGGGCGATCGACCGGTTCCGCACGACCCTGGACTCCCTGTTCACCGTGCACGACCTGAGCAAGGTCCCCGGTGACCAGGAGGAGGAGCTGCATCTGAGGCTCGAGAGCCGCTGACGGGCACCGCTGGAGGCATCTGTCCCTGTGCCCTCCGTCACCCTTTATGCAACTCGTTGCATAAAGGCGGGGGAGTCCTCTACAACAGAGGCACCACACCCGCGCACGGAGGGCCCGATGACCCGATACCCGCACCTGCTGTCGCCCCTCGACCTGGGCTTCACCACCCTGCCCAACCGGGTCCTCATGGGCTCCATGCACGTGGGTCTGGAGGAGGCCGAGGGCGGCTTCTCCCGCATGGCCGAGTTCTACGCGGCCCGCGCCCGCGGCGGCGTGGGCCTCATCGTCACCGGCGGCATCGCCCCCAACGACGAGGGCCGGCCCTACGAGGGCGGCGCCAGGCTCACCACCGAGGCGGAGGCCGAGCAGCACCGGGTCGTCACCGCCGCCGTCCACCGCGAGGGCGGACGCATCGCCCTGCAGATCCTGCACTTCGGCCGGTACGCCTACCACCGCGACCTGGTCGCCCCCAGCCCCCTCCAGGCGCCCATCAGCCCCTTCGAGCCCCGCGAGCTGACCGACGCCGAGGTCGAGCGCACCATCGACGACTACGCCCGCACCGCCCGCCTCGCCCGCGCGGCCGGCTACGACGGCGTGGAGATCATGGGCTCCGAGGGCTATCTGATCAACGAGTTCATCGCCCGGCAGACCAACCACCGCACCGACCGCTGGGGCGGCTCCTACGAGAACCGGATGCGCTTCCCCGTCGAGATCGTCCGCCGGGTGCGCGAGGCGGTCGGCGAGGACTTCATCGTCGTCTACCGGCTGTCCATGCTGGACCTCGTGCCCGGCGGCTCCACCCTCGACGAGGTGATCACGCTCGCCAAGGCCGTCGAGACCGCCGGCGCCACCATCATCAACACCGGCATCGGCTGGCACGAGGCCCGGATCCCCACGATCGCCACCTCCGTGCCGCGCGGCGCCTACACCTGGGTGACCAAGCGCCTCATGGGCGAGGTGTCGGTCCCGCTCGTCACCACCAACCGCATCAACACCCCCGAACTGGCCGAGCAGCTGCTCGCCGAGGGCTGCGCGGACATGGTGTCGATGGCCCGCCCGATGCTCGCCGACCCCGACTTCGTGGCCAAGGCCGCCGACGGCCGGCCCGAGGCGATCAACACCTGCATCGGCTGCAACCAGGCCTGCCTCGACCACACCTTCAGCGGGCAGATCACCTCCTGCCTGGTCAACCCGCGCGCCTGTCACGAGACCGAGCTGGTGCTCGCCCCGACCCGCCGCCGCAAGCGCGTCGCGGTCGTCGGCGCCGGACCGGCCGGGCTCGCCTGCGCGGTGAGCGCCGCCGAACGCGGCCACGACGTCACGCTGTTCGACGCGGCGAGCGAGATCGGCGGCCAGCTCAACGTCGCCCGCAAGGTCCCTGGCAAGCAGGAGTTCGACGAGACCCTGCGCTACTTCCGCACCCGGCTCGCCGAACTCGCCGTCGACGTACGCCTCGACACCCGCGTCACGCCCGCCGACGTCGCCGAGCACGACGAGATCGTCGTCGCCACCGGCGTCACCCCGCGGGTCCCCGACATCCCCGGCGTCGACCACCCGAGCGTCCTCGGTTACCTCGACGTGCTGCGGGACGGCGCCCCCGTCGGCGACCGCGTCGCGATCCTCGGCGCGGGCGGCATCGGCTTCGACGTCGCCGAGTTCCTCACCGACTCCGGCGACAAGGCCCACGAGAACCCCGAGACGTACTTCCGCCAGTGGGGCGTCGACCTCGACTACCGCGGCCCCGGCGGTCTCGCCGCACCCGAGCGGCCCGCCCCGCCGCGCACCGTGCACCTGCTCCAGCGCAAGACCTCCAAGGTCGGCGCCGGACTCGGCAAGACCACCGGCTGGATCCACCGCACCGAGCTCAAGCACCGCGGCGTCACCATGGTCCCGGGCGTGCGCTACGACCGGATCGACGACGCCGGACTGCACATCACCCTTGACGGCGAGAGCACCGTCCTGGAGGTCGACACCGTCGTCCTGTGCACCGGCCAGGAGCCGCGCCGCGACCTGTACGAGGAGCTGGTCGCCGCCGGCCGCCCGGTCCATCTGATCGGCGGGGCCGACGTCGCCGCCGAACTGGACGCCAAGCGCGCCATCAAGCAGGGCACCGAACTGGCGGCGGCGCTGTAGGGACCGGCGGCGGGAGGGGGCTGCGCGGCCCGTCCCTAGGATGAGCCTCATGTCACTCCCGCACGCGATCCTCACCGCCCTGCTCGAGAAGCCGTCGTCGGGGCTGGAGCTGACCCGCCGGTTCGACAAGTCGATCGGCTACTTCTGGTCGGCGACGCACCAGCAGATCTATCGCGAGCTGGGAAAACTGGAGGCCGAGGGCCTGATCCGGGCGCTGCCCGCCGAGCAGCCGGCCCGTGGGCAGAAGAAGTCCTACGAGGTGCTGCCGGCGGGCCGGGCCGAACTGGCCCGCTGGACCGCCGCGTCCCAGCCGCCGAGGCCGCACCGCGACCCGCTGCTGCTCCGGCTCAGGGCCGCGGCCGTGGTCGGCACGGACGGCCTCGCGGCCGATCTGCGCCGCCACCGCGAACTGCACGCACGGCAGTTGGCGGAATACCGGGAGATCGAGCAGCGCGACTTCCCGCCCGGCAGGGACGAGGCCGAGGACCGGCTGCGGCACCTGGTGCTCCGGGCCGGCATCGACCTGGAGACCTTCTGGACCCGGTGGCTCGACCACGCGCTCGCGGAGTTCGAGCGGCTGCCGGGCAGGACCACCGACGCTCACGCTGCCGAGGCGGAATGACGACGCCGGCCGCCCGACTGGAGCGCGTCGGAGCGGGCGGCCGGCGCCGGGTCACAGGCGGTGCGGCCGGCTGCGCCGGCGCAGGTACCAGGCCGTGCCGACGACTCCGGTGGCGACCAGCGCGCCGCCCGCCACGAGCGTCACCGTGCCGTAGTCGGTGGAGCTGCCGCCCACGCCGCCCATCACCCCGAGGGACGGTGAGGCGGTCGGGGTGGGGCTGGGCGCGGAGGAGACGACGACCGACTGGGTGCCCGCCGTGTTGCCGTTGGAGCACATGACGATCACCGTGTACGTGCCCGGGCTGACGTTGGACCAGGCCGCGGACTGTCCCGCGGAGGTCCCCGACAGCGCGACCTGGCGGCCCTGCGAGAAGGTCGCCTGACTGCTGGTGAGCAGCGAGGCGGTGCCCCAACTGCCGCCGACCTGGGTGCACGCCGTCGTGGTGACCGAGACGGTCGACCCGGCCGTGCTGACGGAGACGCCCGGACCCGCGGCGGCGGGCGGGGCGAGGGCGAGGGCCAGCGCGGCGGCGGCTGCCGCGGTCGGACCGGAGCGGATCACAGGCTTCGCGTAGCGCATGTCGACTGCCTTCCGGCGGCACGGCTGGCGGTACATCCCTTGCGCCGCCGAGGATCGGGGAACGCCCGTGCTGCCACGGGGCCAGCCAATGCGCACCCCGCGCGGCATGCACTCCGGCCGCCGCCGGGAAGGTGACACTGTCCGTCCTCCGGCCGATGCCCGGGCCGACGTCAGCGCGGCGTGCCGGTCCGCACGGTGCGCTCCGCCGAGAAGCCGCCCCAGGTGCCGTCCGGCAGCATCGCCCGGATCCGCACCCGGTGGCTCGCCCCCGGCTCCCGCCCCACGTAGAAGCTGTACCTCGCCCGGTCGCGCGGAGCCTCGCCGCCGAAGACGAGCGAGGTCACGGTGCGGCCGTCCAGCTGGATCTCGTACTCGGTGATCATCCCGTCCACCCGCGGCGGCACCCAGCTCAGATCGATGTAGTACGCCCCGTCCGAACGGTGCGTCCCGGCGCGGAACCCGGTGGGCGCGCTCGAGGTGCCGTCGTCGCGGCCCGGCGTGGTGACCCGGACCGCGGGGCCGGCGGGGGAGAGGTTGTCGGCGGCGTCCCGGGCCCGGACGGTGAAGGCGTAGCGGGTGCCCGGCCGCAGCCCCGTGACGACGGCGGCCGTCTGGCTCCCGCCGACGCTGTGGATCTTCGTGCCGCCCTGGTAGACGTCGTACGACACCACGCCGCGGTCGTCGGTCGCGGCGGACCAGGACAGCTGGACGGCTCGGCCGCCGGCCGGTTCGCCGCGCAGCCGTGCGGGCCGGGTGGGGGCGGAGCGGTCGGCCGCCGCGGCCGCGGGCGTCGTCGCCCGGACCTCGCGGCTGCGCGGGCCGAGCCGCCCGTCGGCGTCGCGCGCCCGCACGGTGAAGACATACGTGGTGGACGGCCGGAGCCTGGTGACATCAACCATGTGCTCGGAACCGGGGACCTCCTTGACCTTTGTGGTGCCCCGATACACCTCGTACCGGCTCACCTCGGCGTCAGCGGCGGCGATCGCGTTCCACATCACATGCACGCTGGTGGCGCTGCCGGCCTCGGCGGTGACGCCCGTCGGCGCAGCGGGCGGGCGACCGCCGTCCCCGCTCCCGGACCCGCCCCAGCCGCAGGAGGCGACCAGCAGGAGCAGGCCGCAGAGCGCGAGCCGACGGCACCGGGGCAGGGCAGGGGGAACGCCTCGCACGATTCAGCCTCCCGGGGCAGCACACGGGAACGGTCCGAGCAATGGTCCGGACCAATATGACGTGGGTGACGCGATCACATCAAGAGGCGGGTCGTGGGGGGCTGCGCCGCGATTACGTATGCTGGCGTCGTCACGGCTGAACTGCTCCTGTGCGCTGGGGAGTTCATGCCCGCGGCGCGGACACCGCTGTCGTCGCAGATCCCGCGCCGACGGGGTGGCCGGGCGGCCGGATCCGGCACGGACTCCAGGCCCCCGGCCGCCATCCGCGCCCGGTTCTCGCTGCCTCGTCCGGCCGTGTTGCGGTGGCCCCGGCCCGACTCCGGGATGAGATTGGCCCTGAAGTGCCGTCCTGTCCCCCAGTGAGAGGCCCCCTACGTGTCCCGTGTCCAGTCGATCGCTCTGGCCGTGGCCGGCGTCGCCCTGCTCGCCCCCACCGCACTGCACACCACCGCGTCCGGCCCGCACATCGAGCCCGTCGCGCTGTCCGAGGACGCGGTGACCGCCGCCGACCTGCTGGCCGAGGTGCGTGACTGCACCCGCGTCTCCGACGGCCGGTACCGCACCGACCAGGGCAAGCCCGCCACCGTCCCCGTGTGCGGAACCTCCGAGGCGGTCTTCTGGAAGGCCGACATGGACATCGACTGCGACGGGCGCCCCGGTACCCACTGCAACGCCCGCACCGATCCGTACTTCTCCGCCTCCACCGCCTTCGCGCAGTCCGACGGCCGCCCGCTGAGCTCGGAGAAGCTGCCCTTCGTCGTGGTGCCCGCGCCCAGCGCCCTGTGGGACTACCGGGCGCACGGCGTACGCGGCGGCTCCGTCGCGGCGGTCGTGTACGGCGACCGCGTGCAGTACGCGGTCGTCGGTGACACCGGCCCCACCGGCATCATCGGCGAGGCGTCCTACGCGACGGCGAAGGCACTCGGCATCGACCCGGACCCCCAGGGCGGCGGCACACCCGCAGGAGTCACCTACATCGTGTTCAAGAACAGCCGGGTGACCCCCATCGAGGACCGCGGTGCCGCGGAGGCGACCGGCGAGCGCCTGGCCCGCGCCTTCGTGAACGCCGACTGAGCCGAACGCCCACACCGCGACTCCCCGCACCTGTGGCCGTCCGGCACTCGACGCCGCACACCGTTCGGCACCCGGCCGCCGCGCAGGGTCTCGGTGCAGCGCGGGTCTGGGCGTGACGCCGGCCCAGACCGTCGGCGCCCGGCCGCCCAGCAGGTCTCCGGGCTGCCCGGGTCTCGGCATGACGCCTGCGGCGGCCCTCGGCGCCCGGCCGCCGCGCACGGTCCGGCGCGCTGTCGCCCCAGAGCCCCTGCCCGGCGCTCCTCGCCGCCCCTCACACCACCGATCGCCGCCCCTACACCTTCCGATACGAGTACGCCTCCGCAGCAGCCGCCTCCACCGCCGCCAGGTCCGCTCCCGTCGCCGCCGTCACCACCGCGGCGACCGCGCCCTCCACGAAGGGCGCGTCCACCAGGCGGGTGCGGTCGGGGAGTTCGTCGCCCTCGGCGAGCAGGGCCTTCACGGTGAGGACCGCGCTGCCCAGATCGGTCAGTACGGCCACTCCCGCCCCGCGGTCGACGGACGCGGCCGCCGCGGCGATCAGCTCGGCGCTCGTGCCCAGTTCACCGGCCTCGGTGCCGCCCGCCGGTGCCACCGGCACGGCCGTACCGGCACCCGAGAGCCCCTTCGCGAGCTCCGCCACCGACGCGGCCACCTGTGCGCTGTGCGACACCAGTACGATCCCCACCAGCTTCTCGTCACTCACCGCCGGCCTCCGACGCGTCGACCAGGGCGGCGATCAGCAGCGCCGCCGAGGTGGCCCCGGGATCCTGATGTCCGATGCTGCGCTCGCCCAGATAACTCGCCCTGCCCTTGCGCGCCTGCAACGGCGTCGTGCCGACGGCACCCTCCTCCGCGGCCTCGCGCGCCGCCGTGAAGGAGTCGCCGAGCGCGTCCACCGCGGGCACCAGCGCGTCGATCATCGTCTTGTCCCCCGGCGCCGCACCCCCGAGCTGCATCACCGCGTCCACCCCGGCGCGCAGCGCCTCGGCCAGCTGCTCCTCGCCGACCTCTCCGGCGTCCCCGAGCGCCTTGCCGGTACGGCGCAGCAGCGTCCCGTACAGCGGGCCGGACGCGCCGCCCACGGTCGAGATCAGCAGCCGCCCGGCCTGGGTCAGCACCGCACCGGGCGTGGCGGGCGGCTCCTTCTCCAGCGCCTGACGGACCGCGCTGAACCCGCGCTGGAGATTGGTGCCGTGATCGGCGTCGCCGATGGGCGAGTCGAGGGCGGTGAGCCGTTCCGCCTCGCGGTCCACGGATGCGGCGGTGATCGCCATCCAGCGGCGGAAGAAATGGACGTCGAGCACGGGAACTCCTCGCGTGGTAGATGGGCCGGCTACGTGTGATCCGATGATCCCGGCCCCGTTCACATGCCCCAGCGCAGCCCCGGCGTGCGCACCGGCGCGTCCCACAGCCGCAGCAGCTCCTCGTCGATCTCGCACAGGGTGACCGACGCCCCCGCCATGTCCAGGGACGTGACGTAGTTGCCGACCAGGACCCGCGCGACCGGGACGCCCCGCTCGGAGAGCACCCGCTGCACCTCGGCGTTGAAGCCGTACAGCTCCAGCAGTGGCGTCGCGCCCATGCCGTTGACGAGGACCAGCACCGGGTTGCGCGGGGTGACATCGTCCAGGATGGCCGCGACGGCCACGTCGGCGATCTCGCCCGACGTCATCATCGGCCGCCGTTCCCGGCCGGGCTCACCGTGGATGCCGATGCCCAACTCCAGCTCGCCGGCAGGCAGATCGAAGGTGGGGGTGCCCTTGGCGGGGGTGGTGCAGGCGCTGAGCGCCACACCGAAGCTGCGGGAGCTCTCGTTCACCTGCCGGGCGATCGCCTCCACCCGCTCCAGCGACTGCCCCTCCTCCGCCGCGGCACCCGCGATCTTCTCCACGAACAGCGTCGCGCCGGTGCCGCGCCGGCCCGCCGTGTACAGGCTGTCGGTCACCGCCACGTCGTCGTTGACCAGTACCTTCGCCACCTGGATGCCCTCGTCCTCGGCGAGCTCGGCGGCCATGTCGAAGTTCAGCACGTCACCGGTGTAGTTCTTCACGATGAACAGCACCCCGGCCCCGCTGTTCACGGCCGCCGCCGCCCGCACCATCTGGTCGGGCACGGGGGAGGTGAACACCTCGCCGGGACAGGCAGCCGAGAGCATCCCCGGCCCGACGAAGCCGCCGTGCAGCGGTTCGTGCCCGGAGCCTCCGCCGGAGACCAGGCCCACCTTCCCGGCCACGGGCGCGTCGCGTCGTACGACCACCCGGTTCTCCACGTCGACCGCCAGCTCCGGGTGGGCCGCCGCCATCCCGCGCAGCGCGTCCGCGACCACGGTCTCCGGGACGTTGATGAGCATCCTCATGGGTACCTCCGAGTTACGTCAGCAGGCAGTGCCCTGGCCTGTGTCTTCTTCGCCGGACTGGTTGACGGGTCATCAGGCGGGCGGGAGCTGCGGCAGCCCGTCCCACGCCAAGTATCGGTGGGCGGCCCGCGTCGGGCACCCCTTGGGGAGCGCGAGTCCGGGGCGCGGGTACACGGTCGGCCGTGCGGGACCGGCAAGATTGCAGACTCTGCATTTTTGCGTACTATGCAATACGTGAAGGAGAGGGTGGCCGCGGAAGGCGGCTGGCGAGAGCGCAAGAAGCGCGCCACGCGTGCGGCGCTCGTCGAGGCGGCGGTGCGGATGGCCGCACAGCACGGGGTCGAGCACGTCACCGTCGACGCGATCAGCGAGGCGGCGGGTGTCTCGGCACGCACCTTCTTCAACTACTTCGACTCCCGCGACGACGTCTTCGTGATGGTCGGCGCGGAGTCGAGTGCCCGGGTCCGCGGCGCCGTGCTCGACGCGCCGGGCGAGCTGTCGCCGCTCGAGGCGCTGCGCGACGCCATCGCGCTGGAGCTGCAGGAGATCGAGCAGCAACACGAGCTGTGGCGCCTGCACGCCGAGGTGCTGCGCCGGTCCCCGGACCTCCTGGCGCGCAGCATCGGCGCCCACATGGCGGACGAGCTCCATCTGGCCGAGGCGGTCGCCGAGCGGATCGGCGCCGGCTCGCCCCTGTTCTCCGGCGATCGTGCCGAGTGCACGGCGGCCGAGGCCGAGCAGCGACGGCGGGCGCTCGGGCTGTACCCGCGGCTGGTCGCCGCCGTCGCCGTCTCGGCCGTCCGGGTCGCGGTCGAGCACTGGTGCGTCCGCCAGGACGAGGCCGCCTTCGACGACGTGTTCCGAGAGGTGTTCGACCACCTGGCGGCCGGACTGTCCGAGCCGCCGCGGCCCGCCGACTCCGGGCGCCGCTGACCGACTCCCCAGCCGCCCGTACCCCTTCCCACCGGTACGCCGGGTCGTGCCCCGTGCCGCATTTCGAAAGAGACGATGTGACTCCACCCGTGGCGCAAGAGGCGCCCCCGACCTCCATGTCCAACCGGCAGATACTCCAGGCCATGTCCGGGCTGATGGCGGGCATGTTCGTCGCCATCCTCGCCGGGACCGTGGTCTCCAACGCACTGCCCCGGATCATCGCCGACCTCGAGGCCAGTCAGTCCTCCTACACCTGGGTCGTCACCGCCGAACTGCTGGCCATGACGGCCACCGTGCCCCTGTGGGGCAAGCTCGCCGACCTCTACAACCAGAAGCTGCTGCTCCAGCTCTCCCTCGGCATGTTCGTGGTCGGCTCACTGCTCGCGGGCTTCTCCCACGACGTGGGTCTGCTGATCTTCAGCCGGGTCGCCCAGGGCATCGGCGCGGGCGGCCTCACGGCCCTGGCGCAGGTGGTGATGGCGGCCATCATCCCGCCGCGCAGGCTCGGCAAGTACGCCGGGATCTTCGGCGCCGTCTTCGCCGTCGGCACCGTGGCCGGGCCGCTCATCGGCGGGGTCCTGGTGGACACCTCCTGGCTGGGCTGGCGCTGGTGCTTCTTCATCGGCGTACCGTTCGCGCTGCTGGCCATCGTGCTGCTGCAGCGCACGCTGAAGCTGCCCACGGTCCGCCGCGAAGCGAAGATCGACTTCCTGGGCGCCTTCCTCATCGTCGCGGGCGTCTGCGCGCTGCTCATCTGGGTCTCCCTGGCCGGCAACCAGTTCGACTGGGCGTCCTGGCAGACCGCCGTCCTGGTCGCCGGCGGCGTGCTGCTCCTGGCGGCCGCGGTCTACGTCGAGTCGCGGGTCGCCGAGCCGATCATTCCGCTGGGCATCTTCCGCAACCGCACCGTGTCGCTGACCACGCTCGCCAGCCTGCTGGTCGGTGTGGCCATGTTCGGCGGCACCGTGTTCCTCTCCCAGTACTTCCAGGTGTCCCTGGGCAAGTCCCCCACGGTCGCGGGCCTGATGAGCCTGCCCATGATCCTGGGCCTGCTCGTCTCCTCCACGATCGCCGGCCAGCTCATCAGCGTCACCGGCCGCTGGAAGATCTACCTCGGCATCGGCGCCGTCGCCATGACGGTCGGCCTCGGCCTGCTCTCCACCATCGGCGCCGACACGCACTTCGGCCTGCTCAGCCTCTACATGGCGGTCATGGGGATCGGCGTCGGCATGCTGATGCAGAACCTGGTGCTCGCCGCGCAGAACGACGTGCCGGCCTCCGAACTCGGCGCCGCGACCTCGGTGTTGTCCTTCTTCCGCAGTATGGGCGGCACCATCGGCACCAGCGTGCTCGGCGCGATCCTGGCCAATCGGGTCGCCACCGAGATGGCCGAGGGGCTGCGGCAGGCAGGTGTGCCCGCCGGTTCCGGCCAGGCCGCGGGTCACGGCGTGCCGGACATGACCACGCTGCCGGCACCGATGCGGGACGTCGTGGAGCACGCGTACGGCGTCGCCACCGCGGAGCTGTTCCTGGTCGCCACGCCGTTCGCGCTGCTCGCCCTCGTCGCGGTCCTGTTCATCAAGGAGAAGCCGCTGAAGGACACGAGCGGCATGGAGCGCCTGGCCCAGGAGTCCGACGCCGCCGCACAGGCGCCGGCGGCGCCGGTCGGCTGATCCGAGGCGCACCTCCCGGGGGACGGCCGGCCTCCGTCCCCCGGGAGCCGACCGGCCCGCCCGTCCGTCGTCCGCCGCGGCCGGGACACCCGGCCCGGTGCCCGCGAGCCCCGCCGCGGACCGGGCCCCTCTCGGTGCCTGAGCCGTCAGGCCGGGAAACACCTGCCCGTAATCTGTACATTTGTCGCCAAGGCGGGAAGCTGTCGGCCGGGCCGATGGCCACCACGCTGAACGCGAACCTCGCGGGCGAGGACCATATGTTCGACTTGAGCGCGCCGATCGTGACCACGTTCGTCCTGTACGCGGTCGCCATGGTCGCAACAGGCGTCTGGGCCTACACCCGCACGCGTCGCTTCACCGACTTCGCGCTCGGCGGGCGCAGGCTCCGCCCGCTCGTCGCCGGTCTGTCCGCCGGGGCCAGCGACATGTCCGGCTGGCTGTTCCTGGCTCTTCCCGGGGCGGTCTACGCGGCAGGCACGGGCTACGTCTGGATCGCCGTCGGCCTGGCGGTCGGCACCTATCTGAACTGGCTGTTCGTCGCGCCGAGGCTGCGCACCTACACCGAGCACGCCGAGAACGCCGTGAGCCTGTCGGCGTATCTGGAGGAGCGGTTCGAGGACCGCACCCGGATGCTCAGGCTGGTCTCGGCGGCGGTCACCCTGGTCTTCTTCACCGTCTACGTCGGCAGTGGCCTGGTGGCGGGCGGGGTGCTGTTCGAGACGATCTTCGACCTGCCCTTCGAGGTGGGCGCCACCCTGACCGCCCTGCTGATCGTCGTCTACTCGGGCCTGGGCGGCTTCCTCGCGGTCAGCATGACCCACGTCATGCAGGCCTCGCTCATGCTCCTCGCGCTCGTCGTGCTCCCCGCGACGGCCATCGCCTCCCTCGGCGGCTTCGGCCCCATGGGCGACGCCCTCGACCGCAGGGAGCCGGGCCTGCGCGAGCCGGGCAGCCGGGTGATCTACGGGGGCGGGGAGTGGACGGCCGGCGGGAGTCTCGGCGCCGTGGCGATCGTCTCGCTGCTCGCCTGGGGCCTCGGCTACTTCGGCCAGCCGCACATCCTGGCCCGCTTCATGGGCATCCGCAGCAGCCAGGACGTACCCGCCGCCCGCCGTATCGGGACCGGCTGGGTCGTCGTCGTCCTCACCGGCGCCACGCTCGTGGGCCTCGCGGGCATCGGGGAGCTCGGTGCACCGCTCACCGACCCCGAGACGGTGTTCATCGCACTGTGCCGGACCCTGCTCGACCCCTGGGTGGCCGGGGTGCTGCTGGTCGCCGTACTGGCCGCCGTCATCTCCACCGCGGACAGCCAGCTGCTGGTGTCGTCCATCGCCCTGACGGAGGACTTCTACCGCGCATTCCTCAACCGGCGCGCCTCCGACGCCGCCCTGGTGTGGATCGGGCGCGCCGCCGTCGTCGCGGTGATCCTGGTGGCCCTGGTGATCGCGCTGCGCGGCGACGGAGTGCTGAGCATCGTCGCCTACGCCTGGGCGGGCTTCGGTGCCGCCTTCGGACCGGTCGTCGTGCTGTCCCTCTACTGGCCGCGCATGACCTGGGCGGGCGCGATGGCCGGGATCGTGTCGGGGGCCGGCACCGTACTGGCGTGGGAGTGGATCAACCCGCTGCTCGGACCGCTCGAGTCCGGCATCTACGAGATGGTGCCGGGCGTGCTCGTGGCCACGGCCGCCGCCCTGCTGTTCGGCCGGTACGTGGGACGGCCGCCGAAGCGGGCGTTCTGGCGGATGCCGGGAGGCGGCCAGCTGATGGTCGCCCCCTTCCTCACGCACGCCCCGGTCGGCATGGCCGTCCTCGACACCGACCTGCGGTACGTCTGGGTGAACGAGCCGCTGGACCGCATGATCCCCCGTGAGGAGCGGCTCGGCCGGCTGGTGAGGGAGGTGCTGCCGCCGGAGGAGTCCGAGCCCTTCGAGGACAGGATGCGCGCGGTCCTGCGCACCGGCGAACCCGTGATGGACTTCGAGTTCCGCGGCACCGAGACCAGCCCCGCCCCCGGGCGTGCGCTCTCCGTCTCCTTCTTCGGGATGAAGGACCGCCACGACCGCAACGTCGGCATCCTCTACATGGTCCTCGACGTCACCGAGCGCCGCCGCGCCCAGGAACGCCTGGCCCTGCTCAACGACGCCGGCGCGCGTATCGGCAGCACGCTGAACGTGACCCGGACCGCGCAGGAACTGGCCGAGGTCGCCGTGCCGTCCATCGCCGACTTCGTCGCCGTCGACCTGCTGGAGTCCGTCATGCGGGGCGAGGAACCGGCCCCCGGACCGGTCGGCCTGGCTCCGGTCATCCGCCGGGCGGGCCAGCACTCGGCGCGTGAGGGCTGCCCGGAGGCCAGCCTGGCCGTGGGGGAGGCGGTCCGGCGGGCCCCCTCCTCACCGGTGACCCGGTGCCTGCTCGACAGCAAGACGCTCGTGGAGCGCACCCTGGACCGTGCCGCCAGCCCCTGGGTGACCGAGGACGAGACACTCGGGGCGTCCATCCTGCGGTCCGACTTCCGCTCGTTGATGGTGGTCCCCGTGCGAGCGCGCGGCGTCACCCTGGGCGTGGCGACCTTCGCCCGGTCGAGGCGCCTGGGTCCCTTCGAGGAGGACGACGTGCGGCTCGCCGAGGAGATCGTCTCCCGCGCGGCGCTGTGCGTCGACAACGCCCGCCGCTTCACCCGCGAGCGCACCGCCGCCCGCGCCATGCAGCGCGCCCTGCTGCCGCAGGCGCTGGCGGGCGGGTCAGCCCTGGAGGTGGCGTCCTGGTACCAGCCGGCCGACGCGCCCAGCGGGGTGGGCGGCGACTGGTTCGACGTGATCCCGCTGTCCGGGGCCCGGGTCGCCCTGGTCGTCGGGGACGTCGTCGGACACGGCATGAACGCGGCGGCGACGATGGGACGACTGCGCACCGCGGTGCGCACCCTCGCCAACCTGGACCTCTCCCCGGACGAACTCCTCGCCCACCTCGACGACCTCGTCATCGGCCTCATGGACCCGCACGGCGACCGGGAGCCGACCTCCGCCGAGGACATCGCCACGGGCACCGCCTTCCTCGGCGCCACCTGTCTGTACGCCGTGTACGACCCGGTCAGCGGGCGGTGCACGCTGGCGCGGGCCGGCCACCTGCCGCCGGTGGTCGTCGACGCGGGCGGCATCCCCGAGGTCCTGGACCTGCCCGCCGGCCCGCCCCTCGGCCTCGGCTACCTCCCCTTCGAGTCCGCCGAGGTGGAGCTGGGCGAGGGCAGCCTCATCGCCTTCTACACCGACGGGCTCGTCGAGACGTTCGACCGCGACATCGACGCGGGGATCGCCCGGCTCGGGGCGGCACTCGCCGTGCCCGGGCCCTCCCTGGAGGAGATCGGCCGGGGGGTGGTCGACGCGCTGCTCACGGGCCCGCCGCCGGACGACGCCGCCCTGCTCCTTGCCCGCACCCGGATCCTGACCCCGGACCAGGTGGTCTCCTGGGACCTGCCCAGCGACCCGGCCGCGGTCGCCGACGCCCGCAACGCCGCCGGCCGGCACCTGGCGGACTGGGGCCTGGACCATCTGGCCTTCACCACGGAGCTCATCGTCAGCGAACTGGTCACCAACGCCATCCGCCATGCCGCGGGACCGGTCTCCCTGCGCCTGATCCGCGACCGCAGCCTCATCGTCGAGGTCTCCGACGCCAGCAGCACCTCGCCCCGCCTGCGCCACGCCCGTACCACCGACGAGGGTGGCCGCGGCCTGCTGATCGTCGCCCAGCTGGCCCGCCGCTGGGGCACCCGTTACACCCCGACCGGCAAGATCATCTGGGCGGAGCAGGGGCTGACGGCCGAGGTGTAGCGCGGTGCGGTCACGCAGGTCCGTCGTGCGGCCGGCGCAGCCCTGCGATCAGCAGGTCCACGAGGCGGCGTGCGTCGTAGCGGGGGTCGCTGTCCGCCCCGACGCAGAGGTTGCCGACGCCGCGCAGAAGCTCGTACGCGTCGATGCCGGGGCGGATCTCGCCGGCGGCGGATGCGGCGTCGAGCAGCTCGGCGCACACGGGCACGAGGCGGTCGAGGAAGTAGGAGTGCAGCGTCTCGAAGCCCGTGCTGTCGGCCTGGAGCACGGCGGCGAGGCCGTGCTTGGTGACCAGGAAGTCCACGAAGAGGTCGATCCACCGCCCCAGTGCGGCGTGCGGGGAAGGGCTGGTGGCCAGCAGGTCCGGCCCGGCCTCGGCGCAGGCGTCGACCTGGTGCCGGTAGACGGCGATGATGAGGTCCGCTCGCGTCGGGAAGTGACGGTAGATCGTGCCCAGCCCGACGCCGGCCTCGGCCGCGATGTCGCGCACCGGCGCGTGGACACCTGAGGTGACGAAGACCGCGGCGGCCGCGTCGAGCAGCGCCTCCTTGTTGCGGCGGGCGTCCTTCCTCCTGGACGGGGCCGACTTCCCCGGACTCTCGTCGCTGTCCTTCACCGTGCTCCCTTCACACGTCCCTTGCCAAAGCGGAACAGTGTTCCGTATTGTTCCGGAACACGGTTCCGTTTGCTCATGATGTCAGAGCCGGGACCCGGTACCAAGCCATGCCGTGCACCACGCTTCGCTCGCCATGAGGAGACGCAGCCATGCAGTACCGCACCCTGGGCCGCACCGGCGTACAGGTCAGCACCCTCGCGCTCGGCGCGATGAACTTCGGGAGGATCGGCCGCACCACGCAGGAGGAGGCCACCGCCATCGTCGACGCCGCCCTGGAGGCGGGGATCAACCTGATCGACACCGCCGACATGTACGGCGAGGGCGAGTCGGAGGAGATGGTCGGCAAGGCCGTCGCGGGCCGCCGCGACGACCTCGTCCTGGCCACGAAGGCGACCATGCCGATGGGCGAGGAGCGCAATCACCGGGGCAGCTCGCGCCGCTGGCTGGTCACCGCGCTGGACGACAGCCTGCGCCGGCTCGGCGTCGACCACGTCGACCTCTACCAGATCCACCGCTGGGACCCGGACACCAGCGACGAGGAGACCCTGTCGGCCCTGACGGACCTTCAGCGCGCCGGAAAGATCCGCTACTTCGGCTCCTCCACCTTCCCGGCCTACCGCATCGTGCAGGCCCAGTGGGCCGCCCGCGAGCATCACCTGAGCCGTTACGTCACCGAACAGCCCAGCTATTCCATACTGCAGCGCGGCATCGAGGCCCATGTCCTGCCCGTGGCCGAGGAGTACGGGCTCGGAGTGCTGGCGTGGAGCCCGCTGGCGTCGGGCTGGCTGTCGGGCGCCGTCCGCAAGGGCCGGGAGATCAGCACCAACCGCTCGACGTTCATGCCGGAACGCTTCGACACCACCATCCCCGCCAACCGGGCCCGGCTGGAGGCCGTCGAGCAACTGGCCACGGTCGCCGATGAGTCCGGCCTGACCATGGTCCAGCTCGCACTCGGCTTCGTGACCGCGCACCCCGGCGTGACCAGCGCGCTCATCGGCCCGCGCACCCTGGACCACCTGCACGCGCAGCTCGCCGCCGCGGACCTCACGCTGTCCGCGGACGTCCTCGACGCGATCGACGCCGTCGTCACGCCCGGCACCGACCTAGCGGCGCACGAGAAGTACGACACCCCGCCCGCGCTCCTCGACCCCTCACTGCGCCGCCGCTGACCGTCCGTGTGGCGGGGGTCGCGGCGGGCGCACACCACCGATGTCCGGTTATCGCCGGTCCACGGTAAATGCCTGGACTGTGGGTATCCAGTGACGGGACACTTCCGGTTTCCGACCTCCGGGAGTGTGATGGGGACTTCAGACACGCGAGAGCCGGCGCCGGCCAGGGGCGCGGTCGTCCTGGCGCTGCGCCGCTACGGCCGGGAGCTGCTGCGCCTGCGGCGCTGGGCCCTGCCCGCGCTGCTGCTGCCGGCCGTGGGCAACATCGGCATCCGTTACGTCGCCCCCCTGCTGATCGCCAAACTCGCAGGCCAGGCCGCCGGCGACGGTGGTCTCACCCTCGCCTCGGCACTGCCGTACGTCCTGGGCTTCGGCGCGACGCTGCTCCTCGCCGAGGGCGTGTGGCGGATCGGGCAGCACTGCCTGAATCGCGTGGACGCCCTCGGCATGGAGCACCTGTACGTCAACGGCATGGACGAACTGCTCGCCAAGGACGCGGCGTTCTTCCACGACAACTTCGCCGGATCGCTGACCAAACGGGTCCTCAGCTTCGGCAGGCGCTTCGAGGACTTCGTCGACACGATGACCTACCGGATCGTGGGCAGCCTCGTCCCTCTGGTGTTCGGTGCCGTGGTGCTGTGGCGCTACGAACCGATGCTCGTCGTCGGCCTGCTGGTGATGATCGCGCTGACCGTGGTGGCCGCGACCCCTGTGATCCGCCGCCGTCAGCGGCTCGTCAACGAGCGCGAGGCGGCGATCGCCCGGGTCTCCGGGCACGTCGCCGACAGCCTCATGAACATGGAGACCATCCGGGCGTTCGCGGCCGAGCGGCGGGAGGCCGACGAGCACCGCCGCCGCGTCGCGGACTCCCGGCGCCTGACGCTGAGGTCGTGGGACTACGGCAACCTGCGCGTCGACACCCTGATCGCCCCCATGTCCGTGCTGACCAATGTGCTGGGCCTGATGGTCGCCATCGCCTTCGGCGGTCCGGGTCAGGGAGTGGAGCAGATCGTGGTCGCCTTCACCTACTACTCCAACGCGACCCAGATCATGTTCGAGTTCAACCAGATCTACCGGCGGCTGGAGAGCTCGATGACCGAGGCCGCGCAGTTCACGGAGCTGCTGCTGGACCCGCCCACCGTGCTCGACCCGGCGGAACCCGAACCGCTCGCCCCACGGGACACCGGCGTCCGCTTCGAGGCGGTGACCTTCGCCCACGCGGGCGCGAAGCCGATCTTCCAGGGGCTCGACCTGGACGTGCCCGCAGGCGCACGGGTCGGCCTGGTCGGCAGGTCCGGCGGCGGCAAGACCACCCTCACCCGGCTCCTGCTGCGGATGTCGGACATCGACGCCGGACGCATCCTGATCGGCGGTCAGGACATCAGCAGGCTGCGCCAGAGGGACCTGCGCTCACTGATCGCCTACGTCCCGCAGGAACCCGCGATGTTCCACCGCAGCCTGCGGGACAACATCGCCTTCGCCCGGCCCGGCGCCACCGACGAGGAGATCCGCGCGGCGGCAGCCGCCGCGCACGTCACGGAGTTCGCCGAACAACTCCCCGACGGCTTCGCCACCCTGGTGGGGGAGCGGGGCGTGAAACTGTCCGGCGGCCAGCGCCAACGCGTCGCCCTCGCCCGGGCGGTGCTGCGTGACGCCCCGATCCTGCTGCTCGACGAGGCGACCAGCGCGCTGGACTCGGAGAGCGAGATCCTCGTCCAGGACGCCCTGTGGCGGCTGATGGACGGACGTACGGCCCTCGTCGTCGCCCACCGGCTGAGCACCGTCGCCGGCATGGACCAGCTCGTCGTCCTGGACCGCGGAAACGTCGTCGAACAGGGCACGCACGGCGAACTGCTCGCCGCGGACGGTGCCTACGCCCGGCTGTGGCAGCACCAGTCCGGCGGCTTCCTCGGCGAGAACCCCGAGCCGGCTCCCGCACCCGCCCCGCCGGCAGCCGGGCTCACCGGGCTGCCCGAACCGGCTGAACGAGTACCGGACGGGGCGGCGCATCCGTCGTCGCCCCACACTCCGACGCGCACCGGGTCCACGCCATGACCTCCGGCTGCGGCCGCATCGGGGCGGCGGCTGTTTCCTGAGGCCCGGAGCCGGCCGGCCCGCACGCGCCGCGGCGGCGGTCCGGCCGGGGCTCACCGCCCCACCGGATCACCGTCGGCACCGTCGCCGCGGACGCGCAGGGTCAGGTGGCCGCCGTGATGCAGCGGCGTGCTCAGCCGGGGACGCGCCGCCTCGTGGCCGGTCTCCGCGTCGACGATGTGCACCTCGCCGTGGCCGCCCCGGGTGACGGCTACCCAGTCCGAGCCCGGTGAGGCGGCCACCGCCCGGCGTTGGACGCCCTCCCACGGGGTGCCGCCGCGACGCGGAGCGCCGTCCATGGCGGGCAGGGGGAAGCGGCGGACGACGCCGTCCGCGCCCAGCAGGATCAGCTCGTCGCCGTCGGGATGGACACGGGTGAAGGCGGTGTGGCGCCGGGCGAGGGCCAGCCGGAAGACGAGTCCGGGACCGAGGTCGGTGAGCAGCGTGCGGCCTGTTCCCAGATCGTGGTGCCACGCCTGGTTGGTCCACTCCGGCCAGCGCAGCGGGTCGGGGTCACCGCCGCGCAGCGTGCTCCACAGCGCCTGCCGCCGGGGGTCGAGCCGGAGGTACCAGCCCCGGGCGGGCGATCCCCACGGTACGACCGCCTCGGCGGCGAGTGCGTCGCCCTTCCGCCGGGCCCGGTGCACTCCCTCGCCCGTGGCCGCGAACACGTGGCCGATGCCGGGTGCCTGTGCGTCCCCGTGTCCGTCGTCGGGCAGCGGCAGGACCGCGTGAGGGGTGACCGGAGGGCAGCCGGGCGGAGCCGCGAGGAGGTCCGCGAACCGGTGGACGGCCAGCGCACCGGGCTCCCGGTGCCGCAGCACGACCAGCGGGTCACCGCCGCCCAGCACGGTCACCCCCGGTTCGCCGACGCGGGTGCGGACCCGCGCGGCCTCCCCGGTGGCCAGGTCGACGACCGTCAGCAGGTCCGACCACGGTTCGCCGTTCTTGCCGAGGCCGGTGGTCACGGCCAGTCGGCGGCCGGACGGGTCGCAGGCGAGATGCTCGGCCGGCACGGCGACCGGGATCGCACGTTCCACGAGCTTCTCCGCGAAGGGATCGAGCACCAGCAGTTCCCCGCGACGGTCGTCGACACAGGCCACCCGCCCTCCCGGCAGCGCCAGGGACCCTGCGTGCTCGGAGAGATGACGCCCGGTGAGGCGTCCCACGACGGCGCCGTCCGGCACGGCCAGCACGTGTACGGATCCGGCCACGTGGTCGGAGACGAGCAGAACGGGGGTGGCAGCGGGCATGGGTTCCTCCGGCAGGGGTCAACTGAAAACGATTATCATGTATCTTCAGGGCGTTCCCGTACCTGAGAAGAGAAGAAGCGAGGGCATCGTGCTGCGCTCACCGTCGAGACTCGCCCGCATTTGGATCACCGCAGCGGCGGTCGGCTCCGTCCTGGTCGGCTGCGGCTCGTCCTCCGAGGAACCCGCGAGCGACAAGGCCAGGCCCGCGGCGAAGACGGACGTGACCGTCGAACCCATCAAGGCGTCCACCGAGTTGACCGACACGAACGGCGTCAAGGTCTCCCTGAAGAAGCAACCCGAGCGGATCGTCTGCCTGTTCGCCCTGTGCGACGACATCCTCACGGAACTGGGCATCGCGCCGACGGCCACCAACAGCGCGCTGCTGGCCCACCCCGACTTCCTGGGGGAGAAGAAGGCCGAGGAGGTCGACGTGATCCCCGGTGGCTTCATCGCCCCGGAAGTGGAGGCGATCCTCTCCCACAAGCCCGATCTCGTCATCGGCCTGGGGGACACCCACGGCAAGCTCGCCCCGGCGCTCAAGGGCGCCACCACGTTCTGGGCCATGCAGCCCGAGACGTGGGAGGACAGCGTGGGCTACCTGCGCGACGTCGCCGCGCTCACCGGGCGCACCGCCGAGGGGGAGAAGGCCGAGAGGGCCTTCCGGACGAAGCTCGCCGCGGCCGAGAAGTCCCGCAGCGAGAAGACCGCGCTCATCATCTACGGCAGTGACGAGAACTTCGGCGTCGCGACGCCGGAGGGCGACGTGGCCGCCAGCCTGTTCCCCAAGATCGCCGACTATCCGTGGAAGTCCCGTGGCGTGGAAGGCAGTTACAGCCTCGAAGAGATCCTCGCCCAGGACGTCGACGTGCTGTTCGTCGAGACCATGAGCTTCGGCGACGCGGACGGCAAGCTGTCGGAGAAGCTGGCCGAGAACCCCCTGTGGGGCAAGATCCCGGCGGTGAAGAACGGTGACGTCCACGAGGTGAACTCAGAGGTGTGGGCCAAGGGGCGCGGCACTCGTTCGCTGGGCCTCGTCCTCGACGAGGCCACGGCCGCGCTGCGGTGAGGACGTCCCTCTCGGGGCCCGCCGCGGCCGATCGCGCCGCGGCGGGCGGACAGCGGCCGTCGCGCGGTCCGCGGAGGGGGCAACCGCTCCTGGTGGTCGTCCTGCTGGCGGCCTCCGCGGTCTGCACCCTCAGTCTCGGCACCCCCTACGTCCCCCCGCACCGGCTGGTCGCGGCGGTGCTGGACGGGGACACCACACTCGCCGGGATCGTCGTGACCGAACTCCGCGTGCCCCGCCTGCTGCTGGCGCTGGTCGCCGGCGCCTGTCTGGGCGCGGCCGGACTGGTGCTCCAGGAGGCGCTGCGCAATCCCCTGGCGGTGCCGGAGATGCTGGGGGTGTCGTCCGGGGCCGCGCTCGGGGTGGCCACGCCGCTGGTGCTGACCCTCGCCCTGCCGGCCGCCGTGCAGCCGCTGCTGGCCATCGGCGGCGCCGCGCTCGGCGGTGGGCTCACGCTGCTCGTCGCCGGGCTCGGCCGCAGTCCCTCCGCGGTGCTGCTGACCGGCGCGGCGGTGGCTGCGGCGTTGCAGGCCGCGCTGCTCGTGCTGATGGTCATGGCCGATCAGCTCGACCTCCAGCTGATCTACCGCTACCTGCTCGGCTCACTCTCCGCCCGCACCTGGGACGACGTGACGGGCCTGTGGCCGTGGCTGTTGGTCGCGGTGCCCGCCCTCGTGCTGTGCGCGCCGGTGCTGTCGGTGCTGCGGCTGGGCGACGAGGACGCCGAGGCGCTGGGCGTGCGCGCCCAGCGGGCACGGCTGGCGGCGCTGGCCATCGCCGTGGTGCTGATCGCCCCGGTGACGGCGGTGTGCGGGCCCGTGGCGTGGGTGGGTTTCCTCGCCCCGCACCTCGCCCGGTGGTTCGATCCCGCGGCGGGGGCGGTGCGCTGGCTCCCGTGGTCCGCGGCCTGGGGCGCCGTCGTCGTGCTGGTGGCCGATGTCCCGGCCAGGCTGGCGCTGGCGCCTGTGGAGACGCCCGCCGGTGCCTGGACGGCCCTGCTGGGGGTGCCGGCCGGTGTCGCGCTGATGCGCTCGGGCGGCCGCCGCCGGACGCCCCGGCGCGGGACGGCTGCTTCGGTCGTGCCGGGTGAGCGGGTGTCCGAGTCGGCTGCTTCGGTCGTGTCGGGTGAGCGGGTGTCCGAGTCGGCTGCTTCGGTTGCGTCGGGTGAGCGGGTGTCCGAGTCGGCTGCTTCGGTCGCGTCGGGCGAGCAGGTGCCCGGATCTGCCGCTTCCGCCACGCGGGCCGATCAGGTGCCCGGACCGGCTGCTTCGGCCGCGCCGCGCGGGCCGTTGCCCGGACCGCGGAGGGCGGCTTCCGGTGCGACGGACGAAGCCCCTCGGACCGGGGCGTCGGACCACGCTCACCGTGGCGACCCCGGGCGCGACGGTACCCCCTCGCCCCCTCTCAGGACGATCAGAGCGGAGGACGCACGGTGACCCGGCGTTTCACGGCGCTCGCGGCACTGGCCGTGGTGTGCGCCGGGGTGGAAGTGGTGGCCGGGCGCGGCATGTCCCCGGCCGTGGTCTGGGACGTCGTCAACGGGGGCGGTGACGCGGCGGAACGCCACATCCTGTTTCAACTGCGCCTGCCCAGACTGCTGGTGGCCCTGTGCGCGGGAGCCTGCCTGGCCGTGGCGGGGCTGGTCCTGCAGTCCGCCCTGCGCAACCCCCTGGCCGGGCCGGAGGTGACGGGCGTGACCCCGGGGGCGGTGCTCGGCGCCGTCACCGCGACCGCCCTGGGACTCGCCGGGTGGGATTCGCCCCTGGCCGTGGTCCTCGCCGCGTGCGCGGGCGGGTGCGCCGGAGCGGCGCTGCTGTGGCTGCTCGCCGGACGCGGGCGCGGTGACCCCGCGCAGACCGCCGTGCACGGGGTGCTGGTGTCGGCGGTGCTCGGCGGGCTCACCGCCATGGTGCTGCTGGTGGAGCCGGGCGAACTCGGCAGCGTCGTGCAGTGGTTGGTGGGCACCACGGAGGGCCGCGTGTGGGAGCACTGGCACCTGCTGTGGCCCTGGGCGCTCGTCTGCGGAGCCGTGGCCTGGCTGCTGGCCGGGCCGTTGACGCTGCTGCGCTGCGGGGACGACATCGCCCTCGCCGCCGGCCTCTCCGCCCGGCGGGCCCGGACCCTGGCCCTGCTGTGCGCGGTGGCCCTGACCGCGGGCGCCGTGGCCGCCGTGGGTGCGCTGGGCTTCGTGGGGCTGCTCGTTCCGCACCTGGCCGTGGCCGTCTTCGGGGCGGATCTGCGCAGGACCCTTCCCGGTGCCGCCCTGACGGGCGCGGTGGTGGTGTGCGGGGCGGACGCGGCCGCGCAGCTGTCCTCACGGCTGCTGGCGGCGGCGTTCGACTCCGGGCGGCTCACGTTGCCGGTCGGCGCGCTCACCGCCTGCCTCGGTGCCGCGTTGCTGCTGGTCGTCGTGCGCCGCTCGCCGAGCCGCACGTTCTGAAGTCGATCTAAGGACAGAGCATGACCGTATCCGTGGGGATCCACGTCGAGAAGGTCCACTTCGGCTACCCCGGACGGCCTGTGCTGCGGGGCGTCGACCTGACCGTCCGGCCGGGCGAACTGACCGCCCTCATCGGCCTGAACGGCTGCGGCAAGTCGACCCTGCTGCGGCTGGCCGCCGGGCTGCTGCAGCCCGACGAAGGGCGCGTGCTGCTCGGCGGGGACGACCTCGCCCGGCTCTCCAGACGCGCCACGGCACGGAAGGTGGCGCTGCTGCACCAGTCCGCACCGGCGGTGCCGGGCATGACGGTGCGTCACCTCGTCCGTCAGGGACGGTACGCGGCGCGGGGCCCGCTGGGCATGCTGCGCGAGGGCGACGACCCCGTCGTGCACCGGGCGCTGCGGGACGTCGGAGTGGAGGACTGGGCCGATCGTGACGTCGACGCGCTGTCCGGGGGCGAGCGGCAGCGGGTGCGGCTCGCGATGGCGCTCGCCCAGGACACCCGGGTCCTGCTGCTCGACGAACCGACCACCTACCTGGACCTGCACCACCAGCTCGACGTGCTGCAGACCGTGGTGCGCCTGCGCGAGGAACGCGGACTCACCGTGGTGATGGTGCTGCACGACCTGGCCCATGCGGCGCGGTTCGCCGAACGCGTCGTCGCCCTGCGCGACGGCCGGGTGGTGGCCGACGGCACACCGAAGGAGGTCGTGACACCGCAGTTGCTGGCGGACGTGCTGAAGGTGGCCGGCCGGGTCGGTCAGGACCCCGAGGGCGGCTGGCCGGTGTGTTACCCAGATCACCCCCTCCCCGCTCTAGAATATGAAAATCATATTCATTAGATTGGGGCGCGGCGCTCATCCGAACGCCGTAACTCCCCGCTGATGAAGGAGAGTCCATGGACAACGAGCAGGTCTTCGCACCGATCGCCGACCCGGGCCAGCTGGCTCACGACTCGGCCTCCCACTCCAACGCGCTCGTCGAGAACCCCTTCGACGACACCGAGGAGTAAGCGAGGGCCCAGCCACCCTCGACCGTGGGCCCGCCCGATGCCTTCCGGGCGGGCCCACACCCGTCCCAGGTCCCGTCCCCAGGAGGAACCCCCGTGTCCAGCAGCCGACTAGTCCCCGGTGCCGAGGTCGTCGCCGTGCCCGGGCGAGGGCTCGCCGTCCGTACCCCGGAAGGGGAGTTCCTCAGCGTCAGGACACAGGACGCGGACGAGGAAGCCCTGCTCTCCCTGCTCACGGGAGGCACCCCGGCCCCGGTGGACGAGCGACTGGAGCGCGTGGTGCGGGCGTTCGAGGAGGCCGGCTATCTGGCCGAAGGGCCGCGGAACGTGCCGTGGCCCGCCGCTCGCCGTGACGTCCGGATCCTCGGCGACCCCGTACTCACCGAACCACTCGCCGACCACCTGCTCGCCCTGGGCGCACGGCCCCGCACGACCTCGGCCGTGACCGACACCGACACCGGCAGATCGACGGTGGGCATCGAGGACCTGCTCGACGGGAACCCCGCCGCGGTCGTGTGGTGCCTGGACGGACCCGTGCCGCACGGACTGTGGGACGCCGCGGACCGGTTGCCCGAGCACGGCGTCGCATGGCTGCGCTGCCACCGCGAGGGCTGGCAGGCGTACGTCGAGCCGGTGGCCGCCGCTCCGGGAGACGTCACCTCGGCACACATCCGGTCCCGCCGGCTCGCCGCCACCCCCGCCCACCGCGAACTGGCTGCGTACTGGAGCGGACCCCGTACCTCCGGCGCACCGGTCAGGCTCACCCTGCCCGCCGCCACCCTGCTCGCGGCCCTGCTCGCGGACGATCTCAACCGGTGGGCCACCGACGCCCCCGCTCCGGCCGGCCTCCCGGCGCGGCGCCGCCTGCGACGGGTGGACCTGCGCACGCTGACCGTCACCGAGCACCCCGCCCTCCCGGTGCCCCCCGTCGCACCGATGCCGGAGGAGCACCGATGACGGCGTTCAGCACGGCCGTCGGGGACCTCGCCACCGATGTCCGGCTCCCGGCCGGCGACGGCCCCTTCCCGGCCGTCCTGGTGCGCACCCCCTACGACCGGACCCGGCACCGGGCCGAGGCGCACGCCTGGGCCCGCCGCGGGTTCGCCGCCGTCGTCCAGGACGTGCGGGGCCGGTTCGCGTCACCGGGGCAGTGGCACCCGTACCAGAACGAGGCCGCCGACGGAGCGGCGACCGTCCGCTGGATCCGGCGGCAGACGTGGAGCGACGGCCGGCTGGTGGCCGCCGGCGCCTCCTACGCGGCCCACTGCGCCCTCGTCCTCGCCGTCGACGTGCCCGAGGACGCCCGGCCCGACGCCGTCATCGCCGCCGTACCCGCCCTCGGCCCCGCGGAGACGGCGCGTGAGGCGTCCGGCGTGGAACGGCTGCTGTCCCGCGCCGGATGGTGGGCCGCCCACGGCGACCGGCGGGACTCCGACGAGAGCACCCTGGACAAGGCCCTCGCCGCCGACCCCGGACTGCTCACCCACCTGCCGCTCGCCACCCTCCCCGAACGGCTCGGCCGCACCATGCCCTCCTGGGCGGACCTGTGGCGGCACCGCGACCGCGGCCGCCTGGTGGCGAAGGCGGCACACGCCGGTACGCCCCTGCTCGCGGTGGGCGGCCACCACGACCACTTCACCGAGGACACGGTCGCCCTGTGGCGCGCCTGGGGCGGACCCTCGGCCCGGCTGCTGCTGGGCCCCTGGGGACACTCCCTCGTCACCGCGCCCGGCCCCGACGCCGGCCCCGCCCACCGGCTGAACCTCGGCGAGCTGTACGTGCGTTGGGCCCGCCGGGCCCTCGCCGGTGAACTCGCCCCCGGCCGGCAGGGCGCCCAAGGGCTGGGCGGAGCCGGCCTGTGGCTGCCCGCCGGCACCGAGGGCGAACCGCGCACACCCCGCATGCGACTGCTGCACGGCTCCGCCTTCACCGCCGACCCCGGCCGGCCCGTCCGCTCCGACGACCTCACCGTCCCCACCGACGGCCCGCCCGACCGCTGCCTCCTGGTCACGCCGCCGCTGCCGCGCCCGCTCGACGTGGTCGGCCCCGTGCGCGTGCACCTGCGGGCCACCGCCGGCACCCCGTCCGCGGACTGGGCCGCCCGGCTCGTCGCGCTCACACCGGCGGGGACCGCCGAGCGGCTCGCCGTCGGCGTCGTCCGGTGCGCCGAACCGCCCGGTCGCCAGGCCGCGTTCACCCTCGGCCTCGGCCGGCTCGCACGCCGGCTGCCGGCCGGCACCCGGCTGCGCCTGGAGATCGCCGGCCACCACTTCCCGGCCCACGCCCGCAACCCCCACACCGGAGAGGACCCCGTGACGGCCGACCGGCTGCTCGTCTCCCGGCGGGAGGTCGACCCGGACGGCGTGGTGCTCACCCTGCCCGTGCTCCCGTCCCGCCCCACCCCCGCCGACCCCGCCGAGGAGATCCTGCGATGACGACGCTGCCGCTGGAAGCACTCGTCGACCCCGTCTGCGGCATCGTCCGCAAGGTCAAGCCCGTCGAACACCCCGCGGGCGCCCCACCCCGCTACACCGCGCTCACGGCCGAGATCTCCGACGCCCGCAGACATGGCCTGTGGCCCGCGGACCGTGTCTCCCTCGGCACCACCTTCGGCGACCCCGAGCAAGCCCGCGTCGCCGCCATAGCCGAGGGGATAGAACGGTACTGCGGCAACCGCGTACCGCCCCCCGGCCATCCCGACGCCCCCGTCCGCGCCACCGCCGCCGAACTGGCCGAGAAGGGCCTGCGGCTGTACGGCCCGGGCGACCTGCCCACGTACGCCGACTGGCAGTACGCCCGGGAGAGGTTCCCCTACCGCCCCCTCCTGCCCGACACCCCGGCCCTGTGGACGCGCGGCACCGAGTCGCTGCCCGGCGGGCGGACGACGGAGGTCTGGGCGCCCGTCGCCCTCACCCACCTCAACTGGCGCCAAGGCGCACTGCGCGCGCTGCCCCGCACCCACCACCTCAACTACGCGGGCATCGCCACCGGACAGGGCCTCGACGACGCCGCCGAACGCGGCCTGCTGGAGATCGTCGAACGCGACGCCCTGGAACTGTGGTGGCATCTGGACGGCCCGGCCCGGGGCATCGACCCGGCGAGCGTGCCCGGCCTCGCCGACGACCTCGCCGGTTGCGCCCTCGACGTCCACATCGTCGAGATGCACTCGGAGTTCGCCCCCTGCATGGCCGCGCTCGTCCACGACCCGCGCCTCGGCCTGTACGCCGCCGGGTTCGCCTGCAAGTACGACCCGGCCGAGGCCGCCCGCAAGGCCGTCCTCGAAGCCGTCCACACCTGGGTCTTCACCCAGGGCCTGACCGACCCCGGCGGCTGGGTGTTCCAGGCCGTCGAGGCCGGGCTGCTCGCCCGCGGGCTCTATCTGGAGCACCGCGCCGACGGCCGCTATCTCGACGTGTGCGGCGAACAGTTCGAGCACGTGCGGGACCTGGGGGCGCACGTACAGGTGTGGCTGGACGAGCGCATGGCGGCCGAGGCCCGGCGGTTCACCGAGCCCGCGCTCGGCACCGTGCCCGTCGACGCGGTCGAGCCCGGCAGCCGGCAGCGGCTGGAGAGCGCGCTGCGCGCGGGCGGCCACCGGGTCATGACCTTCGACCTCACCACCGAGGACGTGGCCGAGACCTCGCTGCGCGTCGCCCGGGTCCTCGTCTCCGGGCTCCTGCCCAACGCCCCGGCCGCCTTCGGGTACTTCGGCTGCCCGCGCCTCGCCGAGGCCGCCGTCGCCCGCGGCTGGCGCGCCACCCCGCCGAGCGCGCCGGAGGACTTCACGCTGGCGCCTCCGCCGCACATGTGAGGGCCGCCGTGGAAGATCTCCGCGACGTCCGTCAGGTGGACCTCGCCGCCGCCCTCGCCCGCGCCCGCTCCGCGGAGCGTCCCGGCCCCGACACGCCCGCCGGGACGGCCGTTCGGACCTGGCCGGGCCCGCCGCTCCCGATTCCGCAGGCCGGCCCGGCGGACCTCGACCTGTGTGCCCTGCTGCGTCTGTCCCTGGCGGCCTCGGACGCCTCCGGACGACTCAGGCCCGCGCCCTCCGCGGGCGCGCTGCACCCCGTGGACGCCGAACTGGTCGTGGGCGCCGGCTGCTCCCTGCCGCCCGGCCGTTACGGGTACGACCCGCTGCGCCACCGCGTCCACCACGTCGGCCTGCCCGCCGACGGCACACCGCCGGGCGTGACGGCCGAACTCTCCGTCACCGCACGGCGCACGCTGTCCCACTACGGCCACCGAGCCTGGCCCCTTCTGCTGCTGGACACCGGGCACGCCGCCGCGGCACTGTTCCTCGCGGCCCGCGCCCTGGGCACGGGCGAGCCCGAGGCACGGCTGGACGGACTCACCGAGAGCCCCTCGGCCGTCGTGCGCATCCCGCCGCCCGCGCCGCACCCGGCTGAGAGCCTCCGCCTCGTGGAACCGTCCGGAGGGACGCCCACCCCGGCGGAAATACTCGCGCGCCGCAGTACCCCGCCGCCGTTGCCGGGCGCCCCTTCCCACGACGCACTGCGGGCCGTCCTCGCCACCGCCGAACGGGCCGGCACCGGCGGCCCGTTGCGCTGGTGCGCCGCGGTCGGCCCGCCACGACCCGGCCTCCTGCACCTGGCGCCCGACGGCACAACCCTGCGGCGGTACGCGGCGGGGGAGGCCCGCCCGACGCTCGCGGCCTGGGCCGCCGGCCAGGGGTGGATCGCGGACGCGGGCGCCGTCCTGCTCGCGGTCGGCTGCCCCGCCGACGCCGACGCACAGCACATCCGCCGCACCCACCTGCGGGCCGGCTTCGCCGTCCACCTGGCCCATGTCACCGCCCGGCGCCACGGGCTGGCGGCCCGGCCCGTCGGCTCCTGGCAGCAGGCGGACCTCGGCGCCGCCCTCGGAGCCACACCGGGCCGGGACTGGGTCGTCCACGCACTGGCCCTCGGCACCCGCCCCGCCGACGAGGAGAACCCCACGTGATCGTCCACCCCGAGCTGCGCCGCGCCGCAGGACGCGCCCGGCGCCCCCTGCTGGCGGCCACCCTCCTGCAGGGCGCCGTCACCCTCACCCACCTGGCACAGGCCGCACTGCTGGCCCTAGCCCTCGCCGGCGTGGCCCGCGGCGACACCGGCCGGCTCCCGTGGCTGCTGGCCGCGGTGCTCGCCGTCGTCGGCGTCCGCGCCGGGCTCGCCGTCCGGCAGCGGCGCACCGCCACCCGTGCCGGGGCCCGGGTCAGGGTGGCCCTGCGGGACGAACTCCTCGCCCACCTGGGCCGGCTGGGGCCCGCACACCTGACCACCGCGCGGGCCGGCGCGGTCCGCACCACTCTCGTCGACGGAGTGGAGGGCGTCGACGCGTACGTCTCCCGCTACCTGCCCCAGCTCCTGATCACCCTCACCGTGCCGCCCCTGGTCCTGGCGGCCCTGGCCGCGGTCGAACCGTGGGCCCTCCTCGGCCTCGTCCCCGCCCTGCTCCTCGCCCTGGCCGGGCCGCGCGCCTGGGACCGGCTCCTCGCAGCCCGCGGCAAGGAGCACTGGGACACCTACGAAGGGCTGGGCGCCGACTACCTCGAGGCCCTCCAGGGCATGCCGGCCCTGCGCGCGGCCGGCGCGGTCGGACGCACCCGCGCACGTCTGGAGGAGCGGTCCGCGGCGCTGCACCGGGCCACCGTCGCCAAGCTGCGGGTGTCCCTCGTGGACACCGGCATCACCGACCTCGCCATCCAGGGCGGCACCGCCGCCGCCGCGCTCCTGGCCTGCTGGTCCGCCGTCACCGGATCCACCACGGCGACCGGCACCTATCTCGTGCTGCTGCTGGCCTCCGAGTCCTTCCGGCCGGTCCGCGACCTGGCCCGTGAGTGGCACGCCGGGTACCTGGGGGTGTCGGCCGCCGACGGTCTCGCGGCCCTGCGCACCGCCCAGCCCGCCGTCCCCGACACCGGAACGGCACCCGCGCACTGGCAGGAACCCCCCGAACTGCGCTTCCACGACGTCCGGTTCACCTACGACGGCGCCCCGGCGCCCGCTCTGGACGGCGTGTCCTTCACCGCGCAGCCCGGACGGACGACAGCGATCGTCGGCCCGTCCGGTGCGGGCAAGTCCACACTGCTGGCCCTGCTCCTGCGCCACCACGACCCGCAGGAGGGCGGCATCACCCTCGACGGGCGGCCCACGACCGAGTACGCGCTCGACTCGCTGCGGCAGGGCATCGCCGTCGTCTCGCAGGAGACGTACCTCTTCCACGCCACCATCGCCGACAACCTGCGTCTGGCCCGGCCGGACGCCACGGACGACGACCTGACCCGGGCGGCGCGCGTCGCCGGTGTCCACGACGAGATCGCGGCCCTGCCCGACGGCTACGCCACCGTCCTCGGTGAACGCGGTGCCACCCTCTCCGGCGGCCAGCGTCAGAGGCTCGCCCTCGCGCGGGCTCTGCTGGCCGACGCCCCGGTCCTCGTCCTCGACGAGGCCACGAGCGCGGTCGACGAACGCCGCGAGGCGGACATCGTCAGGGAACTGCTGGACGCCGCGAGCGGCCGGACCGTGCTGGTGGTCGCCCACCGGCTGGCCGCCGTCCGGCACGCCGACCGCATCGTCGTCCTCGACCGGGGACGGGTCGACGCCGTGGGCGAACACGCCGGTCTGGTCGAGGCCGGCGGCGTCTACACACGGCTCGTCGAGGCCGGCCACGCCCACCGAGGAGAACACGCCGCATGAGCACCACCGCCACCACCGACACGGCCACCACCGACACCACCGACACCACCGGCACCGGTACGACCGGCATCACCGGCACCGCCACCACGGACACCGGCGCGGACATACCCGCGCGAGGCGCGCTGCGTGCCCTCCTCCCCGCCCTCGCTGCGCAACGCGTCATGACGGCCCGCACCTGCGCCGCCGCGCTGCTCGAACAGGCCTCCCTCGTCGCGCTGCTGACCCTCGCCGCACACACCGTGGGCACCGCCGTCATCGAGGGGCGGGCCCCTTCGGCCGCCACCGTCACCGCGCTCGTCGCCCTCGTCCTCGTACGCGCCCTGATGACCTGGCGGGAGATGGACCTCTCGCACGATCTGGCCTACCGGGTGCTGGCCGCACTGCGGGTACGGGTCTTCGACGGACTCGCCCGCAGCGCGCCCGCCCGGGTCGCCGGCCGGCGCAGCGGCGACCTCGCCGCCACCGCCATGGCCGACGTGGAGGCGCTGGAGTTCTTCTACGCCCACACCACCGCCCAACTCCTGGCGTCCGGCACGGTCCTCACCGGCGGTTCCGTCGTCCTCGCCACGGTCGAGCCGTGGCTGCTGGCGGCCGTGCTGCCGGTCGCGGCCCTGCTCGCCGTGGCGCCCTTCGCCGAGGCACGCGCCCGCGCAGCGCGCGGCTCCCGCACCCGCACGGCCATGGCGGCGCTGTCGGCCGACACGGTGGAGGCCGTCGACGGGCTGCGCGAACTGCTCGCCTTCGGCGCTCTGCGGGAGCAGCGCCGCAAGCTCGCCGAGCGGGGACGCCAGGTGGGCGACGCCCAACGCGCCGAGGCCACCTGGGAGGCCGTCGCGGCCGCGGCCCGCGACCTCCTCATCGTGGCGGCGGTCCTCGGCGTGGTCGCGGCGGCGGCACAGTCGGTGACCTCCGGGCGGCTGCACGGCGCGTGGGCCCCGGCGGCGATGGCCCTGGCCCTGTCCGTCCTCGGCCCCGTCGCGGAATCGGCCCGCGCCGTGAGTCAGGCCGTGGCGCTGCGCGCCGCCGCCTCCCGCGTCGGCGCGGCCGTCAAGGCCCCCGCTCTCGCCCCGCCGCCCGCCGCACCCCGCGCGCTGCCGCCCGGACCGCTGGGCGTCCGGCTGCACCGGCTGCGCTTCGACTACGGAGGACGGCCCGTGCTGGACGGCGTCGAGCTGACCGTCCCTCCGGGCCGGACACTCGCCCTGGTCGGTGCCTCAGGCGCCGGCAAATCGACCTGCGCCCACCTGCTGGCCCGGTTCTGGGACCCTTCCGCGGGCGCGGTGCAACTGATACCCGCCCATGGCGAACCCGTGGACGTGCGGGAGGTGAGCGACGCGGAACTGCGGCGCGCGGTGGTGCTGGTGGGACAGGACACGCCGCTCTTCCACGGCACCCTCGCCGAGAACCTGCGGCTTGCCGCACCCGAGGCCGACGACCAGGCGCTGGCCGAGGCGGCACGGCGGTGCGGCGTCGACCGGACAGCCCCGATGGACACCCTCGTCGGAGAACGCGGCGCCACGCTCTCCGGTGGTCAGAGGGCACGTATCGCCCTGGCCCGGGCGTTGCTGGTCCGGCCGCGAGTCCTGGTACTCGACGAGTCGACCGCCCACCTGGACAACACCGGCGACGCCGAACTCGCCGCCGCGCTGCAGGAGGAGGGGCGCACGACGATCGTCATCGCACACCGCCCGGCCACCATCCGCCGCGCCGACCGCATCGCCGTCCTCGAGAACGGCCGCATCACGGAAGAGGGAACCTGGGAGGAACTCACGAGCAGCCCCGGCAGTGCACTCAACCGCGTCCTCGCCACCACCCCGTCCTGAGGTCCGGAAAGGGAAATGCACCCCTTCTGGAAGGGGTGCATTTCCTTGCGTGCGGTAAGCAGCGGAGCTGTGCTGGATCACGGCCCCGTCGTGGCGGTGAGGGGCTCGTGCTCGTGCGCGCAGACCTCGTCGAAGCCGTAGGTGTCCCAGGCGGGGAAGGGGTCGGAGCGGGGAAGCCGCTCGTCCTCCCGCATGAGGCAGTCGGCCAGGGCCGCTCCCAAGGACACGGCGTTCAGCTGGGTGCCGATGAACACGAGTTCCTGGGCGTACGGACTGTCGGCGTCACGCGCGAAAGACGGCTCGAAGCGTGCTACCGAGCCGGCCTGGGACCACAGCCCCGTCACCCGAGGGCGACTGGCGAGCGTGAAGAAGCCCTTGGACCTGAGCACCTGTCCGTGGGCACCGCTGTCGAGCGACTCCGTCACGAACGTCCACAGCCGCCCCGGGTGGAAGGGCGTTGCGGACCGGAAGACGGTCGAGGAGATGCCGTACTCCTCGGTCTCGGGGACGTGGTCGCCGTTGAGTTCCCTGACCCAGCCAGGAGCCTGCTGCGCCCGCTCCAGATCGAAGAGGCCGGTACCGAGGACCTCGCCGACCGGGACGCGGCCCCGTACCGCCGGAACCACGCGGGCGGCGGGGTTGAGCCGGGAGAGGGTGGCCCGCAGCCGGTCGGCGGACGCGGCGTCGACGAGGTCGAGCTTGTTGAGGACGATGACATCGGCGAACTCGATCTGGTCCATCAGCAGGTCGCTGACCGTGCGTTCGTCGTCCTCGTACTGATCCAGACCCCGTTCGACCAGTTCGTCACCGCCGGCCAGCTCGGGCAGGAAGTCGGCGGCGTCCACGACCGTGACCATCGTGTCCAGGCGCGCCAGTTCGCCGAGGGCGGCGCCGTCGTCGCGGGTGAAGGCGAACGTGGCGGCCACCGGCATGGGCTCCGAGATCCCGGAGGACTCGATGAGGAGGTAGTCGAAACGTCCCTCGCGCGCCAGCCGGTCCACCTCCACCAGCAGATCGTCGCGCAGGGTGCAGCAGATGCACCCGTTGGTCATCTCGACCAGGCGTTCCTCGGTGCGCGACAGGGCTGCCTCGCCGCCGCGCACCAGGGCGGCGTCGATGTTGATCTCGCTCATGTCGTTGACGATGACGGCGACGCGCAAGCCCTCACGGTTTCGGAGGACATGGTTGAGCAGAGTGGTCTTGCCGGCTCCGAGGAACCCCGACAGAACGGTGACGGGCAGGCGCGCAGAGGGGGCGTGGGTCATGCGGGGTCAGCCCTCGGGCCGGAGCAGGCCACGCTCGTACGCCTTGGCCAGCCGCTGGGGGACGCGGTACGGCACCCCGTCCACCGTGACGGTGACCAACTGCGGCGTGACCGCCTTCCACTGCGCGCGACGGTGACGGGTGTTGCTGCGCGACATCTTGCGCTTGGGCACGGCCATGGGGACCTCCGGTGTGAAGCGTGCGGGAACCGGAGCCAGACTGTACATGAAAATGGATGTCATTACGATCGCGGCCGAGCCCCTCAGCCTTGTGTCGCTGTCTCCCGGAAACGGGCCGCCAGTTCGCTGCGTGAGCGGATGCCGAGCTTGGAGTAGATGTTGGTGAGGTGGTACTGGACGGTCTTGACGGAGATGAACAGCTCCACGGCTGCCTGCTGGTTGGTCGCGCCGTCCGCCACCAGGCGGGCGACGGCTTGTTCCTGCGGGGTGAGCCGGGAGATCCCAGGGGTGAGGCGGGCGGCGTGCAGGCCGCCCGCCTTGAGTTCGCGGTCGCAGCGCTCGACGTAGGTGCGGGCGCCCAGCGCGGCGTAGGTGTCGCGCGCGTTCCTCAGGACGGTGTCGGCGTCGCGGCGCTTGCCGGCGCGGCGCAAGGTCTGTCCGTAGGCGAAGTTGACCCCCGCGCGGTCGTAGGCGAGGGGCAGGCGTTCGAGGTGGGTGAGGGCCTGCTCGAATACCCGGCGTGCGCCGTCGATGTCGCCCTGGGCGGCGGTGAGCCGGCCGCGGGCGATGCCGAGGCGGGCCATGGCGGAACGGCGGGCGCGACGGGCGGCCAGGTCCTCGTGCGGGGCGAGGAAGGCGTCGGCCTCGTCGAGGCGGCCGGTCATTACGAGGGCGTTGGCGTACACGTCGGGCCAGGGCCAGTAACCGGGTTCGTCGATCGACCGCCGCTGCGGCAGGTGGACGACCGGTGACAGGGCTTCCACCACGCGTTCGTAGTCGCCCCGGGCCTCGGCGACCTGGGCGCGGGCCAGGCAGGACGGGATCAGCATGACCTCGTAGTGGTGCGGGGCGGCGACGGCCTGGCTCACATGGTCCTCGGCCGCGTCCCAGTCGCCCCGCAGGGCGTGGAGCTGGGCGCCGGTCCAGTGCACCAGCGGGCGCACCAGCTCGATGCGGACCTCCGTGAGGCGGACGGCGGCTCGCTGCACGGTCTCCAGAGCGTCCGGCCAGGACCCGAGCGCGAACTGGGTACGCGCCAGCCACGCCTGGGCCCACAGGGAGATACGCGTCGAGCCCATCCGGTAGACGGCCGGTACGGCCGCCTCCAGTCTCCGGCGGGCGGCTTCCGGCGCGTCGTGCGCGAGGTCGACCCAGCCGCGGCCCAGCTGGAAGCGCTGGGGCTGGGCGCCGCCGGGAAGCTTGGACGCGGCAGCCTCGTAGGCGACCAGGGCTTCGTCGGGTCGGCCCGTCATGGCCAGGCCGAGGCCGAGTACGGCTTCCGACTCGACGGCCGAGGGGTGGTCCGGGTCCGCCAGCTCGATGGCACGGCGCGCCCAGTGGACGAGGTCGTGTCCGTCGAACCGGCCGAGCGCGTGCAGGACGCGCCGCTGGCAGATCCGGGCCATCAGGTCGGCGTGGCGCTCCGGGTCGCAGCGCTCCCATGCCTGGGCCAGGAAGGTGTCGGCCTCGGCCGGACGGCCGCGCATGATGGCCAGATAACCGAGGACCACGTCCCGCAGGATGTCCGCGGGGAAGCTCTCCAGTTCCGGCGCGAACGCGGTGGCCTGCGGCACGTCGCCGGCACCGATCATCGCGTCGACGGCACGAAGCAGCCGGTCCTCGCGTGTGGCTCGTCCGGTGCTCAGACGGCCGGCCCGCACCAGGACATCGGCCACGGCGGACCACTCACCGGCCGAGGCCCGTTCGGCGGCGTACGCCTCGAGTTCGTCGGCGAGCGCGTCGTCCCCCGTCCCGGCGGCGGCCACCCGGTGGGCCAGCCGGCTGCCGCGGTCCGTGGTGACCTCGGCGGCGCGGTGGTGCAACTCGGCGCGGCGGGCGAGCGGGACACCGGTGAGGACGGCGGCCCGGACCAGGGGATGGGTGAACGACAGTTTGGTGCGTCCTGGGTCGACGGTTGCGGTGAGCAGCCCCGCTCTCCGTGCCTCGTCGACCGCGGGCAGCGATTCGCCGACGCCGGCCAGTTCCGAGGCTTCAGCGAGTGAGGCGTCGTCGCCCAGGACGGAGCACGCCTCCACCAGACGGCGGGCGGCATCACCGCACCGGTCGAGCCGGTGGCGGACGGCCGCCGCATAGCGGGCCGGCGCGGGCAGTTCGGGCCGCCAGTCGTGCCAGGTCTCGCGGGGCAGCTCACGGAGAAGCTGCGTGACGTGCCCGGGGTTGCCCAGCGTGTGGCGGCACAGATGGCGGGCCGCCGGCAGATCCAGGGTGAGGCCGTGGACCTCGCGCGCGATGGTCCGGACATCCTCGGCGGTGAGGGGCCCGGGACTCACGGAGACGTCCCGGCAGGCGTCGAGGAACTCCAGGGTGCGGAGCGCCGGCAGTGGCAGCTCCTCGGACGTGCCGCGCGTGTCGTACAGCTCGTACGGTTCGTCCCGCGCCACCAACAGGACCAGCACCCGCTCGTCCGACATCCGGCGCACCGCCGACCGGATGGCACGCAGGCTCTCCGCGTCGGCCCACTGGGCGTCCTCGACGATCACGGCCAGCGGTGCGGCCGCCTGCGCCGCCGCCCACTGGCGGTGCAGGATCCGGGAGGTGTCGAGCACGGCGTCCGGTGCGGTCGGCTCGGGCAGGGCGGCGCCGGGGGCGTTTCCGCCGCCGTGGGCGCCGAGGCGGACGAGTTGGTCGGCCACGCCGAGCGGCAGGTCCGACTCCCACGAGACGCCGGTGACCCGCAGCACGTGGAGCGCGGGCTCCTCGGAGCGGAGACGCTGCGCCTCCAGGGCCGTATCCACCAGGGCCGTCTTGCCGATGCCGGCCGGTCCCTCGACCAGCACCAGCGCGGGATGCCCCGCGCACGCGGAACCGATCGAGCGGGACAGCGCGGCGATCTCACCGGCCCGCCCGATCAGGCTTCGCTGCAGCTCAGGACGGTCACTCATGTGCCAGCACGCTAGCACCGCCGACGGTCGGGGCCCCGGGGGCGAAGGCCGGCAGAACGCCGAGCGACAGGCCGAGCGGGAGCAGGCACAGGGTGGCCGCGTCGGGGACGCCGGATCGGTCTGAGCGGACGGGGGTTGCTCCGCTGCCCGGCCGTGGAGTGGCGTGAAGGGGGGAGGCCGGGCGGCGCTGTGTGAGGAGATCTGCATCGACAAGGCGGGGACAGCAGGCGGGGACGGGAGCGGAGGTCAGCCGAGGTCGCCTCCGGCCACGGGGAGCACCGTGCCGGTGATGTAGGACGCCTCGTCTGAGGCGAGGAAACAGATCGCCGCCGCCTGCTCCTCGAGCGTGCCGTACCGCTTGAGCAGGGAGGAGGCGAGCGTCTGGTCGATGTGGGCCTGGAACCATTCCTTCTCCCGCGCCGTCCGCGGTGCCGGGGTGCCCCGGGAGATCCGGCGCGGGGGTGCCTCGGTGCCGCCTGGAGCCGTCGCGACCACGCGGATCCCGGCGTCCGCGCACTCGAAGGCGAGGGACGCGGTGAGGGCGTTGATGCCGCCCTTGGCCGCCGAGTACGGGATGCGGTGGATGCCGCGGGTCGCGCACGAGGACACGTTGACGATCACCCCGTGCTCCTGCCGCGTCATCGACGGCAGCACCGCGCGGCAGGACCACAGCGTCGTCAGCAGCGAGCGGGTGATCTCCGCCTGGATCTCCTCGGCGGTGAACTCGGTGAACGGCTTGAAGTTGATCGCCCCGCCGACGTTGTTGACCAGGACGTCGATCCGGCCGTGGTGCTCCAGGGCGGACGCCGTGGCCGCCTCCGCCTCCGTGTAGGACTCGAGGTCGGCGGTGACGGAGTGCGCGCCCAGTCCCGCGGCGGCCTCGTGCACCAGCTCGGACCGGTCGACGAGGGTCAGCTCGGCAGACTCGGCGGACAGGCGGCGGGCGACCGCGAGGCCGATGCCCTGGGCAGCGCCGGTGACCACCACCTTCTTCCCGGCGAAGCGGTCCGCGTGGACGATGGTCGCGCTCATGCCGCCTCCGCCGTCGCCCGCGCTGCGGCCGGGGTGAACTTCTCGTAGTGGAAGCTCGCCGGGGTCACGCCGAGGGAGGTGATGTGGCCGCGTACGGCCTCGACCATGGCGGGCGGGCCGCACAGGTAGACGTCCACGTCGCCCTCGTGGAGGGTGCCGGCGTCCATGAGCCCGGTCACGAACCCCTTGTTGCGGGCGGTGCTGGACGGGTCGGCGACGCAGTGGTCGAAGGTGAGGCCGGGGACGACCTCCGCGTAGTCCTCCAGGGTGTCCAGGTGGACGAGGTCCTGGTCGGTGGTGACGCCGTAGAGCAGGTGGACCGGATGGGCGGGCGGCTGCTGGGTCATCCGCTCCAGCATCGACAGCAGGGGCGCCAGACCGGTTCCGCCGGCCAGCAGCAGGCTGGGGCGGGTGAGTTCGCGCAGGTAGAAGCTGCCCATCGGGCCGGTGAACTCCAGGCGGTCGCCGGTCCGGGCGCGCTCGGTGAGGTAGCCGGACATCGCCCCGCCCGGCACGATCCGCACCAGGAAGGAGACCTGCCGCTGGTTCGGGCCGGAGCTGAAGGAGTACGAGCGGGACTGATCGGTGCCCGGCACGGCGATGTTGACGTACTGGCCCGGAAGGAAGTCCAGTGCCTCCCGGTCGTCGACGTCGAGGGTGAACTCGACGGTGGTCGCGGAGTCGTGCTTGATGTCGACGACCGTGGCGGTGTGGGTCGCGGCTCCCGTCTTCGCGGCGAGGGAGGAGGACGGGATGCGCAGCACGAGGTCGCTCTGCGGGGTCATCTGGCAGGGCAGGCAGTAGCCGGCCGCGGCCTCGTCGTCGGACAGCGCCTCCTCGATGTAGTCGCCGCCGTCGTAACTGCCGGACTCGCACAGCGACTTGCAGGTCCCGCAGGCGCCGTCGCGGCAGTCGAGGGGGATGTTGATGCGGGCCTTGTAGGAGGCTTCGGCGACGGTCTCGTCCGGGCGGCACTCGACGAAGCGGGTGATGCCGTCCTCGAAGTTCAGGGCAACGTGGAAGGACATACGGGAGCTCATTTCAGACGTGGTAGACGTCGACCACGTGGTGCACGTAGTCGTTCTTCAGGACGACCTTCTTGCTCGTGATCAGCGGCTGCGGGCCGGAGAGGTCGAGCCGGTAGAAGGAGGTGCCGAAGTACGTGTCGGTCGTCTGGTAGCGGTAGTAGAGCGTGAACCAGTTGAACCGCACGTCAACCAGGTCGCCGTCGCGGCCGGTGATCTCGACGTCGGTGATGTTGTGACCGGTGCGCGGCTCGGGCAGGCTCGTCGCGCTGGAGCGGTCGGTGCGGATGCGGAAGACGCGGTCCTCGAGGCCGGCCCGGGTCGGGTAGTAGACGAGTGAGATCTCGCTCTGCGGGTCGCGGGTGAGTTCGTCGTCGTCCGCCCAGGCGGGCATCCAGAACTCGGCGTCCGGGTGGTAGCACTCCAGCCACTTCTCGAACTCGCGGTCGTCGAGGTACCGGGCCTCGCGGTAGAGGAACTGGCGGATCCCCTCCAGGGTGATCTCTTCGGATGCCGTGGTCACTTGGCCACCTCCAGGGCCTTGCGCAGGGTGTCGAGCCAGTAGGCGTGCTGGATGGGGTACAGCCCCTCGTCCTCGGTGCGCACACCGCTGGCGATCGGGTTGATGCCGATCTTCTTGGCGTCCTCGTCCGGGCCGTCGATCCGGTGCACGGCGCCGCGGCTGAGGTCGTTCCACGGCATGGACTCGGCCAGGTAGGTCTTCTGGCAGGAGCGGAACTCCTCCAGGTCGTCCGGGGTGGCCATGCCGGTGGCGTTGAAGAAGTCCTCGTACTGCCGGATGCGGCGGGCACGGTCCTCGGCCGGCTCGCCCTTGGGGGCGACGCAGTAGATGGTGACCTCGGTCCGGTCGACGGAGACGGGCCGGAAGTGGCGGATCTGCGAGCTGAACTGGTCCATCAGGTAGACGTTCGGGTACAGGCACAGATTGCGCGAGACACCGATCATCCAGTCGGCCTTCTCCGCCCCGACCCGCTCGGCCAGCTCGTCGCGCTTGCCGTACAGCGGGCGGTTGGCGGGGTCGAGCCACTTGGTCCACAGCAGCAGGTGGCCGTGGTCGAAGGAGTAGAAGCCGCCCTGCTGCTTGGACCAGCCGCCCGCGTCCATCGTCTTCGTGTCGTTCTTGGACTCGCCGGAGGTGCGGCGGGACTGGGTGGCGGCGTAGTTCCAGTGGGTGGCAGAGACGTGATAGCCGTCGGCGCCGTTCTCCGCCTGGAGCTTCCAGTTGCCGTCGTAGTAGTACGTCGAGGAGCCCCGCAGCACCTCCAGGCCGTCCGGGGACTGGTCGACGATCATGTCGATCACGACCGCGGCGTCGCCGAGGTGCTCGCGCAGCGGCTTGACGTCCGGATTGAGGCTGCCGAAGAGGAAGCCGCGGTAGCTCTCGAAGCGGGCGACCTTCTTCAGGTCGTGGGAGCCGTCGGTGTCGAACTGCTCCGGGTAGCCGGCTTCGCGCGGGTCCTTCACCTTCAGGAGCCTGCCGCTGTTGCTGAACGTCCATCCGTGGAACGGGCACGTGAAGGTGGTGCGGTTGTCGGTCTTCCTGCGGCACACCATCGCGCCGCGGTGGCTGCACGCGTTGATCAGGCAGTGCAGCTCACCCTGCTTGTCGCGGGAGATCACCACGGGCTGGCGGCCGATGTACGTCGTGAAATAGTCGCCCACCTCGGGGATCTGGCTCTCGTGGGCGAGATAGACCCAGTTCCCCTCGAAGATGTGCTTCATCTCCAGTTCGAAGATTTCCTCGTCGGTGAAGATGTTCCGCCGTACCCGGTACACACCGTTCTCGGGGTCTTCCACGAGGGCGTCTTCGAGGATGGTCCGCGCCCGGCTGAAGTCCTCCGCCATGATCCCGTCCCTTCGCCTCGACGCAGGCCGCACGCGGCGGCCTCGTTGCCATTGCTTTTCAGCACCATGACAGCGCGGTGAAGAGTCGGCCCCGGACATTCCCCCAGGTTTGACCCAGGGGGGTATTGATATCGCCACCGTCTCAATAAGCTGCGACCAGGTATTTGTGCGGTATGGGATCCGCTCTCTACGCTGGGCTCTGTTCGAGGGCCCCGAAACACGAAAAGGGGCAGCCCGGCATGGAACTCAGGCACCTTCGGTATTTCGTCGCCGTCGCCGAGACACGTCATTTCGGAAAGGCCGCGGAAAACCTGCACATGGCCCAGCCGCCGCTTTCCCAGGCGATTCGCCGCCTGGAATCGGAACTGGGCGTGGAACTGTTCACCCGCACCACCCGCCAGGTCGCCCTCACCGGCGCCGGCGAGGTGTTCCGCACCGACGCGGAGCGCATCCTCACGGCCGTCGACGAGGCGGTCGCCCGGGTCGCACGCTTCGCCGCGGGGGCGGAAGGGGTGCTCAGGATCGGCCTGACGGGCGCGGCCTCGTACCGCCAACTGCCCGCACTCGCGCGGCTGATGAAGCGCGCGATGCCCCAAGTGATGCTGGAGGTGCACACCGAGATGCTCACGCCCGCCCAGGAAACGGGGCTGATCGAGCGCCGCCTCGACGTCGGCCTGCTGCGCCCGCCCGTCCGCCAGGACGGCATCGCCCACCGCACCGTCGCCACCGAGCCCCTGGTCGTCGCCGTGCCCGAGCGGCACCGGCTCGCCGAGGCGGACGTGGTCCGCGTCGAGCAGCTGCGGCACGAGGACTTCGTCCTGTACGGCGCCACGTCGGGCTCCGTCGTGTACGACGCCGTGGTCCGCAGCTGCCTGGCCTCCGGCTTCTACCCGCACCGCGCCTACGAGGTCACCGAGACCTCCGCCGCACTCGCGCTGGTCGCCGCCGGACTCGGCGTCGCGGTCCTCCCGGACTCGATCCGTGCCGCGCCGCGCGAGGGCGTGGTGTGCAAGGACATCGAGGACGCGCTGACCGTACGCCTCGACCTGGCCTGGCGCGAGGACGACACATCGCCGCTGCTGCGGAGCCTGCTCACGGTGCTGGAGCAGAACCACATGTTCACCGACGAGCCCGAGGGAGCGGCATGAAGATCGTCAAGGTGGAGGCCATCCCCTTCGCCATTCCGTACGCCAAGCCGCTGAGGTTCGCGAGCGGCGAGGTGCACACCGCCGACCACGTCCTGGTCCGGATCCACACCGACGAGGGCCTGACCGGCACCGCCGAGGCGCCCCCGCGGCCGTACACCTACGGCGAGACCCAGGAGTCCATCGTCGCGGTGATCGACAAGATCTTCGCGCCCCAGCTCCTGGGGCTGACCGCTCTGGAGCGGGAAGCCGTCCACGAGCGGCTGGACCGCACCGTCGGCAACCCGACCGCCAAGGCGGCGATCGACATGGCGCTGTGGGACATCCTCGGCCAGGCCGCCGGCATGCCGGTCTCCGGCCTCCTCGGCGGCTACACGGACCGCATGCGGGTCAGCCACATGGTCGGGTTCGCGCCCACCGAGGCGATGGTCGCCGAGGCGCAGCGCATCCGGGACACGTACGGCATCACCACCTTCAAGGTGAAGGTCGGCCGCCGCCCCTGCACACAGGACGTCGAGGCATGCCGGGCGCTGCGCGAGGCCCTGGGCCCGGACGTCGAGCTGTACATCGACGGCAACCGGGGGTGGACCGCCGCCGAGTCCGCCCGCGTCCTGCGGGAGACGGCCGACCTCGGCCTGACGTTCGCCGAGGAGCTCTGCCCCGCCGACGACGTGCTGGGCCGGCGCTGGCTGGTCGCGCAGAGCCCCATTCCCTTCATCGCCGACGAGAGCGCGACCAGGGCCGCCGACGTCACCCGTGAGCTGCTGGGCGGTTCCGCCACCGCCATCAGCATCAAGACCGCCCGCACCGGCTTCACCGCCTCCCAGCGGGTGCTGCACGAGTGCGAGGGGCTGGGCGTCGAGGTGGTGATGGGCAATCAGATCGACGGCCAGATCGGCACCTTGTGCTCGGTCGCCTTCGGCGCCGCCCACCGCACGTCCGCACGGTACGCGGGCGAGCTGTCCAACTTCCTCGACATGACCGACGACCTTCTCACCGAGCCGCTGACCATCGAGAACGGCACCCTGCGCATCCGCGAGGGCGCCGGCCTCGGCATCGACATCGACCCGGAGAAGCTGGCGCGTTACCGCCAGGACCGCTGACCCACCTGACCGCAGGCACATCCGATTCAAGGGACGGGATCATCATGACCGACACCACGCTCGAACAGGCCACCGCGGCCGCCTCCGGAGCCGCCGCCACCGAGCAGTTCCGCAGCAAGCAGCGCTCGGCGGGGATCGACGCCGACACCAAGCGCGTCGACACCCTCGTCACCGAACTCCTCACCGCCGCCCACGACATCATCCGCCGCCACAAGGTGACGTACGCCGAGTACGACGTCCTGAAGTCCTGGCTCATCCAGGTCGGCGAGGACGGTGAGTGGCCGCTCTTCCTCGACGTGTGGCTGGAGCACGTGGTCGAGGAGGTCGCGAACGAGAACCGCGAGGGCAGCAAGGGCACCATCGAGGGGCCCTACTACGTTCCGGGCTCCCCGGTCCTGCCCGCCGAGGCGACCCTCCCCATGCGCGAGGACGAGAAGGGCACGCCCCTGCTGTTCCAGGGGCAGGTGACCAGCGTCGACGGCACCCCGCTGGCCGGTACGAAGGTCGAGATGTGGCACGCCGACAGCGACGGCCTCTACTCGCAGTTCGCACCGAACCTGCCGGAGTGGAACCTGAGGGGCACGGTCGTCGCCGACGACACCGGACACTTCTGGATCCACACCATCGAGCCGGCCCCGTACCAGATCCCCACCGACGGCTCGTGCGGCAAGCTGATCGCCGCGGCCGGCTGGCACGCCTGGCGCCCGGCCCACCTGCACCTGAAGGTGTCGGCACCCGGCCACCGGCTCATCACCACCCAGCTGTACTTCAAGGGCGGCAGCCATGTCTCCGACGACATCGCCTCCGCCGTGAAGCCCGAGCTGATCCTCGACCCCGGTCCCGCCGCGAGCGGCGACGGCCGTGAGGTCACGTACGACTTCGTCCTCGACAAGGCGTGATGCACGGTGCTCTTCGCGGTGCGCATGGATGTCGACCTTCCGCGGGACCTCGACCCCGGGGTCCGCGCGGATCTGCTGGCCCGGGAGAAGGCCTACTGCCAGGAGCTGCAGAAGTCCGGTGAGTGGGTGCACATCTGGCGCTGTGTCGGCCAGTACGCCAACATCAGCGTCTTCGACGTCGCCGACAACGAGGCGCTGCACCGGATCCTGTGGCAGCTGCCGCTGTTCCCCTACATGACGATCGAGGTCACCCCGCTGGCCCAGCACCCGTCCGACCTGGCGGCCCGTGAGGTCCAGGCGTGATGGACAAGGTGATCGCGACAGCCGCCGAGGCGGTGGCCGACGTGCCCGAGGGTGCGTCGCTCGCCGTCGGCGGCTTCGGACTCAGCGGTGTGCCGAACGTGCTGATCCAGGCCCTGTACGAGCGGGGTGTGGGCGGCCTGTCGGTGGTGTCGAACAACTGCGGGGCGATGGACTCCGGCCTCGCGGTGCTGCTGGCGGCCGGCCGGATCGCCCGGGTGACCGGCTCGTACATCGGCGCCAACAAGGAGTTCGCCCGGCAGTACCTGGCCGGGGAGCTGGAAGTCGAGCTGATCCCGCAGGGCACGCTCGCCGAGCGGCTGCGTGCCGGGGGCGCGGGCATCCCGGCCTTCTTCACCCCGGCCGGTGTGGGTACGCAGGTCGCCGAGGGCGGGCTGCCGTGGCGTTACGACGGCACCGGTGGCGTTGCGCTCGCATCGCCCCCGAAGGAGGTCCGGGAGTTCGACGGCACCGAGTACGTGCTGGAGCGCGGCATCCGCACCGATTTCGCGCTGGTGCGGGCCCGGCGGGGCGACCGGCACGGGAATCTCGTGTTCAACAAGTCCTCCCGGAACTTCAACCCGCTTGCCGCCATGGCCGGCCGGATCACGATCGCCGAGGTCGAGGAGCTCGTGGAACCCGGCGAGATCGAGCCGGACGCCGTGCACCTGCCGGGGATCTTCGTGCAGCGCGTGGTCGCCCTCACCGCCGAGCAGGCGGCGGACAAGAAGATCGAGCAGCGGACGGTGAGCGGCTGATGGCCTGGACACGCGAGCAGATGGCCGCCCGTGCCGCCCGCGAGCTGGAGGACGGGCAGTACGTCAACCTCGGCATCGGGCTTCCCACGCTGATCCCGAACCACCTCCCGCCCGGCGTCGAAGTGGTCCTGGAGTCGGAGAACGGCATCCTCGGCACCGGTCCGTACCCGACCGAGGACCAGGTCGACCCGGACCTGATCAACGCCGGCAAGGAGACCGTCACCGTCCTGCCCGGTGCCTCCTTCTTCGACTCGGCGCTGTCGTTCTCGATGATCCGGGGCGGGCACATCGACGTCGCCGTCCTGGGCGCCATGCAGGTGTCGGCCACCGGCGACCTGGCGAACTGGGCTGTCCCGGGAAAGCTGGTCACCGGGATCGGCGGTGCGATGGACCTGGTCCACGGGGCACGCACGGTCATCGTGGTGATGACCCACACCGCCAAGGACGGCTCGCCCAAGATCCTCACCGAGTGCACGCTGCCGCTGACCGGCCGGGCGTGCGTGAACCGGATCATCACCGACCTCGGTGTCCTCGACGTCACCGACAACGGGCTCGTCCTCGTCGAGACCGCGCCCGGCGTGAGCGCCGACGACATCCTGGCCAGGACCGACGCGAAGGTCCGCATCACCGAGGAGATCTCGTCATGACACTGCGGGACGTCTACATCGTCGACGCGGTCCGCACGCCGTTCGGCCGCTACGACGGAAGCCTCGCCGGCGTGCGCCCGGACGACCTGGCCGCCCACGTGATCCGCGAACTCCTCGGCCGTACCCCGGAGCTGGACCCGGCGCGGATCGACGACGTGTACTTCGGCAACGCCAACGGCGCGGGTGAGGAGAACCGTGATGTCGCCCGGATGGCCGTCCTGCTGGCGGGCCTGCCCACCACCGTGCCCGGCGTGACCGTCAACCGGCTGTGCGCCTCCGGCCTGGAGGCGGTGATCCAGGCGGCCCGCGCCGTCGCGGCCGGGGACGCCTCCGTCGCCGTGGCCGGCGGCGTCGAGTCGATGACCCGCGCCCCGTACGTGCTGCCCAAGAGCGACCGGGCCTTCCCTGCCGGGCACACCGAGCTGTACTCGACCACCCTGGGCTGGCGCATGGTCAACCCGAGGATGGACCCGCAGTGGACCGTGCCGCTGGGCGAGTCGGCCGAGCTGATCGCCGAGAAGCACAAGATCAGCCGGGAGCAGCAGGACGAGTTCGCGCTCGCCTCGCACCAGAAGGCGGCGAAGGCGCAGCAGGCCGGGCTCTTCGACGCCGAACTGACGCCGGTGACCATTCCGCGGCGCAAGGGCGATCCGGTCGTCTTCGGCGCGGACGAGTGTGTGCGTCCGGACGCCTCACTGGCCGCCATGGCCGAGCTGAAGCCGTCCTTCCGCAAGGAGAACGGCACGGTCACCGCGGGCAACGCGTCCCCGCTGAACGACGGGGCCGCGGCGTTGCTGCTGGTCGACGAGGAGGGCCTGAAGGCCACCGGCCGCGCGCCCCTCGCCCGCGTCCGCGCATCCGGGGTCTCGGCGATCGACCCGCACTACTTCGGGCTCGGGCCCGTGGAGGCGGTCAACCGCGCGCTCGCCAAAGCGGGCAAGGGATTCGACGACCTGTCGGTGCTGGAGCTGAACGAGGCGTTCGCCGCCCAGGTGCTGGGCTGTGTGGCCGAGTGGCCCGAGTTCGACCCGGCGATCCTCAACCCCCAGGGCGGCGCCATCGCCCTCGGACACCCGCTCGGCGCCTCCGGCGCGCGTCTGGCCGGCACCGTCGCGCACCAGCTGGCCCGCAAGGGCTCCGGCGTCGGCGTCGCGACCCTCTGCGTCGGCGTCGGACAGGGCCTCGCCCTCGTCCTGGAACGCCAGTGAACCCTTCAGGAGCCGCCGTGCCCGCACCCCCTCTGCTGCACCACCACGTCACCGGACCTGCGGACGCGCCGCCCGTGGTGCTCGGCCCGTCCCTGGGCACCTCCACGGCGGTCTGGGAACCGCAGCTGCCCTCCCTGACCCGCCGCTTCCGGGTCCTGCGCTTCGACCTGCCCGGACACGGCGGTTCCCCCTCCGCCGTCCTGCCCGACCCCGCCCCCGGCCGGACGACGGTCGCACACCTCGCGTCGCTGGTGCTCGCCCTCGCCGACCACCATGGCTGGGACCGGTTCCACTACGCGGGCATCTCCCTGGGCGGAGCCATCGGGGCCCACCTCGCCGCCCGCAGCCCGGACCGGGTCGCCTCCCTGGCCCTGGTCTGCTCCTCGGCGCACTTCGGTCCCGCGGACCCCTGGCACGAGCGGGCCGGCCTGGTGCGGAGCGAGGGCACGGCTCCGCTGCTGGAGACCAGCCCGGGCCGGTGGTTCGCCACGGCCGACATGGCCGGTACCGCCCTCGGGCGCAGACTGCTCGGCGACCTCGCCGGCACCGACCCCGCCGGATACGCGGCCTGCTGCGACGCCCTGGCCGGCTACGACCTGCGCCCCGAACTCTCGGCGATCAGCGCCCCCGCTCTCGTCGTCGGCGGCACCCTCGACACAGCCACACCTCTGGAGCACGCGCGGGAACTGGCCGACGGCATCCCGCACGCCGTACTCAGCACCATGGCCTGCGGCCACCTCGCCGCCGAGCGCCCCGCAACCCTGCGGGACACCCTCACGGCACACCTGTCCGCGGCCCAGGAGAAACAACGTCCGAGGGTCCCCCGGACCGGTTGACCCCGGCCTGGTCTCCGTACCCGTGGCGTTCCTCCTCGGACGGCTCGGCAGCAGGACCCCTGGCCGGCGTCCGGCTCCCGCCAGCAGACGGGTGGATGCGGATGTGCGGGGCGGCCGGGGTTACGACGAGGCGGGCAGGTGCGGGCTGCGGAGCACGAGCAGGGTGATCTCGCTGGGGGCGAAGACGCGGAACGGCGGGCCCCAGAAGCCGGTGCCGCGGCTGGTGTAGAGGAGGGTGCGGGTGCCGTGGCGGCTGAGGCCGGCGAGGGCGGGCTGGTCGAGGCGGACCAGGTGGTGGAAGGGCCAGATCTGGCCGCCGTGGGTGTGGCCGGAGAGCTGGAGGTCGATACCCTCGGCTGCCGCCCGGTCGACGAACTTGGGCTGGTGCGCCAGGAGCAGGACGGGCAGGTCGGGGTCGGCGCCCTTCAGGGCGCCGGCGAGGTGGGCGCGGTGGCCTGTCAGGCCGGAGGACTCGGCGGTGACGTCGTCCACGCCGGCGACCACGAGGGTGTCGCCGCCGCGTTCGAGCAGCAGATGGCGGTTGCGCAGCGGCTCCCAGCCCAGCTCGTCCATCAGGTCGACCCAGCCCTGGGCCTCGCTGTAGTACTCGTGGTTGCCGGTGACGTAGACACGGGCCCGGGTGGCCCGCACGGTCGCGAGCGGGGCGGCCTGGGCGCGGCGGCGTTCGGCCGTGCCGTCCGCGATGTCCCCGGTGTGGCACACCAGGTCGGCTTCCAGGGTGTTCACGGTCTCGCACACTCGCGCCGACCAGCGGGCGCGATCGAGCGGGCCGTAGTGGGTGTCGGTGATGAGAACGACACGCAGGCCGTCCAACCCGGCGCCCAGCCGCGGCAGTTGCACGTCGAGTCGGCGCACGCGTGGCACGCGGCGAGCCTCGGCGTATCCCCAGCCGAGCAGTACGGCGGTGACACCGAGGACGGCCCAGGTGACGATCCGGGCCCGGTCCTGGCTCTCGCCGACGCCGGCCACGGTCAGGGCGAGCCGCAGGAACACGCCGAGCAGAACGGACCAGGTGAACAGGACCCAGCTGGTGCCCAGCAGGGTGTCACCGACGATCGCCGCCCGGTCCTGCTGGCGCCGACCGTGGCCGCGCACCATCGCGAGCGGCATACCGGCGAGGCCGAGGGCGAACAGCGCGGTGCAGGTCAGCGTGACGGGCAGCGGCCAGTGCTGGCCCGTGTACAGGAGCACCCAGCACGGCACGGCCCACAGCAGGACGGGGGCGATCAGAGGGATGTAGCGCATCAGGCGGTGCAGTCGGCTCGGCCGCGGCGCTTGCGCTTCACCCTCGGCGGGCCGGGTGCTGCTGGTGTCGGTCACGCTTCCCCTCCCTGACCGGGCTGCCGTCTCGCGCACTGTATCCGGTGGACTTGGGGCCGGCCGGACCGGCGTTCCAGGCTCCTGGCAGCCGTCACACAAGTCAGCGTTGCGTCAGCGTCGCTCCGCAGCGAAGCGACGTTCCTCACACTCTTCGGGCCAGGCGCGTGCCGGTTGTACAGTGATACCGCCCTTGACCTGCCCAAAGCAGGCAGGGAGCCGTCCTCCAGGAGTTCGACATGCTGCGCACCATGTTCAAGTCCGAGATCTAGCGTTTGGGTGATTCCCCAGGTCAGATCCCTGATCATCGGACTTGGGCCAGCAATGCGTCAGCATGGGGCCGCACGGTCTCCGGCTTGCTGACCTGCACCCATGGCAGAACCAGCGCCGCCCGGCGTCCTGCTCGGAAGGTTTGACACTCGGCTCGACAGCTCGCCTGTGGAGGGTCGCCCCGCCGACGCCGAGGACCGCGCGGGCGGCGATCGGATCGCCCAAGTGCGGGGGGCTGCCTGCGGAACGGCGCGGAACTGATCAGACTCATCAGGGTGTGTGCTGACCCTTGCATGGGAAGAGGGGCATGGCGGCCCGGACCTCGGGAGGTGGAACACAAAGCAAGTCTGGGATGCGCTGCAGCATTGTTCGGCGGCTGGACACCGCGGGCACGTCAGGTGGTCAGCCCTCCTGCTGCCACATGGTCGTTCATGTCGCCCGCCAGCCCCTTACCCAGACCGTCAGCCATGGTGAGCAGTGTCTCGAAGGCTTTGAGGCGGCGGAACGTCTCGGCATACGCCACCTGCTTCTCCAGGGGAAGCTGGAGCACCTGGAGACGCCGGATGTCGACCCGGGACGAGCTGGAGGCGTGGGTGCCTGCCTGGCGCCCGTTGGCCGGCGCGCGCAGACAACCAGCGAGGAAGTGGGCGTCCAGCTTCTCGGAGTCCACCCGCAGGACGTAGAGCTGCGGACCGACGGCCATCGGCGGCCCTTGGTGGACCCAGGCTTGGAAGGCCCGGATCACTCCGGCGACCACGACGTCACCCTCCTCGGCGATGGCGTGCGCCGAGTCGGTGGACAGGACCTGGCCCGGCCTGCCGTCGTGCAGGAGGTCGGCGATGGTGAGGAGCGGCACGGTGGCCCCACGGGTCGGTGCCGTCGCTTCCGGGGGCTGTTGGCCGGCGCGCAGCGTCAGGGCGCCCGCCTTGACCAGGTCTCCGAGGGTCGTCATGGCCTGCTGGTTGCCGGCCTCGACCTCGAGAACGGACAGATGCCGCGCCTGATCGGCCAGATCGGTCAGCAGCGACCCGAACTCACCCCACCTCGCGGCGAGTTCCTTCGGGCGGGGCTCCGACATGGAGGCGGTATAGCGGCCCGGGGTGACATCCACCTCGTCGTCCAGGAGGTCGAGAAGGGGTACGCGAACGGCTCCTCCCGGTGATTCCTTGTCGGGATGGTCGAGGGTCGCCAGCGCGGTGAGGACGAACGAGCCGAGAGCATCCCAGTCCGGGCTCGGCTCGCGCGTTCCCGGCCGTGCGAAGCGTGTGGCGTCCACCAGAAGGGCATCCTGGCTCGGGGGAGCGGCGGTCGGGCTGTCCGCCGCCGCTCTGAGGATCCACAACTGCAGGGACACGCTGTGCGGCTGCGCGCTGCCCGGGGGCAGGGACACGACCGCCCGAAGCGCCCCGGTTCGCAGCAGGGAGCCACGAATGCGGCGGCCCGCCTTGCGTGACGCGACCGCCGGGGGAAGAACGACCACGGCGGCACCGCCGGGCTTGAGGTGGGCGAGGAGGTGCTGCACCCAGGCCAGCTCGGGCTCGGTCCGCGGCGGCAGCCCATGGGTCCAGCGCTGGTCGGTGGCGAGCTCCTCGTATCCCCAATCCCGTTCGTTGAAGGGCGGGTTGCACACCGCGATGTCGACTCGCGTGCCGCCGAAGGGGTCCTCCCGCAATGCGTCGGCCACGGTGATCCGCGTACGGATGTCACGGTCCTCCGCGACGAAGTCGAGCCGGGCGGACGCCAACGCGGCCAGCGCCTTGTCCCGCTCGCACGCGAGCAGTTCGAGCCCCGTACCGTCGTACTCCTGCGCGGCTGCAGCGGCCAGGTGCCCCGTGCCACAGGCCGGATCGAGGAATGTCAGTCCTCCGTCCTGGGAGCCGAGACGGACTGCGAGAGCGATCCGGATCATCAGTGCGGCGAGTGGCGGTGGCGTGGTACTGAGCTGCCGGACATGGGTTTCCAGCCATCGTTGCAGCAAGAACTCGAAGGTCTCGCGCGGTCCCTCCTCCCGCCCCAGCCTCGCCGCCTCGGCCACCAGGTCACGAGCCTGCGCGGACAGTTCGGGATGCGCGACCCGGGCCCTGGGGGAACGCATCCGGCGGGCGGCCTCGGCCACGGCCAGACCCGACTCGTTCCGGCTGCCGAGTACCTCGAAACGTGGCCAGAGGAGCTCCTTGCGCCCGATGTCGTTGAGCTTGCCGTTGTCTCGCAACCACTGTTCGACCTCTGCGAGCGAGAACTGCGGGCTGACGTCGGTGCCCCCGATCCGGGTGGGGAAGGAGTCGTGGCGGCGCCGCCAGTTGCTCACCGCGGCTCGCCCGACGCCGGCGATCCGGGCGATCTCGGCAAGGCTGACGGGTACGACGTCCGGGCTACTCATCGATCAGTCTCCGAGGTACTTGGCGGCTGGGCTGGTCGGCGTCCCAGCTGCCGTAGTGCTGAGAGGCTACTACGCTTATTGACTTTGTTCACAGAGTCCTCGTTCCACCATGATGTGCAGAGAATGTGGAGGTCAAGGAATATGCCGAGTCCGGTGCCGGGGATGGTGCTCTGTGACCGCTATCGGCTGGAATCGGTCCTTGGTCGCGGCGTGATGGGCCAGGTGTGGCGGGGGCGCGACCTGCCCCTCGACCGGCCCGTCGCGGTGAAGACCGTCGCCACGGACCTGCTGGCCGTGGCGAGCGGCCGCGATGCGACCCTGGCGCGGTTCAACCGCGAGACGAAGGCGGCCGCGCGCCTGAACCACGCCAACGTCGCCACCGTTTTCGACGCGTCGCTCACGGACGACACCTGTTGCCTCGTGATGGAACTGATCGAGGGCACTACCCTCGAGTACCTCTTCGACCAGCACGACAGCGGGCGGTTCGACGTCCCTTCCGCAGCCGCCGTCGGCGCACAGATCTGCGCGGGACTGTCCGCGGTCCATGCGGCCGGCCTCGTCCACCGTGATCTGAAGACGCAGAACATCATGATCCGGCGCGACGGGATCGTGAAGATCCTGGACTTCGGGCTCGTCAAGCTGCTCAGTGACGTGGATCCGCGGCTGACGACGACCGGCGAGGGCGTCGGCAACCTCGTCTGCGCCTCTCCCGAGCTCCTGGCCGGCCGGGACCGGCTCGACGGCCGCAGCGACCTGTACGCCGTGGGCTGCCTGCTGCACCACATGCTCACGGGTGCGCCCCCCTTCCCGACCCACCAGCCGGCGCTCCTCGCTTCCCACCATCTCGCCACACCCCCGCCCCTCGTCGCCGACGCGGGGGTCGACGTGCCCGGCGACCTCCAGGACCTGATCACGGCCCTGCTCGCCAAGCGGCCGGACGACCGTCCCTCCTCGGCGGCAGAGGTGTACGCGGCCCTCGCACCCCACCTGCCGGATCCGCGCCCTGAGCTGGCCGTCCGGCGTACCGTGCCCGAGGACCCCCGACGTCCCTTCCTCCTCCCGCAGGGCCCACTGCCCCTGTGAACTTCTCCCGCGCGACCTGGCGGAGACGGAGGTGGTTGCAACGCCCACCTTTTTGGTCACATGGGGCGCAGGCGTGCCGTGACCAGTGACAGAATGGTCTCGTCGGCTGGGTGCCGTGCGTTCCCGGCCGTCGGGAGGTGGCGGGCGCGGCAGGCGCCGGAACTGGGGACGGGGCGCGATGCGGCGAAGCCTTGGACGGTACCAGCTCACGCACGAACTGGGCCGGGGCGGCATGGGGGTCGTCTGGGCGGCCCACGACCGCGACCACCATCGCGACGTGGCCGTCAAGGTGCTCGCGATCCGCGGTCGCGGTGCCGAACTCACCACACTGGAACGCCGTTTCCTGCGCGAGACGCGCCTGACCAGCCGCCTGCGACACCCCGGTGTCCCCGCCGTCCACGACCACGGCAACCACGAGGGCGAGCTGTACCTGGTCATGGACCTCGTCCCGGGCCGCGCACTGGACGCCGTCCTCAAGAACGACGGACCGCTCGCCATCGAGCAGGCCGCGGACGTCGCCCGCCGGACGGCCGAGGTGCTGTCCTACGCCCACGCTCAGGGCGTGGTGCACCGCGACCTCAAGCCGTCCAACCTGATGATCACCCCGGACGGTGAGATCAAGGTCCTCGACTTCGGGGTCGCCGCCGCGCTCGAGCCCCAGCCCGGCGAAACCCGCTTCACCGCCTCCAACGCCACTCCCGGCACCGTCGTCTACATGGCGCCTGAACAGGCCGTCGGCCAGACCGTGCCCGCCAGCGACCTCTACTCGCTGGGCTGCGTCCTGTACGAACTGCTCACCGGAGCACCGCCCTTCACTGACGGCAGCCCCTTCATGCTGTACCACCGGCACGCCACCGAACCCGTCCCGCCGCTTGCCGACCGCCGCCCCGATGTACCGGACGGCCTGCGGACGCTGGTCGAGCGGCTGCTGGAGAAGAAGCCCGAGGACCGGCCCGCCTCCGCCGCGGAGGTCGCCGCCCTGCTCGCCGCATGGGCGCCCAGGCCCGCTCCCGTCACCGAGGAGATGCCCGCTCATCCCCGCCTGGCCGAGATCGAGGCCCTGCGTCGAGCGGGCCGTCCAGCCCGCGCCCTGGAGGAGTATCAGGAGCTGATGGCCGTCGGCGGCCTCGACCGCGCGAGTGCCCTCACCGCCAGGGCCGGAGCCGCCCTGTGTATCGCCGCGCTCGGGCGCACCCGTGAGGCCCTGGACGAACTGAGGTCGGTCCTCGCCGAACAGCGCAGCCTGCTCGGGCCGGGTCACCCAGCCGTGCTGGACACCCGCTACGAGATCGCCGTCCTGCTGATCCGCACCGGCGAGCGGCATGCTGCCGAGGAGCTGTTGCGTCGCCTCGCCGACGAAGAGGACCGCATCCTGCCCATGAGGGACGCCGGGCTAGGGCGCAGCCGGGCACTGCTGGAGCGGCTGCGCCGGATGGGCTGAGGCAGCGCCCTCAGCTAAGTTTTGTAATCTCTGTTCACAGTCAATGGGTCGTGCTAGCCTGCGATCACGTCGTTTCGGAGGGGAGACAGGGAACTGTCTACGGACGGCGGCAGAGAACAGCGAGGGGAACAGCGCCCATGACGCCAGCAGCTCAGCGCGAGACCGAGCGGACCGGGGCGGAGGCGCTCCCCGAAGAGGGCAACCTGGTCGAGGTACGCGGCCAGTCCTGGGTGGTCGCCCGTGTAGAGCCGACTCCGCCGTCCCCCAACGGCCACGAGAACCGCCGCCCGGCCACCCTGGTCCACCTGCAGTCGGTCGCCGACGGCCGCTTCGGCGACACCCTCTCCGTGATCTGGGAGGTCGAGCCCGGCCGCCGTGTGCTGCCCGCCGGCTCCCTCCCCGACGCCTCCACCGGCACCTACGACTCCCCGAACCGCCTCGCCGCGTTCCTCGACGCCGTCCGCTGGTCCGCCGTCGCCTCCGCCGACGCCAAGACCCTCCAGGCCCCCTTCCGCTCCGGCGTCGCCGTCGAGCCGTACCAGCTGGAGCCGGTGTCCCGCGCCGTCGGCGCGCCCCGCGTCAACCTGCTCCTCGCCGACGACGTCGGCCTCGGCAAGACCATCGAGGCCGGTCTCGTGGTGCAGGAACTGCTGCTGCGCGGCCGGGCCCGCCGCACCATGGTGGTCTGCCCGGCCGGTCTCACCCTCAAGTGGCGCGACGAGATGGCCGAGAAGTTCGGCCTGGAGTTCACCATCGTCGACTCCGAGCACTGCGCCCGCCTGCGCCGCACCCACGGCACGGCGGCGAACCCCTTCCGCGTCCACCCGCTCACGATCGTCTCCCTGCCCTGGCTGCGCGGCCAGAAGGCCCAGCGCCTCCTCGACGAGGTCATCGGCGCCCCCGAGGAGAGCCCCGACGGCGAGCACAAGCGCTTCTTCGACCTGCTCGTCCTCGACGAGGCCCACCACGTGGCGCCCGCCGCGCCCAAGCAGGTGTACGCCGTCGACTCCCAGCAGACCAAGCTGATCCGGCGCCTCGTCCCGCACTTCGAGCACCGGCTCTTCCTCTCCGCCACCCCGCACAACGGCTACCCGGAGTCGTACACGGCGCTCCTGGAACTCATCGACGACCAGCGTTTCGCGCGCGGAGTCGACCCCGACAAGGAAGCGCTCAAGGACACCGTCGTACGGCGCCTGAAGTCGACGGTGACCAACGCGGACGGCACACCCCGCTTCCGTACCCGCAAGACCCTCGAACTCCCCGTCGACTACACCCCGCAGGAGCGCGAGATCCACGGTCTGCTCGGTGAGTTCGCCGAGCTGCGCCGCAAGAAGCTGACGCCGAAGGCCCGGGGCGGACGCCGCGCCGCCGACCTGGTGACCCTGCTGCTGAAGAAGCGCCTGTTCTCCTCCCCGGCGGCCTTCCTGCACACCGTCCAGGTCTACCTGTCCCACCTGGAGGACACCGGCCCCGCACGGGGTCGCTCCGCGGCCGCCGAAGTCCCCGAGTGGCTGGAAGAGTTCGCCGACCTGGTCGCCGACCTCGACGACACCGGGCTGGTCGACGCCGAGGACGACGCGCTGACCCGCTCCACCTCGCTCACCCCGGCGGAGGACGGCAGGGAACTGGACCTCCTCCAGGAGATGGAGCGCTGGGCCCTCACGCACGAGGCGGCACCGGACTCCAAGGCGGAGGCGCTGATCCGCACTCTCAAAGCCATCTGCCGCCCCGACGGCAAGAAGTGGACCAACGAACGGGTCGTGGTGTTCACCGAGTACCGCGACACACAGGAGTGGCTGTACGACCTCCTCCAGCAGGAGGAACTCACCGACGGCGGCCGCGTCGAGCGCCTGCACGGGGGCCTGTCGGCGGAGGAGCGCGAGCGCATCCGCCTCGGCTTCCAGACCGACCCGTCCCGCGAGGAGGGCAAGGTCCGCATTCTCCTGGCCACCGACGCCGCCGGCGAGGGCATCGACCTCCAGAACCACTGCCACCGCCTGATCAACTACGACATCCCCTTCAACCCCAACAAGCTCGAACAGCGCATCGGCCGCATCGACCGCTGGGGCCAGAAGCACGACCCCGAGATCACCCACTTCATCGGTGCCGGCTGGCAGCAGGCCCAGGCCGGCTCCTACGAGGCCGACCTGGAGTTCCTCTCCCGTGTGGCCAAGAAGGTCGCGCGCATGGAGCACGACCTCGGCTCCGTCAACGCCGTCCTCGCCGACGCCGTACAGCGCCGCATGACGGGCGACACCGCACCGGTCGACATCGAGAACGCCAGGCCCAAGCCGATCAAGGGCCGCCGCACCGGTGGCGAGGTGGCGCCGGAGCAGAACGTCACCGCGCAGACGAAGCGGCTCGCCGACCAGTACGACGAGACGGTGACCGCGCTGGGTCTGACGCCGGCGAACGTCAAGCGGGTCGTCGACACGGCCCTGGCACTGGACAACCAGCCGCCGCTCCTGCCGTCGACGTTCATGGCCGAGGACTTCGAGCCGGGCGACCTGTTCGAGGTCCAGCCCCTGTCCGGGAGCTGGGAGCGCGCGACCCGAGGCCTCGCGCACAAGCTCCGCGAGGGCGAGCAGCGCCCGCTCACGTTCTCCCCGGTGGTGGCGGCACAGGCCAAGGACGACGTGGTCCTCGCCCACCTGAAGCATCCGCTGGTGGCGTTGTCGACGCGTCTGCTGACGGCGGCCGTCTGGAACGCGGACTCGATCGGCCTGAGCCGCGTCACGGCGGTCGTCTCCGACGACCCGGCGGTGACGACGACCCTGGTCTCCGCGTACGCGCGCTACGTCCTCGTCGGCACCGACGGCACCCGCCTGCACGAGGAAGTCCTGTACGCGGGCGGCTGGTTCGGCGACACGGGCCGCTTCCGCCGCTGGGAGTCGGTGGGTGAACAGGGCAGGGTCCTCTCCCAGGCGCTCACCGAGGGCATCGAGGCGGCCCCGCACCTCCGCAAGGAGCTGACGGAGGCCTGGCCGAGGCTCCGAGACTCTCTCTACCGCTCCCTGGAGGCCCGGGCCGGTGAACTCGGCCGCCAGCTGGAGAGCAGGCTCGCCGACCGCCGGGCGGAGGAGGAGCGCCGGATCACGGCCACCCTGGACCGCTTCGAGGCCACCCTGCGCGCCAAGCTCAAGGAAGAGGGTGAGGGGGAGGGCGAGCAGCTGGCCCTGCTGTCGACCCACGAGCTGACCGGCCACGAGCGCCGCCAGTTCGAGGACGACCGCCGCCGCTGGCAGGAGCGCCTCGACGGCCTCCCCGCCGAACGCGAGCGCGAACTCGCCGCCATCGCCGCCCGCTATCGCGAGCCCCGCTCCCACCTCTTCCCCGCCGCCGTCGTCTTCGTGATCCCCGCAAAGGAAGCCCGCCGATGAGCCCCCGCCGCACCATGAGCCGTGGAGCAGCCGCCGCCAAGGCCCAGGCCACCGACGGCCGCCGGCAGCACCAGGAGTGGCTGGACCTGACCGAGGTCTCGGGCCCGTTCCTGACCATGCCGGTCCTGCTGCGCGCTTGGCCCCAGCTGGACGCCCTGGAGAAGGAGGAGCGGCCGAGGCTGCGCGCCCGCCATGCCGACTGGCAGACGGACACGACGGCGGGCCGCGACGAGTGGGTGGCGTATGTGCTGGGCCGCCTGCTGGAGTGGGGCGACGCACTGGCATTCCGCCACGGCGAGTCGGAGCACGACGGCCTGGACCGCCTGACCCTGCGGGTCGCGGAGCACAACACCGAGGTGCGCCCCGACTTCGCGCTGGTTGAGCCGGGTGCGGATGTTGCGGCCGAGCCGGACGTGGAGTCGGCGGCGAAGCGGGTACGGCTGCTGGGCATGACGATCCCGGCCGGTACGGCGCCCACGGCTCGTGTCGGCGGTGGCGGCGACTGGTCCGCGGCCCCCGCTGACCGCCTCGCCCGCCTCTTGCGCCACCACGGCGTACCGCTCGGCCTGGTGACCGACGGCCGCTGGTGGTGCCTGGTCTGGGCGCCTGTGGGCGGTGTCACGACCACGGCCGTCTTCGATGCGATCGGTTGGAACGAGGCGGCGGAGCGGAACGTCGTGCGCGCGTTCGTCTCGCTGCTGCGTCGCCGCCGGTTCTTCGAGTACGACGACGCCGAGACGCTGGTCGGTCTGCTGAAGGCCAGCCTGGCGGCGGGCGAGGACGTCACCGAGGCGCTGGGCATCCAGGTCCGACAGGCGGTCGAGCTGCTGGTGGACGCCATAGGGCGGGCGGACGTGCGTGCGGTCGAGCACGGGGCGCCGGGGCTGCACGCGTCGGGCGTGAGCGCGGGCGAGGTCTACCGGGGCGCCGTGGCGGTGATGATGCGCGTCGTCTTCCTGCTGTTCGCGGAGGAACGGGGCCTGCTGCCGGCGGACAACGAGGTGTATGCGCGCTCGTACTCGGCCCGCTTCCTCCGTGACGAGCTTAAGGCGCGGGCGGACGAGGAGGGCGAGACGTCGCTGGAGCACACGACGTCGGCGTGGCACCGCCTGATCGCCCTGTTCCACGCGGTGCACGGGGGAGTGGACCACCCGGGTTCGGGCTTCCACCTCCCGGCGTACGACGGTTCGATCTTCGACCCGGACAAGTACCCGTGGCTGGAGCGCACCACCCCGCTCCTCCCGATCGACGACCGCACGGTCCTGCACATGCTCCAGGCGGTGCAGGAGGTCCGGGTCGGCAAGGGCAAGGACCGAGAGGTCCGCACGCTCAGCTTCCGGGCGCTGGATGTTGAGCAGATCGGTTACGTGTACGAGGGCCTGCTGTCGTACGACGGGCGCCGCGCGACTGAGCACATGGTGGGGTTGATCGGCCCCGAGGGCCTGGAACATGAGGTCCCGCTGCGGGAGTTGGAGTCGCTGGCGGCGAAGTCGGGCGCGTCGGTGAAGACGCTGGCGAAGTCGATCCACGACAAGTGGAGGGACCCGAAGCCCCCGGCGACGGCGGGGCAGCTGGAGAAGAAGTTGGCTCCGCTGGGTGCGGAGGACGCGGCCGAGGCACGGCGCCGACTGAACGCGGTGACGAAGGACCCGGGGCTCACGGAGCGGCTGCTGCCGTTCGTCGGCATCCTGCGTGATGACTTGCGTGGCCTGCCGACGGTCATCCCGAACGGTGCGCTGTACGTGACCGAGTCGTCCCTGAGGAAGAACACGGGCACGCACTACACGCCCCGCTTCCTGGCGGAGGAGGTCGTGTTGCATGCGCTGGAGCCGCTGGTGTACGAGCCGGGCCCGTTGCAGACGGCGGACACGGGGGAGTGGCGGCTGAAGTCCTCCGAGCAGATCCTCAACCTGAAGGTCGCGGACATCGCCATGGGTTCGGCGGCGTTCCTGGTGGCGGCGTGCCGTTACCTGGCGGACCGCCTGATCGAGGCGTGGGAGTCCGAGGGCCGTGCCGATGCCATGACCTATCGCGCGGGGCGGGCTGTGGACGCGGTGACTGCGGCGGACGCGGAGCAGGACCCGGTGGTGGTCGAGGCGCGGCGCCAGGTGATTGAGCATTGTTTGTATGGGGTCGACATCAACCCCATGGCCGTGGAGATGGCGAAGCTGTCGCTGTGGCTGGTGTCGATGGACCCGGGGCGGCCGTTCACGTTCCTGGACGACCGGTTGGTGTGTGGGGACTCGCTGCTGGGTGTACACAGCATGGAGCAGATTCAGTCCGTCCACATGAAGCCGAGCGGGCAGACCGATGTCCTGGCTGAGCAGGCGCGGGAGTTGGTGGACCAGCTTACGCGCGAGCGGTTGGCGATCACTGCGATCAAGGGTGTGGATCTGCGGGCGCTGCAGGAGAAACGGAAGCGTCTGGGGGAGGTCAACCGGCATTCGGGGCGGCTGCGGTTGGTGGGGGACCTGATCGCGGGGGCGGCGCTTGCCAGTTGTGCCTCGGGGCGGATGCCGTGGTATGCGGAAGACGGCGGAGAGCGGGTTCGGGAGCTGCACCCGCAGGCGGCGTGGATGGTCCAACGGATCATGGAGGAAGGCGTCGAGGACGACTCGGAAATCGTGCATGAGGCGCGCGGGAGGGCGAAAGCGTGGCTAGCGGCGGAGTTGCCGGAAGGCGCGCTGGAGCGGCGGCCGGTGCATTGGCCGTTGGTTTTTCCGGAGGTCTTTGCGCTGAGAGGCGGGTTCGACGCGGTGGTGGGAAACCCTCCGTTCCTGGGCGGAAAAAAGATCACGGGTGCGACTGGTGAAGCGTACCGGGAGTACTTGGTGAGTTTTCTGGCCGACGAGTGCCGCGGCAGCGCGGACCTCGTCGCCTACTTCGAGCTGCGTGCTCACGCCGTCCTCAACCGGGCTGGGCAGACCGGCCTAGTCGCCACAAACACGCTGGCCCAGGGCGACACCCGTGAAGTGGCACTGGATCGACTCGTGAACAGGGGCGCAACTATCCGACGGGCTGTCAAGAGCGAGCCCTGGCCTTCCAAGTCTGCCACCCTGGAATACTGTGCGGTCTGGACCTCTCAGACCCAGCCCGCCGAGTCTGTGCCCTTCGTGTTGGACGGCAAGGAGATTCGAAGTGGGATCTCCGCAGGTCTTGCGCCGGCAACGCGTGTCGCGCCCTGGGCTGAGCCTCTGGCGCGGAACATCGGACTGTCGCACATTGGCTCGCTGGTTCTCGGTACAGGCTTCACGCTCCCGGAGCCCATGGCGCAAGAGTGGATCGCCCAGGACGAGAGCTACCGGGAGGTGCTCTTTCCATACGTAAACGGGCGAGACGTCAATCAGAGCCCGAGTCACGGGGCTAGCCGCTGGATCATCAACTTCAGAGATCTCCCCCGCTCGGCCTGTGAGCGATGGCCTTACGCCTACGAGAAGGTGGTGCGTGAGGTGAAGCCGGAGCGGGACCAGAACAAGCGGAAGGTGTATCGCGAGCGCTGGTGGCAGTACGCAGAGAAGCAGAGTTCGATGGTGCGCGCGATCGAGAACCTCGATCGATGCATTGTGATGGCACGTATCAGCAAGTCCGTCATGCCGGTCATGGTGCCGACGGGCCCGGTATTCAACGAAAAGGTGGTCGTCTTCGCATCCGAAGACCCAGCTCTTCTCGCCTTCCTCAGCAGCGCTCCCCACTATTGGTGGGCGCTGGCGCGGAGTTCAACGATGAAAGCAGACCTCAACTACGCGCCCACCGATGTCGTCGAGAGCCTTGTCCGCCCCGTGCTTACCGAGCGGCTCCGCGCCCTCGGAACCCACCTCGACAGCTACCGCCGAAATCTGATGGAGGCCCGCAGCATGGGGCTAACCACCACCTACAACCTGGTCCATGCAGCCGACTGCCACGATGAGGACATCATTGAACTCCGGCGTATCCATGAGGAGATCGACAGAGCCACCATCGATGCATACGGCTGGCGAGACCTCCTGGACGATTCCGGAAAGACCCGAGCCGACGAGCCGACGCACGAGACATATTCATTGGACCACGGCTTTCAGGACACCGACCAAGGCACCCGCTACACCATCGGCATCCACGCCCGAACCGAGATCATTGACCGCCTTCGCCAGCTGAATCACCAGGCCTACGCAGATGAGGTTCACCTTGGGCTGCACAAGGGTGTGACCGAAGAGAAGGCGAGGGAGAAGCACCCGGACCTTCCCCCGCCGTCTCCCGAAGCCATCCGGAAGCGCAAGGAGCAGCATGCCGCGCGAGGTGGGTCGGATTTCGGGGAGGGCGCTGAGGGCGCCCTGTTCTGAGCCGACGGCATGACGACGGGCTCGCTCGCGTCACTCAAAGGTGCCGCGAGCGAGCCCACTGTTTCCCCAAGAAGCTCCCCTCGGCCCTACCCCACCGTGAGCGCCACGAACGCCGCCCACTCGCGCTGGCCAATCCGCAGCACAGGCCCGCCGCCTACGACCTTCGAGTCACGCACGTACATGGCGTCCAAGCCGGCAGCCACCTCCACGCAGTTGCCGCCGTCCGATCCGCTGTAGCTGCTCTTGAACCAGCGCAGCCCGTCCACGTGCTCGGCCATCCGCTCCACGCTCATGTTTCTCCCACCATCCGTTCGAGGAGTCGCGCAGACTCCTCGACGTTCAAGGCCTGCGATCGCAGCTTGCCATACCGCAAGGCGAACGTACTGACCTCGGAGGGCTCTGTGACGACGCACCCGACACCTTGGGACTCGAAGTATCCGAGGTGCTTGTGCTCGTGTGTCTCCACCACTACGAACGGACCATTCTTGCCCGGATGGAACCCCCTCCGGGCAGGCATGACCTGGATCTCCACGTTGCGCAGCGAGCCGATCTCGAGAAGTCGTTCCCACTGCTCGCGCATGACCTCAGATCCGCCGACCGGATCGCGCAGCGCCTCCTCACTCACGATGAACGACAATTCGGCGAGCGGCACCCGCGTAAGCAACTTCTGTCGGCTCAGCCGCGCTTCCGTGTGCTGGTCGATGATCTCCTCGCTGAACGGCGGACAGTGTCCAGCGAACACCGCCCGCGCGTACGCCTCCGTCTGCAACAGCCCCGGCACAAGCAGCGGCTCGTAGTCGAACCGGCTGACCACCTGCGCCTCGATCAGCGCGAAGTTACGGAAGAACCTCGGCAACTTCGCCCGGTCCACCTCATCCTGGAGCACCTGCAGCACCCCACCCGCCCCCAGTACCCGGTCCGCCGCCACTGTGAACGCCGCCTTCGCCGGCCGCCGCCCCTGCTCGACCGAGGCGACCTGCTCCAGCGAGTAGCCGATGGCGTCCCCGAGCTGCTGCTGGTTCAACCCGGCCCGCTTCCGCAGATGCTGGAGGAGGACGCCGTACGCCGACCACACGCCAGGCAGATCCGGCGCCTCCTCCTTGGCCTTCAACGCCCGCCCGCTCCGCCCGTCCCATACCGCCTTCACACGCCCATACCCTTCCGTCCCCGAAGCGCACCCCGCTCCACGTCAACCCACTGGGCCATGTTCAACGCGGCCCGTCGCAAAGGGGACACGAGCAGAACCCGTACAAGGCCCGTACAACGGAGCCGACCGCCAGCCACCCACCCCGTACGACGACACCGACGTACGGCCGTCGTACCTGGTCAGCGGACCACTCGCGGCCTCAGCCTGGCACCGTGACACAGCATCAGCTCACCGACGAGGCGCAGCCGCCCCACACTCCCACCCCCGACCCCACCCACCACCTGACCCTGCGCTTCAGCAGCACAAGACGCGGCGCCCGCCTGGCCCGCCAACTTGCCGTCCAGCAGTTCACCGAGTGGACGGGCCTCCCGCACGACTCGGACCCCGCCCGAACTGTCGCCCTCGTCACCGCCGAACTCGCGGCCAACGCCATCCGCCACGGCAGCCTCCCCGGCCGAGACTTCCGACTCGCGCTGCTCCTGCTGCCGCACACCCTCCGCATCGAGGTAACCGACACCCGCCCCGAGCGCCTGCCATCGCGCACGACACCACAGCCCGCCGACGAAACGTCGGGCCGCGGACTGCTTCTCGTCGAGGCCTACGCCGACCGCTGGGGATGCACGGTCCGCGACGCGTACACGAAGACCGTCTGGGCGGAGGTGCGGCACCACACCACCGGCTGAAGGAGACGGTCAACGAGTGGCGTAGTGCTCCGCCAGCTTCTCGATCTCCCGGGTCCACAGCAGTACGTCGTCGCCCGGCCGTTTGTAGGGTGCGCGCCGGGCGAGTTTGAAGAACCCGCTGGACGGCCAGCCGGTGTCCTTCAGCACCACGAGGGCCGACAGCAGGGGGAGCGATCCGTCTGGGCTTTCCCGAACCGAGGCGTCCTCCAGGAGGTAGGGCATGGGGCCCTCGTGGGCCGGGACGTGATGACCGCGGCGCGCGAGTTCGCTGCTGAGGTCGCCGTACGAAATTGGCGCCGCGCCTTTGAGCGCTCGTGAACGCAGGATCTCGATCACGGCCGCCAGAGCCTCTTCGTACTCCAGTGTGCCCTTCTGCATGTGACCTCCCGTTCCCGGACACCGACGACCGCTGAACCTATGCCACCGGCGGCGCGGCTGTGGCCGAAATTCCGGAGATGACCTCAACCTCTTGTGAACTCAGCGCACGGACAACATACTGGGCCAATCAATCGCCGCCCGCCCGCTCTTCGGCAGGCAGGCACACGTGGCCCGGGGGCGGGGGGAATTCGTGAACGGTTCAGACGGCCGTCTCGTGCAGACGGCGGTGATAGGGGGCCCGAACTCCGGACGCGCGATCATCCTGCCGACGGACGCGGACGAATTGACCCGCTGGCGCCGGCGTCACCCCGCCTACACCTACTGGTGCGGCACCCAGCTCGGTGGTTGCGGCAATGAGCTGTCGGACCGTCTGTACCGCGACAAGGTCTGCCACTTCGCTCACCGGCCCCACACCTCCTGCCACCGCACGGCCAACGGTGCGGCCAGCGCGGACCACCTCTTCATCAAGGATGACCTCGCCGCATGGGCGGGACGCAACAGGCTGAAGGGGCGGGCCACTGCACGCAACCTCGGATCCGGCCCCGGCGACGCCGTCGACTTCAGGGTCGGCACCGCCAGACAGCAGCACGTGCGTTTCCAGTTCAGCAGGCTCGCGCATGCCGAGTGGCAGCAGGCCCGCCGGCGGCTCTTCAGTGAATCGGCCACCCTCGACTGGGTCTTCGGGCCCGGCACGGCCCAACCGGAGACCATGGAGGAGCTGTACGACGAGTACGGATACCTGCTCCGCTTCCGCTTCGAGACGCACGGCGCGGTACGGCGCATCCGACTCAGGGCGGAGGACCCCCGGCACAGCACCGACTGGGTGCCCCTGGACGCCTGTGCGATGACCCCCGCGGGGCTCCGGGTCCCGGGAGTGGAGCCGCGCCGCCGTTCGGGTAGCGGCCCGGCCGCCGAGGCGGGAGCCGGACGCAGGGCGGTGCCGGTGCGGCGGTCCCGAGAGGAGCAGGTGCTCGCGCTGAGGGAGGCGCTGGTGAGCGCCGCGAGGTTCCGGACCCGGCCCACCTGGGAGGCGCTGGCCCGGACCGCCGGAAGCGACCTGCTCGGGCTGTCCGTCCCGGACCGTGTCGGTCTGCTGGTCGCCGTGGAGCGTGCCGGGGGCGGTGAGGGGAGTCCGCTGCTGTCGGCGCTGATCAAGACCGGGGAGAGTGACCCGCCAGCCTACGTGGGGAACGTGGTCACCGCTGTCGGTTGCGGGGTTCCTGCGACGTCGGCGGTACTCAAGCGGTGGTGCCAGCGTGAGGCGGACCGGGCGTTCGCCGCGTACGGGGTGCCGTCCCGCACGGCTCCGCCGCGGCTGCCGCTCACCGCGGACGGTCAGCTCGCCCCACAGCACAGTGCCGAGCCCGCTCAGCACCAGACCATCGTGCATGTCCAGGGCGGCCCGGTCCGACAGTCCACGGCCCGGCCGAAGCCGAAGTCGAAAGGGCACGTCGGTGTCCCCCTCCTCCGTGACACGGAGATTCGGCACGCACTGCGCAGCGCACGGCAGCGACGTGGCCCCAGGCCCAGGTATGCCGCGGCTCTCATGGCACGGGCGGAGGAGGCGCTGACGAGACTGCCGGAACCGCAACGCACCGAGCTGGTCGCCGAGATGGCCACCACCCGCCGCTGGCTGGACAGCCGACCGGACACACCGGCGCGGAAGCCGAGGAAGAGCCGACGCGCCAAGGAGGCGGGCGACGGGAAGAGGACCGCGGCCGCGAAGAAGTCGGAGCGGGCGAAGAAGACGCAGCGGGGGAAGAAGGCGAAGAACCCTTTGCAGGGTGCACGTCCCCTCCCCGGATTCGGCGACGCCCGACCGAAGACGAGGCCGAAGTGAGCGCCGTGCCCACCGCGAACTGCCGCCCTCGGAGCCTCTTCCGGAGCCGTGCAGGCCTGGGCGAATCCGGCTGAGGTCACGGCGGGAAGCTGCAACAACTTCCTCGTCCAGCGGCGCGGACTCATGGCCGCGATCATGCGGGACTGCTGACAAACACTTCGATACCGGGGGGCGATGACATGACTCTCTCTGCTTACGAACAACAGGAGTGGGACAAACTCCAGAAGCGAAAGGCGGCTTCCCTCAGCAAGGAGGCGAAGAAGATCCTTCCGCAGTCGGCCCGGGACCGACTCGCTTCGCTCGGCCAGAAGGTGAAGAGCGCCCCGGGCGCCGACAAAGTGGCTGCCGCCTACGGCGGAGCCGCAAGGGGCCTCGGGAAGGCTGTGGGAGACACCGCAAGCCGGACCGTGAGCAAGAAACGTGTCGTCGAACAGTATCGACGTGCCGGACACGACGTCGCCGGGTTGGACGAGATCCGTGAGCTCGACCTGCGTGTCGTCGATGAGGTCACCAGGCACAACCTGCTTCGGTACGGCCACGCGCTCTCGGCAGCTGCGTCCGGCCTTGGCTCCGCCGCGGCCGTGACAGGCGGCGAGGTGCTCGCCGGCGCCGGAACGATCGCCGGGGCGGGCGCGGGTGCCGCACCCGGATTCGGAACCGTGGCCGGGGCGATGGCCGCCGACACCGCGATGATGCTAGCCCTCTCCACCCGAACGGTCGCCGCCACAGCTCTCTACTACGGCTACGACCCAAGCGATCCCGAAGAGGAAATCTTCGTGATGTCCGTGATCGCTCTCGGAATGTCCACGGGCACATCGGCGAAGACGGCCGCTTACGCCGAACTGTCTCAACTCACCCAGTTGCTGGTGAGGAACGCTCCTTGGGCCAAGTTGAACGAGAAGGTTCTCACGAAGATCGCCCAGGCCTTCGCGGCGAAGTTCACGCAGCAGCTACCGAAGAAGAAGCTCGGGCAGTTCGTGCCCATCGCCGGCATGGCTGTCGGCGCGGGGCTGAGCTACCTGCTCATCGATCGGATCGCTGTTTCGGCGCGCGACGCGTATCGCGAACGTTTCCTGATCGAGAAATCTTGCGGCGACCTGACCGGTGACCTTGACTACGGCGACGCCGACCTCGCGCAGGACGATGACACGATCGGCGTGGTCGAACTGCTCCGGGAGGAGGATGCGCTGCCGAGGTCCACCCCGTCCGACTCCGTGGACCAGCCCGACAACTGAGCTCGGAGCACTACCGCAGGGGGCACTTCCTGGAGATCACGCAAGTTGCTTGCCGCGGGCGAACAACGCGGCTTCGATCTGGTCCGGGAGGACACCCGCTTTCTGCGCGTGCTCGTGCGCGAGGAGCAAGTACCGGCGGTACCACGGCGTCGTCCAACCGCTTGTGGGCCACATCTCTCCGGTGCCGGCGGCCCGCAGCGCCAGGGCGACGAAACGGTCGAGGATCAGCGGACGCCACGCTCCTTCGCACTGCTCGTGACCGGCGAAGTAGAGCACCTTCGTGAAGAACGCCGGGCCCAGGTACTTGATGTGCTGGTCGTTGTTGAAGGCGTAGTACGCCGCGACGGGGCCCTCCTCCCGGAGCGTGCCCAGTCCTGCCTCCAGGCGCGTGTCGATGTCCCCGGCGGAGGCGGCCGCGAAGATGTCTGCGCGACGTGTGACCGAAAGGGCTTTGGTTCCCGTGCCCCACACGAGCGCGGCGGTCAGCAAGTGCCGACGGCCTTCGACGGTGTCCGATCGGCGGGCGACACCGAAGACCGTCTCGCGGTCGACTCTCCGCCGACCGGCCACCGTCGGGCAGTCGTCGAGCTCCGGCGGCCACCAGTCGGCGCTGGGCAGAAGAGGCAGCCAACGGGCCCGGTCGAACGGAATCGCTTGCCCGAGTACTTCGCCACGGTCAGGGACCGTAGTCCCGGTGAGCATCAAGTCCACCTTGGTCGCCGTCATGCTCTGAGTGTTTCGCATCGCCGTATCAACTCCTCTGTGTCGGGGCGCCGGGACGCCCGCGGCGCGCAATACTGGAGGCATGCTCGTTCCCAGCGGTCAGCTGTCGCCGCTCCAGCAACAGTTGTTGCGGGAAATGGACCTGTGTGACCTCCCGGCACCCGAGACGGCGCCGGAGTCCTACGCGGCCCGGGACCTCGACACGGACGAGGTCCGGGACGCCCTGCCGACCTTGCTGTGGTCCGGGCTGGTCGAACAGCGCGGTGGCGACCGGGGCACCCTCCGCCTCACCCCGCTCGGCGCGGCAGTCCTGCGCGCGGCGGAGTGCGACGAGCTGACGGCCCGCCTGAGCGCGGTGGCTTCCTTCGCCGACACCGTGTCCAGGGGCGCGCCGCCCCGTTCCGCCGGGCACGCGCTGAAACGGCTCGCGGAAGGGACGTGGACCCTGGAGCAGGCGGAGTCCTACGTCCGCACGGGGGAGGCGGGTGGCGCCGACCTCTCATGACTCGTCCGACTGGCCGAAGTCCAGGACGACAAGGCGCCGCGCACGCGTTGCCCCGGGCTGCGGAGGGAGAACGCCCGCCGACGTGAGGTCTGCGACGGTGATGACCGGCGAACTCACGATCTTCGCCGTGAGCGCCTGCTGCGTGGGTGCGAGGTCGACCAGCCGCCGGAGGACGGACAACAGGTTGATCAGCTCCTCCGTCCACTCGCGCGGCCATGACGTGACGTGGATGTCGTCGAGCGGGCTGGTCTTCCTGCTGGTGGGGGAGGCTTTCCGGTAGCCGAACCACTTCTTCACGATGCGCATGCCGCCGACTTCGTAGTTCCACACGGCCGGCGGCACCCACGAGAAGGCGCCCCGGCCCACGTGCAGAGTGGTGTTCTCCTCGTCGTACGCCAGGGTGTCGGGCACATCGGTGCCTATCCCGGTCACGTAGCGCACCTGCCGAGGATCGCCCTGGGGAAAACGGACGCCGTCCTCTTCAGGAGTGGATGCTCCGTCGGGCAGGCCGTGCTCTCCGTAGGTCGCCGCCCACAGGAACTCGTGCCCGATGCGGACTGCCTCCTTCCAGAGGTCCGGGTCGCGTGTGAGAGGCAACCGGACTCCCGGGGTGAGCAGGTCCTCGGCGAAGTGCTCCGTGAAGGCGCTGTGCCCGGCGATGGCCACCGCGTAGGCCGCTAGGTCATGCACGGGCACCTCGGACAGACCCAGAACACCGGCCAGATGTCGGAGCAGCCCGCTGGGCACATTCCCAGAGCCGTCCGGATGGAGAACGGGATGCACTCTGCCGCCACGGCCGTTGAAGTGATGCGTGTCGGGCAACAACGCGGTCGCGACCAGCGCGGGACCGCCGCTGATCTCGTGGCTGCTCTGCTGGTTGAGAAACAACTGCCGGGGTTGCAGGGCCTCCCACAGGTCGGGCCGCGGGAAGTCGAGTACACGGTTGTCGGCGACGAGCCAGTGGCGGTCGAAACTGCGCAGCGCGATCCGCAGCAGCCGCGGCTGAGGGTCGGCCTCGTCACGCATGGTCCGGTCAGGGTGTGGGAAGCCCGGTAAGCAGGCAGGGCGGCTGCCGAGTTGACGGTCTCGTGTCTCCTTGAAGAGCAGTGCCTTCATCTCTGGATCGATTTCACCGACCAGCCGCGCCCACCGCCGCCGCAGAACGCCCCCGGACGGAGAAGTCACCCACGACCGGTTGGTCTTGTTGCCGGGGCTTCCCCACGGAAACAAGTCCTCCAGTGCCGGACACTCATCCCAGCCCGACAAGGTCGCCGGTGTAAAAGGCCGCATCCCCTGCGCGTGCGCATCGCGCCAGCCCCCGTCATCCAGCCGCACCCCCCGAAGCTGCTCGAACTTCTCCGCCCGCCTCCCATGCAGCGCCCTGTAATGGATGCGCGCAGGCTCGTCGGAGTCGTGATCCGCACGCCGTACGAACACGCAGATCGACAGCGGCTGGGCGACGTGCGGGAACACCCGTGTGGCCACGTCCGACCGCTGCCCCTCCGGCGACAGGTTGATGACCCATCCCTCGTCGCACGTCCGGCGCAGGTAATCGCGCATGCCCCGCCCGGCGGGCCCGGTGGCGAACGCGGACGGGGTGATGAAGCAGACGACGCCGTGCCGGTCGTCCGCATGGGCGTCGAATACCTTCCAGGTGGCCCAGCGCCAGAAGTAGACGTACATGTTCTTCAGCGCGTGCTCGTAACGGCCGTTGCCCGGATGCCGGAAGTCGTCCAGGGGAGGACGCCCCTGGCCCTTCACCCGCTTCTCGATCCACCCTCCCCGGCTCTCGGCCTTGTCGTCGTACGGCGGGTTCGAAATGACCACGGTGACGGGGACGTTGGCCTTGACGTGGTTGGCGCGGGCGCGTGACACCGACAGGGCCGCGTACGTCGAGGCGAGCTGCTCCTCCTGGACGTACGGGTCGTCGAGCGTGTCCGTGACGTGGAGGTTGAGGCCGCCGGGCGGGAGCTGTGCCCCGTGCTTCTTCAGCAGGTCGGCCGCGCGGAGTTCGGCGACGGCGAACGGGCCCATCTGGAGCTCGAAGCCGTACAGGCGCTCGGCGAGCCGGCCGATCGCGTCCGCTGCCATGGCCTCGCCGTGCCGCTCGGCCGCCTGCCGCGCCACCCGCTCGATGACGGTGTGCAGGTAGGTGCCGGTGCCCATCGCGGGGTCGACGATGTGTACGCTCTCGTCTCCGTAGCCGCGCGCCTTGCCCAGACGGCTGCGCAGCACCTCCTCGGCGAGGCGCACCATCTCCTCCACTACCTGGTGCGGGGTGTAGTACGAACCGCTGCGCTGGCGGAGGTTGTCGTCGTAGACGGAGAGGAACGACTCGTACAGGTGGAGGTAGGCGTCCCGGTTGCCCCGGCGGATGGTGTCCCACTCGACGGCTGCGACCGTACGGGCGAGAAGGTTCAAGGTCACCTCGAACCGCTCGTTGACGTTGTCGGTGAGGAGTTGGAGCGCTTTGCCCATCAGAGCGTGGCCGGCGTTGAGGCAACGGCGCCCGATCTCGTGGAAGCTCGTACCGGTGACCGGAATGCCCTCCGTCTGGGCCAGGAGCAGCGCGAAGGTGACCGTTTGGGCGTAACCGTCGGCGAAAGTCGAGTCGTCCGCTGTCGGGAACAGGAGTCGGCGCCAGTCGCTCCTGAGACCGGTGAAGGGGCGGTCGGCCGTCGAGTCGGTCGCGTCCAGCCCGGCCTCGGCTCGTAGTTGCTCCCGTACGGCCTCCCGCAGCAGGCGGCACAGCGGTGCGATGTGCTGGACCAGCACCGAAACGCGCCGGATCTCCGGCGGTTTCCAGCAGAGCACTGCCTGGGCCAGCGCGTCGAAGGCAGCGAGGTTGCCCGCTGTCAGCTTCTCCCCGGCGCTTCTCAGGGCGCCCGACAGGACGACCTCCTCACCGATCTGTGCGCCGTACTGGAAGAGCCGCCAGTGAGTGCCGTTGGTGTAAAGCAGGTTGGGGAGGTCGCGCAGCCGTTCCCACTGCCTCTTGTCGTGGCCTGTGAAGGAGTCGGGGTCGATGCCCTTTCCGGGCCGCTTCACCTCGATGTAGCCGGTCACGTCAGCCTTGACGCGTACGGCGTAGTCGGGTCGTACCCCCAGGTGGGGGATGCGGGTCTCCGGGTGCCAGCTGACCTCGTCCATCGCGTGGTTCACGGCTATGGTCCGGAACAATTGTTCCAGAGGGCCGCGGATCGCTGCCTCGCGGTCACCGGGGCCCGCCAGGTTCCGCTTGCATTCTGCACCGAAAGCGGAAACGGCTTCCTGAAGCCACTGAAGACGTGCGTCAGCCATCCTCGATCCCCCGTTCCCCGGGCCCCGAACGCGTCGGGACCAATCCCCTCTTCGCGCAGTATGAGACAGGACATGCCAAGAGGGGGAGGCGCATGCCTGAGTTCTGCCTGTGCAGCAGTGCGCCCCCCCAGCGCCGCCGTAGCAAAGTGCGTGCCTCAGGCAGGGCAGTCCGCCAGCCTGGTTGCCGTGCCCCAACGGATCATCAGGTAGCCGGAACCGCCTATCTCCGCCACGGCGTAGCGAGAGTACGGCCATGCGTCGCCCGCGATCTTCCGCATCCTGCGTAGTGTCGTCGCAGTCCCGCCCGGTGCCGTCGTCAGCGGCCGACTGGCACTGGGTGTTGGTGACGAAGTCGTCCTGCCACGTCACCTGGGGTTCTCGGCCCTTCTCCTCCTTCACCATCACGTACCTGCGGTACGGAAGATCGGGGTGCAGGCGGAGCACGACATCCCGGGCCGTCAGACACGTGCTTCTGGCGATCTCCGTCTCGGCGCACATCGTCTCCTGCTCGTCGGAGGCCGGCGTGTACGAGAGGTAGACCTCCCGGCGCGACTCATGGAACCGCACGGTCTCCGGAAAGAAGTCGGCGCCGTCGCTCAGGTCCTGGGCGAGGAGACCTTCGCCGTGCAGGACCGCGCGCGCCACGTCGTGCTCGCCCGCCCCCTGAGCCGCTCGCGCCTGGCCCCAGCTCTCCGCAGTCGCCGAAACGGCGCTGGCGGTCTGCTGTCTCGCCACCGTGTCGTCCCTCGCAGTGCTCGCGGAGGGCTGCCCGGAACCGGCCGAGGAGGAGAACGAGGCAGACGCTTTGGACGACGCCGCGTGCCCGCCGTTCCCGGCGTCCCCGGGCCGCAGCGCTGCCACGGCCGGCGCTGCTGCTGCACCGACCGGTCAGATGCCGGGGAACCCGGGGGCCCAGGTGAGTCGCAGGCCGACACTGCCCGCAAGTGCGGCCCAGCGGGCATCCGAGGGGCGTCTCTCCAACACCAGAATCGGACGTATGACGGTGCCGGGGAACGCGGTCCGCAGTTGATGGGCGTAGTCGAGGACCTGTCCGATGCCCAAGCGGATCTGCTGGTCCTCACGTGCCCCGGTCAGGCTCTTGATCTCGGCCACGAACACCTCATCACCGCGTGACCAACCGGCGTCGAACTCCGGAGCGCCGGGAGCGTACGTACATGCCTCGACGTCCTGGTGTGACAGGTACGCGATGAGCGCGCCGATTGTCGCCTCGTGCGCGGTCGTCGCCTTGTCGAGACGACCGAGGTCCAGCGTGAGATCACCGGACAGTCGTCGGCCCGTCCTTCTCACTCGGAGGGGACCGCCGAGAATGCGACCCTCGGTCGTAGCGGCTGCGACGGGACGAACACGTCTGGTGCCTGCCCTTCTCAACTCCAGGCACGGCGCGGGACGCCCCTTGAGCAGCTTCGAGAAGCCGTCTGCGTCCACGACGCAGATGTGCCGCCCCCGGCTGCGCTCGGCCTCGGCGTCCACGAGCGTACTGCTGTAGGCGCGACGGTCGTCGGTCACGACCTTGCTGGCCAGATCGCCGTAAACAACCAGGGTGACTTTCCGTGAGAAATCCGTCTTGGGGATGGCTCCGTGTTGTCCTGCTCTCTTGGCGCAGTCCGTTCTGACCGTCCACGCGCCGTCGACGAGAACACGACCCGTGAAGCAGATCGTCTGGCCCTTGAGCCCGCGAACTGTTCCTGTGCAGGGTCGGCGTGGCAAAGCTGCCCCCTCCCTCAGTCGTCGTCCGGAGACAGCCAGCCGATGTGCCGCAGCACGGGCACGATCCGGAAGCAGACGAAGGCGACCACCGGTGTCTCTTCATCCGCGGCGGGAAAGAACACAGCGTGCTGGAGGGACTTTTCGTTCTGTGGGTCGTCCAGGTCCACCGGAGGTAGATCGGGTCGGTCGAACGCGGCATCCAACCTGACCCCCTCTCGGGCAGTCAGCTCACGGAGATGGCGCAGCCCTACTTGGTCCGCGAGGTCCGCTGTCGTGAGCGCCTTCTTGATCCGTGGCCTGCCCTGCGTGTCGACGTACGTGGGGAACACCATGATGCGCAGTTCTCCATGCTTCGCAGTGGCGGAGATCCCCGAGCGCAGCCTGTTGTGCAGGTTGGAGAGGGCTGCGGGCATTTCCGGGACAACCGTGGGCTTGTAGAGCACCAGATCCCGCTCGCCGTTCACCCTATGGTTGTCGTGCACCGTCAGCGTGGGTTGCCCGGGGAGCCGTAGCTCCCACTCGATGGCGCTCGCTCGGGACATCACGCCGGAACAAGTCGTGCCTGTCTTGTCTCTGCACGTCCCGTCGTTGCGAACCAGCACAAGGTCGGTCAAAAGCTGCACGACTCATCTCCCCCCTTTTTCGACATGGCCAACCGCATTCAGTCCCGCCGCGCCAGATCCAGCGCCGCCACCCCCACGAACCAGTCCAGCACCTCGCAGATCTCGTCGCCGTGCTGGGCGAAGACACTGACAGGGAAAGAAGGACGCAGCTCCAACTTCGCCTCAGGCAGGTCGATGCCGTCGATCTTGTTCAGACGGTTCAGCAGCTCCCGGCGCTGTTCGGTGTCGTCGAAGGGGGTACGTGACTTCAGATACTGGAAGACCACCTCGACCGTGCCGCTCACCGGGTAGATCGCCACTGGCCAGAGCAGGTGCGGGCCACGGCTCGTCCCGGTGTCCAGTACCGGGAAGCAGCTGGTCTCCTCGTAGCGGCCGTAGTTGACGTAACCCCCCTGCCGGCGCCAGAAGTCGAGGGCCGCAATGACTCCCGGGTACGCGTCCGGCCAGTGCTCCTGCAACTGCGATCGGAAGCGCTCGGCCGCCGCCGAGTCCTCCCCCTCGGGGAGCGGGTCGTGCGACACCTGCTGTGCGACGTCCTTGCCCAGCAGCGTCGCCAGCTCAGCGGCGGACAGGCGCTGCGAGCGATGCGCCCGGCCCCAGGAGTCGAAGTGCACTCCTTCGCTCGACAGCAGGTCCTGCGGCGGTGGCCGGTCGTCGCCGTCAGCCCAGCGGAAGGCAGGCGAGATTTTGCCCTCCGCGGTGAGGACCCGGTACGCGCCGATCACCGTCGGGTTGGCGCCCAGGTAGGCGCCGACGGCCACCGGGTGGCTGCCGATCAGTTCGGCGACATCGCCGTAAGTGGTCCACGTCCCGCTCGGCATCGCCACGAGTGCGGCGCGCAGCTCGGCCCAGCCCGGAGACTCCTCACCGGCCGGTTTGACCCCGCCGATGGGACCCGGCCACAGCTCGACCGCTCGCTCGGCCAGACGGTCGGCCCGCTGCAGGATCTCCGCCTTGCCCCAGCGCTGTGCCGAGGAGATCTCGAGGTTCATGCGCAGGGCGCTGGAGTCGAGGATCTGCTGCTTGCGCTCGAAGGGGTGATTGGACAGTTTGGCGTTGTCACCGGTCAGCGTCAGATTGCCGAGTGTGTGCACCAGGAGGTCGTGGAGTTCCTGCGGCGTCTGGTTCGGCTCCGTCTCCTCGGCGAGGAGGTCGAACCACGCCGGAGCGGGGCGCTGCGGCAGGACGTGCTCCACACTGAGGGACGCCCTGGCGAAGTCCACGGGCTCGGATGCGCGGTAACTCTCCTCCAGGCGGCGCAGGATGTAGCTCCGCTGCGGAGGACGGCCGCTCCAGTAGAAGGGCTTGGTGCGGATCGCCTCGCGCAGTTCCTCGTCGCTCGGCCACCGACGGCGCCGACCGGAAAGGAACCGCCGTACCGCCTCGGCGGTAGGCCGGTCGGTCTCCAGCTCCTTCGGAGCCTCCATGAAGATCCGGTTCAGGCCGGTCGTCGGAGTCTGGCAGATCAGGCGCCGCACGAGATAGGACTCGACGTAGCCCAGCGCCTGCGCCGCGTCCTCGGGAGTGGTCCTGCCGGCAGCGAGAAGGTCGAGCAGGTGCAGCGCGAGCGGATAGTGCGTCTGGCCACCCCAGGAGGCAAGGCGCTCCAGGACCGCGCGAAGGGCAGGGGACTGCTCACGGGCTGGGTCGACGATGCGCAGGAACCTCCCGGCCCGCTCGGCCAACTGCTCGATCTCGCGCTGCAGCGCGTCCTCGTCACCGGCCAGCGGTTGCAGCCGTTTCTGCTGCTCGCGGTAGATCTCGCTCTGCTTGGTCTTGTAGTGGCCGCGTACCACCAGGTCCAGCCAGACCAGCAGCTCGAGGTTCTTCGGACCGAGGCTCTGCTGCATGGGCAGCCACAGTTCCTGGTAGATCCGCTCGCCTCGCTTGGGCAGCAGCATGAACACGTAGTTGCGCAAGAGGTCGCTCTGGCTGAGCCCGACCCCGGTGTTGTTGATGGACTCGAAGATCCGGTAGACGTTGTCGCCGGACTCGGCCGTGATCTCCACGATGGACAGCAGATCCTTGAGGACCGTTTCGACCGTGGCCGTCCAGCGCTCGTCGCCCGCCTCGTGGCCCTCGGCGAGTGCACCGCGGAAGAACCGGTAGGCAGCACCGATGTTGTCGCCTCCGCCGGCGTCGGCGCGGGACTGGACACAGGCGGTGAACGCCTCACGGTCCGCCTGTGTGGGCAGCAACCGGTAGTGGTCCGCACCCTCGTGGAACTCATTGACCAGTATCTGGCGGTGCACCCGATCCACACCGCGCGCGTCACCGGTCTCTTTCAGATGGTCACGAAGCGCCGTGAAGGCCAGCATCAGCGTGGTCAGCCGCTGCTGTCCGTCGACCACCAGCCATCGCTGTACCCCGCCCGCCTGGATCTGGCCCGGTGCGAGCACCACGGAACCGAGGAAGTGCGGCGCCGCAGTCTCACCTGCCAAGTGCTGCTCGACGAGTTCCCCGACGTCCTCCCACAGCCGCTGGAGCTGTTCCCTGCCCCAGCTGTAGGTGCGCTGGTAGAGCGGCACCTGAAACTGCTTGTCCCCCTGGACCAGCTTGAGGAAGGTGATTTCCTGGGCGCGCATGCGCCTCCTCTCCTAGGAGCGGCCGTCCGTTGAATCTATGCCTTTTCAGGCAGTGTTGTCCGCCGATGTCAGGGCTGAGCGGCTGGAGATGCGCGGCATCGTCTCGTTGGGGGAGCGGCGTAGCAGCTTGATGCTGCGGCCCTCGATCCAGGCGTTCCACGCCTTGAGGTAGTAGAGGAGATGCTCGCGCGAGTCGTCGCGGCGCCGGTGCGCGTTGCCGAGGGCCAGGTTGAGCATGGTGTTGCGCAGCGTGAGACGGGGGTCGCCCGGCTCCAGGCGCGCGCCGGTGACGACTCCTTCCTCCCACGCGGACTGGTCGACGTCGGGCCGGGCCTCGGTGGTGACGTACCAGCCGATCGTCGCCGCCGTGACGGTGATGCGGCACCCTCGATTCAGTGCGATGCCGTGGTGCAGGGCGTCGCGGATGCCGGGGTGCTTGGCGAGCAGATCCAGGAGCTGGTCGTTGCTGGTGACCGAGGATCCACCGCTCCACGAGGAGTTGGGGGCGTTCCGGTAGAGGTGCAGTCCTCGAAGAGCTGCCGCCAGGTGGGTCGCGTTGGTCTCACCCGCGAGGGCGAGCGCGTCGCGGCCGGTGCGCTTGCGGCCCGTGTCCATCACGGTGAACGCCGTGCGCGGCACACCGTGCGTGACGGTCAGCTGCACGGTGACGCCCGCCTTGACGACGGCCGCCAGGCGGTGCTGCCCGTCGATGAGAACACCGTCCTCGTCGAAGGCGATGCCTTGGTGGGTCAACTGCCATTCCCCACGCTGGATCTGGCCAGCCAGATACTGCACCGTGCTCTTGCTGAGCGGCCGGTTGTTGGTGTTGCGGGTGAGCCACTCTGCCGCCAACTGGGGCGAGACGTCGACCACTTGCATGTGCATGGCGCGAGTACCTTCCTCCGGGAGCGGCGTCACGAGATGCACGGTGACGCGTTGAGTATCCTGCCGTGCGACTGTGAACTTAGTCAACGTGCTTCTCGTGGCAGCGGCTTCATGATGACGTCCGCGGCGGATTGGAGGCGCTTCTGAATCACTCATCAGAGGCGATATGTGTCGGCGGGGTCTCCCGAGCCGGGTGAAGGTGTCGGCTTTGCTGATACGCTCGCCGCGTGTGCTCAGTTCACACTCAAGTTCACGCGCCGGGGGGCGCCTTGTGTCCGGCTTGAGGTGGCCGGGCGCGATGTCACTGAAACGGGCCACCAGATGGTCCTCAGCAGCAGTGGGGGTGGCGTGTGAGTCAGCATGAGAGCGGGCCGGGCGACGGTCTGCGGCCTGTCGGTTCTGTCTACCAGTACGACGACGGCCTGTACGTGCGCGTGGACGACGTCCTGCCGTACGAACTGGCCGACGCCGACGACAGCCACGGTTACCGGCCCGGCGACGACTTGGTGCGCTGCACCCTGCACCTGAGCAACGGCACCGGACGGCCCGTCGACCTCGACGGCATCACCCTGCTGGTGCGCGGCGGACCGTACGGCAAGACGGGCCGTCAGGTGCAGGACTACCGCAGTGACGTGCTCGACGAGGAGCTGGAGGGCACCCTGGGCGCGGGACGCAGGGTCTCCGCCACGTGGGCCTACAGCATACCGGCCGGCACCGCCGGCGATCTCGACATCGAGGTCCGTTTCCGGCACGCGCACGACCGGGAGAGTGTCACCTTCACCACGGCCCTGGCCGCCGCGTCCGCCGCACTCGGCACGAGCAGCGGCACCGGCACCCGCGTCGCGTCCTTGTCCGTGGCCGGGGGCTCGGAAGCCGAGCCTGTGAGCGACCTCGGCGGCACCGCCGGCGGAGCGCTCGACGCCGTCCCCGCCCAGCCGGCCGGTCCCTGGCGGCAGGGCACGCCGAAACCCCTGCCGCAGCTCTCCGCGGACGAGCTCGACGCCGCACGCGTGCGGCAGATCTTCCGCTTCCTCGCCGAGGCGGAGGAGTCCAAGACCCGCCCCGTGCGCACGCTCGACGGCGCGGCCGGCACCGTGTGGTTCGACGAACTGCCGGACGACGACGGCGTAGACGTGATGATCGACGGCGTACTCGCCACCGACGAGCCGGCCTGGCTGACCGTCGCCCGCCCCGAACGCGAGGACGCGCCGCACCCCGAGCCCCTGCTCGCCCCCTGGGTGGACGACACCCGCATCCGCGACTTCAAGCAGACCCGCGCCCCGCACCTGCGCCGGCGCATCGAACCCGAGTTTCCCGACTGGTCGCAGGGCATCCCGCTCGACAAGACCTACCACGAGCTGGACGAGCACCCCCAGCGCGAGAAGATCGAGAAGCTGTACGCCGCCTGGGAACAGGAATGGCTCGCCTGGGCGGAGCGGCGCCGCGCGATCGACCCCGTCGTCAGGCTGTACGACCGGCTGCACAAGATGCACGAGGACGCCGCCAACCTCGGCGAATCCTACGAACTCGTCCTCGGCCTGGGCCGGCTGACCTGGCAGACGACCTCGGGTCAGCGGGTGGAACGGCACCTGGTCACCCACCGGGCCACCCTCCGGCTCGACCCGTCCACCGGCACGCTCACCGCCGCCCCGGACCCGACCGGCGCGGGCCTGGAACTCGAAGAGGGCATGCTCGAAGGGGCCCAGCACGTGCCGGGCCCCGTTCGGGAGGAGATCGTCGAGGTACTGGAAGGCGCCTCGGACGCGACGGACCCCGAACACCTCGACGCCGTCCACACCGCCCTGCGCAGCTGGGTGAACGCCGCACACAGCGCGGGGAGTTACGCGCCATCCGTGGACCGCGCCAAGCCTCGCACCCTCGACGTTCCGCAGGTGGGGCTCACGCCCGCACTCGTGCTGCGTGAGCGCAGCCGCCGCTCGACCATGGACGCCCTCAAGGCCATCGCCCGGCAGATCGACGCGGGCACCCCGCCCACCGAACTGCTCCGCTACATCGCGGGCCGGGACGGCGCGCTCACCGCGGCCGACCTCGCGGCGGCGGAGGACGACGGCACGGCGCACGACAGCGGCGAGATGTACTTCGCGCTGCCCGCCAACGAGGAACAGCGCACCATCGCCGAACGCCTGCGCGCGAACCGGCTCGTCGTCGTCCAGGGGCCGCCCGGCACCGGCAAGACGCACACCATCGCCAACCTGGTCACGGACCTGCTCGCGCAGGGCAAGCGGGTCCTCATCACCAGCCACACCCCGCGCGCCCTGCGCGTGCTGCGGGACAAGCTGCCGGAGTCCATCCGTGACCTTTGCGTGAGTCGCACCGAGGACGGCGCCGCCGCCCAGCGGGAGCTCGAGGCGTCCGTGCACAGGATCCTCAGCGAGTACGCCGGCTATGACGATAAGGCCTCCCGGAAGCAGATCAAGACGCTCCAGTCCCGCCTCGCCAAGGCACGCGCCGCCCAGCAGACCATGCTGCGCGACCTCGCCGTACTGCGGGAGCAGGAGACCCACCGCTTCGACGCGGAAATCGGCGACTACAGTGGCAGCCTCCAGGAGATCGCCGAGCGCCTTACCGCGGAGGCGGCACGACACGACTGGCTCGGCCCGGTCCCGCAGGAACAGCCCGGCCTGAGTGCCGACGAGGCCCTGCGCCTGCTGCACACCACCCGTGCCTACACCCCGCACCACCGGGCCCTGGCCGCCGAGGTGCCCGGACCCGCCGAACTGCCGGGCCCCGGCGACTTCGAGGAGGCCGTGCGGGTCGTACGGTCGGCCGAGGAAGCGCACGCCGCCGCGCGCCGGGATCCCCTGTGCGAAGAGTACGACACGGCCGTGCGGAGCCTCAGCGAGGTCGAACAGCGCCGGCTGTCCTCGGCGCTGGACGCGTTCTCCGCTGCCCGCGCCCGTGCCGCATCCCTCGCCGCCCCGGCCGGTGCCTGGGCCGCGGCACTCCTGAAGGAGGTGACCGAGGGGCAGGACTGGCAGGCACGCAGCCGCCGGGCCGCCGTCACCGAGACCCTGGCAGCCGTCGACGCCTCACTCGCCACGCTGGGCACGGCCATGGTCAGCGGCCTGGAGCAGTACGACCCTGCCGCGGCGCTCGCCCAGGCCACCGCCCTGCACGACGGACTCGGCCAGGGCCAGAAGCTGCGCGGCCCCCTCGGCATGCGCTCGAAGCTGGCGAAGACGGTCGGCGCGTTCGTGGAGACCGTACGGGTCGACGGACGGGCACCGGAGGACACCGCGACGGCGGCCGTCGTCCTCGCCCGCGTCCAGCTCGAACTGCGCCTGGCACAGGTGGAGTCCGAGTGGGGCACCCCCGTCGCAGCCTGGCACGGACACGGACCGCGCCTCGCCCGGCTGCGTCAGGACGCCGAAGTGCTCGACGCGCTGCTCGCCGTCGCCGCCACGTGTACCGACGTCCTGACCGCCGCGGCCACCTCGCCGGCACTCGCCGTCGCCACCTGGCACGACCCGTCCGTCGAGAACGCCGTACGCACCCTGCTGCGCGCGGCGACCACGCTGCGCGCGGCCGAACAGTCCCGCAAGGCCATCGCGGACACCGAGGAACTGCTGCGGGCCTGGAGCGACCGGCCAGGTGTCGCGCCCGCGGTTCTGCGTGCCCTGGACGCTGTACGGAAACGGGACCCCGACGGCTACCGCTCGTTCGGCGACGAGATGGCCGAGGTGCGCGAGGCCGCCCGGCTGCGGGCCGAACAGGACGCGGCACTCACCTGTGTCCGCGAGGCCTTCCCGGATCTCGCCGAGCGCATCATCGGCACGCACGAGGACACCGCCTGGGACACCAGGCTGCCCTCGCTCGCCGAGGCCTGGGCCTGGTCCGCGTGGCGCGAGCGCATGGAGCGGCTGACCGACCCAGAGGCCGAGCGCACCCTGCGCAAGCGGCTGACGGAGGCCGACGACGAAGCCCGCATCATGCTCGCGCGGCTCGCCGCCGCCCGCGCCTGGCACCGCTGCCTCGGTCTGCTCACCGGCGACCAGTCCCGGGCGCTCAGCGCCTACCAGCAGGCCGCCCGGCGCATCAAGGGCAAGTACCAGCACCGTTATCGGCGCGACGCACAGGCCGCCCTGCGCAAGGCGCAGACCGCGGTGCCGGCCTGGATCATGCCGCTGCACCAGGTCGCCGAAACGGTGCCCATGGACCGGTCCGGCATGTTCGATGTCGTCATCGTCGACGAGGCCAGCCAGTCCGGTCTGGAGGCCATGTTGCTCAGCTGGCTCGCCGACCGGATGGTCGTCGTCGGCGACAGCAAGCAGGTCAGCCCGTCCAACGTCGGCCTCAAACAGGACGAGTACTTCCACCTCAGAGACCGGCTGCTCACCGCGCTGGAACCGGACGTGCGCAGCCTGTTCGGCCCCGACTCGAGCTTCTTCGACCTCACCGAAGCGCTCTCGGCGGGCCGTGGCACGCTCATGCTCAAGGAGCACTTCCGGTGCATGCCGGAGATCATCTCCTTCTCCAACGACCTCTGCTACAACCGTGATCTGCTGCCCCTACGGCAGTACGGCGCCGACCGGCTGCCCCCGGTCCGCACCGTCCACGTCGAGCACGGCGAAGCTCTCGGCGCGAACTCCCGGCTGACCAACACCGCCGAGGCCGAGGCCCTCGTCGACGCGATCGTGCGCTGCTGCGCCGACCCCGCCTACGACGGGAAGACCATGGGCGTCATCAGCCTCCGCGCCAGCAAGGGACATCTGACGGAGTTGGAGAACCTGCTCGCCGAGCGTCTCGACTACGAGCAGCGCGAGGAGCGGCGCATCCGGGTCGGTGACGCCGAGGACTTCCAGGGCGACGAGAGGCACGTCATGTTCGTCTCCTGCGTCAACTCGCCGTCCACCGCTGCCGGATCCGTTCCGGGCGGCTTCAACGGCAAGACGTACGAGCAGCGGATCAACGTGGCGGCCTCCCGCGCCCAGGACCAGGTGTGGGTGTTCCACAGCGCGCGCGCCGAGCAATTCCATGAGAACGATCTGCGCCGACGGTGGCTCGACCACCTCACCAGGCCCGTGGAGGAGGACACCGCCGCAGTCGAGGGCGAGGTTCTGCCCGACGTCAGGCACGAAGCGTTCGACAGTCTGTTCCAGCAGAAGGTGTACCTGGAACTGACGGCGCGGGGCTATCGGGTCCGTCCGGGATACAAGGTGGGGCGCCACACCCTCGACCTGGTCGTGGAAGGTGGGACGCGCCGGCTCGCGGTCGCCTGCGACGGTGACGCCTTCGCCGAGGGCGAGGACGCCGCCACCGCGGCGGCCAGACAGCGCGACCTGGAACGGGTCGACTGGACGTTCGTCCGGATCCGGGGCAGCCGGTTCCACCTCGACCGTGAGCAGGCGCTGGCGCCGCTCTGGGCCGAGCTGGATCGCCTGGGCATCGAGCCGGTGAGGGAGGAGGCCGAGCCGCGCAGTGAACACAGGGAGGTAGCGGGCGACCCAGAAGCGGCGACCGACGCTGCCGCCGTTCCTGAAGCGGTGACCGTGCCGCCGCCCTCGGATCCGCGCGAGTCGCTGCGCGGTCCGGCCCGGGAGGCGACGCCCGCCGCGGCTAAACCGCCCTCGGTTCCTCCAAAGCACCGGGCCGTCACCGGAGCATGTGCGGGCACCACACGGTCGTCGGAGCCCGAGGCGGCGCCGGCCTCGGTCGCCCGGGGCTCACTGCCGGTTCGGGAGATCCCTGCCGCCGCCTTCCAGCGGCTGGTCCGCGAGGTGCAGCAACTGCAGGCAGCCCTGGACACTCCCCACGAGATCCCCGACGGGGCGGATGCGGCGCAGCTCGTGTTCCTCAGAAAGACCCATGCCGACCAGCGCGACCGGCGCACGAAGCGCCTCGCCTTCCTGCGGACGTTCCTCGACGCCGTCAGCGTAGGGCGGGAACCGGTCGTGCCGGACGTCGTCGTCCCGGGCGCGTTGCTGGTCCTGGAGTTCGACGGCGAGCTCGAAGAGGACACGCTGTACACCGTCGCCGAACTGCCCACTGAGGAGGCGGACATCGTCTCCCCGTCGTCTCCCCTCGGCCATGCGCTGATGTGGCAGCCCGCCGGACGGGAGATCTCGTACGACGCGTCGCAGGGCAAGGCGCGCTCGGTCGTCGTGCGGGAGATCCGGGTCTGAGCACTCCGGCAGCCGGCCCTGTCACCCCGTACGGCGAGATCCGGGTGACAGGGCCTGTGCGTCTCAGTCGGCCACCGGGTCCAGCAGGCGGCTCCGCTCACCGCTCCAGGAGATCGCCAGTGCGTCACGCGCCCGCGTGCACGCCACGAAGAGCAGACAGTGCTCGGCCAGCAGATCCGATCGGTGCTGCACGGCGTCCTCGTCCGCCGGCGTCACCTGCGGAGCGAAGGGAAGCACGCTCGACGTCACGCCCACGACGGCGACGCAGCGGAACTCCAGACCCTTCATCCCGTGCATCGTCGCCACACGCACACCCGACACCTCCGGCCCCGGGTCGTCCTTGACCGCGACCGCCGGGACGCCCTCCCGGCGCAGACGCGCGATGACGGCGTCGACCAGTGTGTTGAACCGGGCGCACACCGCCACTTCGGACGGCTTGACTCCGTCCTGGTCCACCCAGACCCGGATCTGTTCCACGAGCGCGCGCAGTTCGTCGTCCTGACTGGCGTGGCCCCGGGCCACCGGCACGCGGCCGTGCAGCTCGGACCGGTAGCCCCGCAGCGAGTCCCGGCCGCCGTCATCGTCGTCGTCCTCGCCGAGCCGGCCCACCGGCTGACCGTCCAAAAGCGACGCCGACCAGCGCAGGATCTCCTCCGTGCTCCGGTAGTTGACGCGCAGCCGGGACGTGCGCCCCCGCACGTTGACACCCAGCGAGCGCAGCGAGACCCGGGAGTCGTAGATGCGCTGGTGGGGGTCGCCGACGAGGAACAGGTCGTCGGACTGCTCGGCGACGCAGGCGCGCAGCACCCGCCACTGGGCCGGGTGCAGGTCCTGCGCCTCGTCCACCACGACGTGACGGTAACGCGGCCCCTGCTCCCCAAGGATCCCGGCGGCCTGGTCGCAGAGCATGGTGTACGTCGCCGAGTCGCGCGAGGCCAGATCCGCGGTGAACCGTTCCATGACCCGCCACAGCCGCGCCCGTTGCACTCGCCCGACCTGCGTGCCGCGCCCCCTGCGCACACACCGCAGGTACTCCTCGGGCGTCCGCAGCCCCTGGGCGAGGACGACGCCCCGGAACTCCTGCGAGAGGAAGCGCTCCGACCAGGGCAGGTCCTCGCGTGCGGCGGCACGGGTCCAGGCGCTTTTCTCGGCTGCCGCCGACAACGGCTTCGGTGAGCTGCCCCGCGCCTCCCGTATGACCCGGGCGGCGAGCGAGTCCACCGTCGTGACGTCCACCCGGTCGATCAGGTGGGCGTCGGCGTCGCCGAGCAGGAGGGCCAGGTTGTCGCGCAGGGCGGCCGCCATGGAGTTGGTGAAGGTGGTGAGCAGGATCCGGTCGCCCTCGCGTCCGGTACGCAGCAGATGCCGCACCCGGTGCAGCGCGACGACGGTCTTGCCGGTGCCAGGACCGCCCGTCACCTGGGCCGGCCCGTTGAAGCCCGGGTGGTAGGCGTACCGCCGCTGGGCGGGGTGCAGGAAGACGCGCCAGCGGGTGAAGTCCTCGGTGAGGATCCGCTCCAGCTCACCGGGGCCGGTGACCTCCACGATGCGGTCGGGCGTGTTGAGGATCGCCTCGCTGAGCGTGACGGCCGGCCGGTCCTCAGCCGTGCGCACCGTCTGCCCGCGCGGGGCGATCAGCTGCTCCCAGACATCCTCGGGCGAGTAGTCGGCCGCCAGGTACTCCAGCACCTCGTACTGGTCGGCGGGCATCATGGGCGGCGCCATGACCGTCAGGTCGTCGGTCGTGACGCACACCCGTGCCAGCCGCAGGACCTGCTCGTCGATACCCAGATCCCGCAGCACGGTGTCGGAGTGCCTGGCGAAGAGGCGCGCCGGGGTCTCGACCGCCTTGGTCTCGAAGTAGGTCTCCATCTGCTCGAGCGCCTCGACGTTGCGGACCTCCAGGCCGCCGGTGGCACCGTTGACCGAGTAGGCGCGCTTGCAGGCCCAGTTGATCGCCTCGTCGTGCGGAGCGACCCGCAGCAGTGTGTACAGCTCGCTCCCGTCGTCCGGGGCGAGGAGAACCCCCCGGTAGAACCTGGTGATCCGGATCGTACGGATCCGGGAGTCGCGCGCCCCTTCGAGCTTCTCCAGGTGCATTCCCTTGCTGGCATGCAGCTGAGGCACGGTCAGCCTGCGGAACATCTGGATGGCGTCGTTGACCTCCTTCTGGACCGGTCTCTGCAGGGAGATCAGATCCTCGACGAAGTCGTCGGAGAGGGCGAGACGGGGCATGGGCGTCCTCGGGTCGTGGGCGGGCGGTGGGCGAGCAACAGCCTAGAGTCTGATCGGGACGCCGAGTGACGGATCTCGCCCTAATCATTGTGTGAACTGAGTCAACGATCTATATTTCTGTTGCTCTCACCCCATCGGCGCACGACCGTGCTCCAACGGATCTGTCCGAAAGGACCCACCGCATGCCGGCCCAGCCTGCCCAGGCCGCTGTCCCGCACCCGCTCGACGAGGTTCCCCAGACCTTCCGTGCGGGGGACTCCTACGCGGTCCGGGACGCACTCGTCACCTACATCCGCCGGGATCTGCTGGGTCCCTGGGACGGTGAGACGGAAACCCTGCCGAGCGCCTCCTCCGGGCCACGCGACCGCTACCTCGTCGGGATGCTCGGTCCGCGCCCCGAGGCCGTCACCACGGACCGGATCGCCCGCGCGGCTGCCCAGAGCGCGGACGGTGAGTCGGGTGACGAGCAGGAAGGTGACGACAGCGACCTGCAGGACCGGCTCAGCCCGCAGGCCGCCGGGCACATCTGGGCGTCCTCGATGGGACTGGCCTTCACCGTCCCGGCCTCCGTGGGCACACTCAGCGCCACCGTGCGCTGGGGGCGCTACACGCAGTCGGAGGAAGCCACCGACCGGGGGACGACCCGCAGGGTCTGGTCGCGGGAGCCCGTCGAGCACCTGGTGGACATCGACGTGACCGGCGGGACCGACCGGGCCGTCGACCTCGACGGCGAAGCCGTGGTTCTGGACATACAGGTACGCAGGCACACTGGCCGCGCGGGCACCGAGGACCTCCGCATAGTCGAGCTGGCCCTGGTGAACCGGCAGCCGGACAGCCGGGACGCACGGGACGCCCACTGGCTCTTCCAGACCGAGATCGACGTCACCGCCTTTCCTGACGACCAGGCCGCCGTCTTCCTGCCCGTCGACGATCCTCTCGACGCGGCAAGCCGCGGCAACGCGCCCGAGGACGCCGAGGAGCGGCGGCTGCGCCTGCTCTACCGGGACAGCCTCAGCCATGCCAAGGGACGTAATGTCGCCGTTCACGCACACGTCCGCGACGGCGAACGCAACGCCCACCGCCTGACCACCGTCTGGCTCCCCGAGTACGACGTGCGGGCCACCACCGCGCCGGCGCTCGAGGAGCAGGAGCTGCTCCAGGGCCTGGAGCTGGGTATGGACGACCTGGCAGCACTCGCCGTGCCCGACCGTCGCGCCGAACTCAGCGCCGCCCTGGCTCCGCTGGCCGACGGGTACGGCACCTGGCTGGAACGGCAGCGCAGGGCCGCCCGCTCGCTCCCCGACGACCTGCGCGAATCGGCCGAGGTCGCGATCGAGCAGGCGCTCGAGGTCTGCGACCGCATCACGCTGGGCATCGACCGGCTCGTGGCCGACGACACGGCCCTCACGGCCTTCCGGTTCGCCAACCGGGCCATGGCCCTGCAGCGGCGCAACACCGCCATCGCCGCCGCCCGCGCCGGTCGTGAGAACGACCCCCTCTCCTACCGGGAAGCCAAGGAAGAGGTCCACGGGAAGGGTAAGGCCGGGGCCAGCTGGCGCCCGTTCCAGCTCGCCTTCGTCCTGCTCAACATCGCCTCTCTCACCCAGCCCGGCCACCCGCACCGCGGCACCGGCCGCCAAGCCCTCGTCGACCTGCTGTTCTTCCCGACCGGCGGTGGCAAAACCGAGGCGTACCTGGGCCTTGCCGCCTACACCTTCGCGCTCAGGCGCCTGCAGGGGACGATCGGCTCGGGAACCGAGGCCCGCAGCGGTGAGGCCGGGGTGGGCGTGCTCATGCGCTACACCCTGCGACTGCTGACCGCCCAGCAGTTCCAGCGAGCCGCTGCCCTGGTGAGCGCCTGTGAGGTGCTGCGCCGTGAGGAGTTCGCGCGGGACCGGCGCTGGGGCTCCACTCCGTTCCGCATCGGGCTCTGGGTGGGCACGTCCGTCTCGCCGAACTGGTTCGACGAGGCGAAGGAGCAGATCGCCGAGGCCAAGGAGAGCGCCAGCGACAAGCACGCCCGCGTCCTGCAGGTCCTCACCTGCCCGTGGTGCGGCAGCGGACTGACCGCCCGCTCGAACATGGAGTACGACGAAGGACGACGGCGGATCCTGCTGTACTGCCCGCGTGGGGAGGGGGAGGACCGCTGCCCCTTCTCCCGCCGCGAAGCGCTCGGCGAGGGCATCCCGGTACTCACCGTCGACGAGGAGATCTACCGGCTGGCGCCCTCACTGCTGATCGCCACGGTCGACAAGTTCGCCCAGCTCCCGTGGAACGGCTACGCGGGCCTGCTGTTCGGCAGGGTCACCGAGCTGTGCCCCCGCCACGGCTACCGCCATGATGACCTGGACGCCAAGACCGGCTGCGGGGGACGGCACAACGCCAGAGGCGACCTGCCCGGCGTCACCGCCCAGCCCGTCACCCGCCTGCGGCCCCCGGACCTGATCATCCAGGACGAGCTGCACCTGATCTCCGGAGCGCTCGGCACCACCGTGGGCCTCTTCGAAGCCGCCGTCGACCAGTTGTGCACGTGGAGCTTCACCGACGCCCACGGACGGCGCCAGGAAACCGGCCCCAAGATCGTCGCGTCCACCGCGACCACCAAGCGGGCCGCCGACCAGGTGCGCGGTGTCTTCGGCCGCGAGGTCGCCGTCTTCCCACCCCAGGTGCTGGACGTCGGCGACACCTTCTTCTCCCGACAGGTGGAGCTCAGCCGGGAGAACCCCGGCCGCCGCTACCTGGGCGTGTGCGCGCACGGCACACGGCTGAAGGCCGCGGAGATCCGCGTCGCGGAGATTCTTCTGCTCGCGGGACAGCAGCTCTTCGACGACTACGGCAGGCCTGCGGACCCGTACATGACACTCGTGGGCTACTTCAACGCCACCCGCGAACTCGCCGGTATGCGGCGATACATGGACGACGACATCACCACCCGCGTGCGGGCCAACGGCAGCCGCAAGGGCCAGGACACGCTCTCGGACCGTATCGTGAGCAAGGCGGGGATGCTCAGTATCCAGGAGCTGACCTCCCGTATCTCCTCGGCCGACATCGGCGCGGCCCTGAAACGGCTGGAGATCGAGTTCGACCCCGAGCGCGACACCTCGGTACGACGGCGAGCCCTCCTGCGCGAGTACGCGGCCGCGGTGAAGGAGAAGCGCGAACCCCGCGCCTCCATGACGCCGACCATCCGGCAGGCCGTGGACGTCGTCCTCGCCACCTCCATGCTTCAGGTCGGTGTCGACGTCTCCCGCTTCGGCCTGATGCTGGTCGTCGGTCAGCCCAAGAACACCGCCGAATACATCCAGGCGTCCTCCCGGGTCGGCCGTGACGCCAGGCGTCCCGGTCTGGTGGTGACCCTCTACAACTGGTCGCGCCCCCGCGACCTCGCGCACTACGAGGACTTCGAGCACTATCACGCGACGTTCTACCGCCAGGTGGAGGCCCTCTCCGTCACCCCGTACACCCGCCGCGCACTCGACCGGGGTGTCGCCGCCACCTACGTCGCCGCGCTGCGGCACGCAAGGTACGACACTTCCCGCAACCTCGACGCCCACCACGTCGACCTCGACGGCCCGCTCGCGCAGGACGTCGAACGGCGGTTGCTGGAAAGGGCGGAACGAGTGGGAGGTGACCGGCCCCGCCAGTACCTGAGTGAACGCCTGGACCGGCTGAAGGACGAATGGCGCCGGAAGCGGGACGAGAGCACATCGGCACTCGGTTACCGCAAGGAGAAGCACAAGACGACCGTCGTGAACGGACTGCTCAGGCGGGCGGACGGATCCCGGTGGACCGAGCTCACCGTCGGCATGTCGATGCGTGAGACGGAGAACGAGATCAATCTGCTCCTGCCCGGCGGCGGCGTGTTCCTGGAAGAGCCCTCGGGCAGCGGTCCCGACTGGCACTTCGGCACGCCCGCGACCGACTCCGACCCCGATACGGCGACCACCGTGGACAGTGACGAGTACGGGCCCGTTACGGCCGACACGGTCAGGAAGGCACAGCGATGAGCACCCATGGCAGCAACCGCAGGGTCGGTGCCGTACGGCCGAGCCACCTCATGTTCACCGCCGGTGTCGGTGCCCTTGTCGACCTGCCGAACTTTTCGGTGCTCATCCGGGGCATCGACTCCTGGAGCCACTCCGGTGTCACCGACTACGACATCGACGAGCCCCGCCTTCGCGCCGCCGTCAACCGCTCACTCCAGCGCTATGGACGCGGACAGGTCGAACAACTGCGAGCCGCTCCGTGGCTCGAGGGCGCCGACGCCGACCCGAAGGGCTGGGCAGCCCAGGGAGTCGGTGTGCCCGTCACGCCCTTCCCCCAATGGCTGCGCTGCACCGCCTGCAACGTGCTGGCCGCCATCGACTCCGATGAGTTTGCCTTCGTCAACTCCAACCCCCGGACACCGCACGAGGCGAAATTCGTCCACGACTGCAAGCGGGGCAAGCCGCTCGCCGTGGCCGCCCGCTTCACCCTGGTCTGCACCGCCGGTCATCTCGACGAATTCCCGTACACCGCTTACGTCCACCACGGGCAGAACTGCGCCAAGACGCCACGCCCCAAGCTGCGCATGAAGGACCACGGCGGCAACCAGGCCGCCAACGTCACCATCGAGTGTGTCGCCTGCGGCGTGAAGCGAAACATCCGGGAAGCCATGGGCGAACGGGGCCGCCGGAACCTGCCCGCGTGCCGCGGACGACACCCGCACCTCGGCACCTACGAGGCGAACGGCTGTGCACAGGAGCCGGTCCTGATGGTGGCGGGCGCCTCCAACCAGTGGTTCCCGCTCACCCTCAGCGCCCTGGCCCTGCCGAAGGCGCAGGACGGAGACATCGACAAGCTCCTCGACGACCACTGGCCCGACCTCGAACTCATCGAGGATCGAGGGCAGTTCGACTTCATGGCGCGCATGCCCAAGTTCGCCTTCCTGAAAGAGTTCAACGCCGACGCGGTGGTTGCGGCGATCACAGCGCGCAAGCAGGGGGCGGCCGGCCCGGCTCCCTCCGCGCCTGACGTCCAGGCGGACCTGTTCGGACCGGAATGGGACGCGCTTTCCGGGCCCGTCCCCACCCCCAGCGACGACTTCGCGCTGCGGCAGGTCCCGGTGCCGGCCCGTCTCAGCGAGTTCTTCGGCGACATCAGGCAGGTCGAGCGGCTGCGCGAGGCCCGGGCGCTGATCGGCTTCACCCGGCTCGACGCGCCGGACCCGGAATCGCCGGAGATCGCCACGCGCGTCGAACTGTCCCGCGGGGCCCGCAACTGGGTGCCCGCGAGTGAGGTGCGCGGCGAGGGCGTCTTCCTCCGGGTGCGGGACGGCCTGATGGCCGAGTGGGTCGCCCGTATGGAGAAGTCCGCGCAGATGGAGGCGCACAGAGAGGCGTACGCGCGGTTCCGCGCCAACCGGAAGTCGGACCGCAAGACGAGCGACTTCGACCCCTTTTCCGGCTGGCCCGGAGCCCGCTACATCGCCCTGCACACCCTCTCCCACCTGCTGATCCGCACCATCGCCCTGGAATGCGGCTACAACTCCGCCTCGCTCGCCGAGCGGATCTACGCGGGAGACGAGCAGAACCCGAGGACGGGCATCCTCATCTACACCGCGGTCCCGGACTCGGAGGGCACCCTGGGCGGTCTGGTCTCCCTCGCCGAGGAGCGCGACTTCGACCGGATCGTGCGCCGTGCCCTGGCCGACGCCGGTCACTGCTCGGCCGACCCGCTGTGTGCTGAGCGCCTGCCGCACGACCCGGCCGACTTCCTCCACGGAGCCGCGTGCCATGTCTGCCTGTTCGTGTCCGAGACGACCTGCGAACGCGGCAACCGCTTCCTGGACCGTCGATTCCTCGTCCCGCTGGCCGGGGACAAGGAACCGGTGCTGACACCGGTCGGTCTGCTGCCGTGAGCCGCCCCGCGTTCGAGGCCGCTGTCGGGCCCGCGGTCGCGGCTCTCGGACTCTCCCGAAGCAAGGACCTCGCCGGCCTGCTGGCCCAGGCACGCTCCAGGGAACGGATACTGACCGAACTGGCGACCCCGGGAGTCGGCGAGGCCGTCGCGCGACTCTGCGACGCGATGCAGTCGGAGTCGGTGGCGCCCGCCGAGGCGGCTGCCTATGTGCGCGGCTATGTCGCCGCCCAGCGACAGGCCCGGGACACGGTCCGGGTCCGCACGGTGTGGAGCGGCCCCTCGACACCGGCCGTACCGGTGCGCGCCACAGCCCAGGTGCTCGTCGAGGTCATCGACGGGGCGCAGCACGAACTGCTGGCCATGACGTACGCGGCCCGACCGTATCCGGCGCTGAGCCGAGCGCTGAGGAAGGCCGCGGACAGGGGCGTGGAGATGCACGTCGTGGTGGAGACACTGGCAGGCTCGGGGGGACTTCTCTCGGGCAAGGAGCCCGCCGACGCGTTCGCCTCCGTGCCCGGGCTGCTGCTGTGGGTATGGGCCCGGAACCCGGCCGAACACCCCGGCTCGCGCCAGCACGCCAAGCTGGCGGTCGCCGACCGCCGCACCCTCTTCCTCGGCAGCGCCAACCTGACCGAGTCCGCGGTTCGGCGCAACATCGAGGCCGGTGTGCTGGTGACAGGCGGGGAAGCACCGCGGCGCGTGGCAGAGCACATCGTGGAGCTGCAACGTCTCGGCATACTGAGGCCTTTCCGGCCTGAACGAGCGGCTGAGCCTTCTCGTCGGTGAGGCAGCTGCCCGTCTCAGGTCGTCGAGACGACGGCCTGGGGACAGGCGGGGTCGTTGATCGCCTTCCGGCAGCGCGACCTTTCGCCGCCGCGGTCGACGTCGCTCGGCAACCACCGCCGTCAGCGGCGGCAGGATGTGCGGTAGGCCGCTGGGCCATGTCGATCTGTTGGTGCGCTGGGAAAGTCAGCAATCGTCAGTGTGAGCCCTGAAACACCGGGGGACAGCTGACCGGAGACGGGAGTGGTTGTAGTCTCCGGAGACAGCCCTTGACCTGCACAAAGTGGGCAGGGAGCAGACAAGATCGGGAGTTTGTCCGTGTTTCGTACCATGTTCAAGTCCAAGATCCACCGCGCCACCGTCACCCAGGCCGACCTGCACTACGTGGGATCCGTGACGATCGACGCCGATCTGCTCGACGCCGCCGATCTGCTGCCGGGCGAGCTCGTGCACATCGTGGACATCACCAACGGCGCCCGGCTGGAGACGTACGTCATCGAGGGCGAGCGGGGTTCCGGGGTCATCGGGATCAACGGTGCCGCCGCCCATCTCGTCCACCCCGGTGATCTGGTGATCATCATCAGCTACGCTCAGGTCACCGACGCCGAGGCGCGGGCGATGGAACCCCGGGTCGTGCACGTGGACGGCGACAACCGGATCGTGGCGCTCGGGGCGGACCCGTCCGAGCCGGTGCCCGGTTCGGACCAGCAGCGCAGCCCCCAGGCCGTGACCGCCTGACCGGGGCGGACCAGGCAGGAGCGTGACGCGCCCATGAGCGACATCGAGATCCGCGACGACCGTGCGGCGGGCCGGCTGGAAGCGGTCGTGGCGGGCGGTGAAGTCGTCGGCCACATCCAGTACTTCACCCTCGACGCCCCCGAGCGCGCGCTCGTGCCGGTCCACACCGTCGTCGAGCCCGCACACGAGGGGCAGGGCATCGCGGGCTCGCTGGCCCGCGAGTTCTACGCCATCGCCGCCCGCGAGGACAGCGCCGTCGCCCCGCTCTGCCCGTACGTCACCAAGTGGGCCGCCCGCCACCCCGACGAGGCCCCGGCGGCGACGCCGGAACTGATGCGGGCGGCGAAGGACTGGCTGACGGCCCACCCCGAGGGCTTCTGACGAGCCGGCCCGCCCCGTGCTCGCCCTCCTGCACACCTCACCCGTCCACGTCCCCGTCTTCGACGCCCTGCGTGACGAGGCGCACCCCGGCCTTGAACTGCGGCACGTGATCGACGAGGAGCTGCTGCGGCGGGCCCGGCTCGACGGCCCCGACTCGGTCGCCGGTGACGTGCGCGCGCGGGTGCGGGACGCCGTCGGCTCCGGCGCCCGAGCGGTGCTGTGCACCTGCTCCACCATCGGCGGCGTCGCCGAGGCCGCGAGCGCCGGCATGGACGTGCCCGTGCTGCGCGTCGACCGGCCGATGGCCGCTGTGGCCGTCGGCACCGGGCGGCGGATCGTCGTCCTCGCCGCACTGGAGAGCACCCTCCGGCCGACGGCCGCGCTGATCGACGAGGAGGCCGGCCGCGCCGGACGCCCAGCCGAGGTGCGCACGCTGCTGGTCGACGAGGCCTGGGACCTCTTCGCGGTGGGCGACAACGCCGGGTACGTCCGCCGGATCGCGGACGCGGCCGACGCCGTCACCGGAGCCGACGTGATCGTCCTCGCCCAGGCATCCATGGCCCCCGCCGAGCACCTCACCACGACCGGGATCCGGATACTGTCCAGCCCGCGCCAGGGTCTCGCGGCGGGAGTGTCGGCGGTGTGCAGCGGCGTAGCGCCACCCGGACCCCTCCCCGTCACGCGGGGGAGTGACTGAGGACGCGGGCGTCGGGTAAGCGGGGGATGAGTCCAGAGCCGATGTCGAGCGACTGGCCGGAGGACATCCGTCATGACCGACCCGTACCCGGACCCCGTTCCTCCGGGACCCACCCCGGGCCCCGACCCCTCGCACCCCCAGCCCCACCCGGTCCCGCCCCCGGAGCCGCCCCCCGGCCCGGACCCGGGCCCGGCCCCCACCCCGCCCCCACCGGGGCCTCCGCCGCCCCACCCGGGACCGCCCGAGCCCCCGCCGTCACCGATCCCCCCGGGCCCCGAGCCCGTACCGAACCCGGAGCCGGGCCCCCCGCTCACCTGAGCTCCCCGGCCCGCCACAACACCCTCGAGGGGCGCGGGGAACTGCGCGACCAGCCCCAGCGGACCCGCACCCGCCGACGCACCATCACCCACCACGGCGAGAGGCGGTGGATCAAGCCACGATCCACCGCCCGTGAGGCACAACCGTTACGCCGAGACCTCCGACCGATCCCCACCCCACAGCGTGTGGAACGACCCCTCCTGGTCCGTACGCCGATACGTGTGCGCCCCGAAGTAGTCCCGCTGCCCCTGCGTGAGCGCCGCAGGCAACCGCTCCGCACGCAACGCGTCGTAGTAGGCGAGCGCCGCGGCGAAACCGGGCGTCGGCACACCCTGGCGCGTCGCGGCGATCAGCACCTCGCGCCAGTCGTCCTGCGCCTCGGCGATCTCCCGCGCGAACGTCTCGTCGGAGAGCAGGCTCGGCAGGTCCGGCCGGGCGTCGTACGCGGCGCGGATCCGGTCCAGGAAGGCCGCGCGGATGATGCAGCCGCCGCGCCAGATCGAGGCCACCGCGCCGAGGTCGATGTCCCAGCCGTACTCCTCACTGCCGGCGGCGATCTCGTGGAAGCCCTGCGTGTACGACACGATCTTCGACGCGTACAGCGCCTGCTCCACCCGGTCCGCGAACGCGGCCGCCTCCGACTCGCCGAGCGGCTTCGCCTTCGGGCCCGCCAGATCCCGCGAGGCCTCGCGCAGCGCCGCGTGGCCCGACAGCGAGCGGGCGAAGACCGCCTCAGCGATTCCAGACACCGGCACACCGAGGTCCAGGGCGATCTGCACCGTCCAGCGGCCGGTGCCCTTCTGCTCCGCCTGGTCCACCACCACGTCCACGAACGGCTTGCCCGTCGCCGCGTCCACGTGCGACAGCACCTCGGCGGTGATCTCGATCAGGTACGAGTCGAGACGGCCCGTGTTCCAGGTCCGGAAGATCTCCGCGATCTGCGCGGGGGAGTACCCGGCGACGTCACGCAGCAGCTGGTACGCCTCACCGATCAGCTGCATGTCGGCGTACTCGATGCCGTTGTGCACCATCTTCACGAAGTGCCCGGCACCGTCCGGACCCACGTGCGTGACACAGGGCGCCCCGTCGGCCGCCTTGGCGGAGATCTTCTCCAGCATCGGGCCGAGGGAGTCGTAGGACTCCTTCGAGCCGCCCGGCATGATGCTCGGGCCGTTGAGCGCGCCCTCCTCACCGCCGGAGATGCCCGTACCGACGAAGTGGATGCCCTGCTCGCGCAGCTCCCGCTCACGGCGCCGGGTGTCCGCGAAGTGCGCGTTGCCGCCGTCGATGATCATGTCGCCGGGCTCCAGGAGCGGGGCGAACTCCTCGATCACCGCGTCCGTCGGCTCACCGGCCTTCACCATGATCACCAGTCGTCGCGGGCGTTCCAGCGCCGCCACGAACTCCTTGGCCGTCTCGGCCGCCACGAACTCGCCCTCGTGGCCGAACTCCTCCACCAGCGCATGCGTCCGGGCCGCCGTCCGGTTGTGCACCGCGACCGTGTAGCCGTTGCGGGCGAAATTGCGCGCGAGGTTGCGGCCCATGACCGCGAGACCCGTGACGCCGATCTGCGCTGAACTGCTCATAGGGTTGGCTCCTAGTGCCCTCGGTATCGGTGCTGCCGGTCGGTGCCCGCCAGTCCTGCCGTCGACCATCCTGACGTGCCGTGCTTGCGTGCGCACGCGCGGGTCGGGGGACATGGTGCGGGCAGGGCCGTGCGACTTCCGCGGGTGCGCTTGCGCAGGTACGTACGGGCGACAGGGCCCGTGCACTCAGCGGGCGCACGCCTGCGTACGCCCGGGGTCCCGTCGCACCCGCCCGCGCAGGCGGCGCGCGGCGGCGGCAGGCGGGCGCAACGGGCGAAAAATCCCGGCCACTTGGCGCGTCCGGGCGGCCGACAGTCGTCTTGTGGCGGCCGGTTCGCAGCGCTTACTTTTGCCCCTCCTGACGCATTGTCGATGGGGGGAACCATGGCCGTGCGCGGCCGGCACCGCCGGTATCAGCCGAAGAGGATCAACCGCGCCTCGCTCACCGTCACCGCGGGCGGTGCCGGGATGGCACTGCCGCTGATGGGGACCGGCACCGCCCAGGCTGCCGACGTGGAGACCTGGGACAAGGTGGCCGCGTGCGAGTCCAGCAACGACTGGGACATCAACACCGGCAACGGCTTCTACGGCGGGCTGCAGTTCACCCAGTCCACGTGGGAGGCGTTCGGCGGCACGCGCTACGCACCGCGCGCCGACCTCGCCACCAAGGACGAGCAGATCGCCGTCGCCGAGAAGGTCCTCGACGGTCAGGGCCCCGGCGCCTGGCCGGTCTGCTCGGTACGGGCCGGTCTCACCCGCGGCGGTGACACGCCCGACATCCGTGTCAAGGGCGGCGACGGCAAGAGCGACCGGAACGAGCGGACCGACCGGAAGAAGAGCGCCCGGACCTCCGTCGAGGACGTGAAGCCGCAGAAGACGCCGCAGTCCCGCGCCGGCCGCACCGAGATGTACACCGTCGTCACCGGCGACACGCTCTCCGGCATCGCCACCGACGAGGGGGTACGGGGCGGCTGGCGAGGTCTGTACGAGGCCAACCGCTCGGCCATCGGCGCCGACCCCGACCTAATCCTCCCCGGCCAGCGGCTCGCCCTGCCCGGCGGGACGGCCACGCCCACGCGTCCGGCGCCCGAGCGGCCGGCCGAGCCCGCTCAGTCGGCCAAGAAGCCGGAGTCGTCGAAGAAGGCCGAGAGGAAGCCTGAGAGAAAGCCGGAGAGGAAGGCCGAGAAGAAGACCTCGCCGCAGCGCACGGAGGACCGCGCCGACCGCGGCACCGGCACCGCCGCCGGCTCCCTCGTCGCCCCGGTCAGCGCCCCCCTCGGCACGCCGTACCACAAGGCCGGTTCCGCCTGGTCGAAGGGCTATCACACCGGCATCGACTTCCCCGTGCCCACCGGTACCTCCGTGAAGTCGGTCGCGGCGGGCAGCGTCGTCAGCGCGGGCTGGGAGGGCTCCTTCGGCTACCAGGTGGTGATCCGGCACGCCGACGGCCGTTACAGCCAGTACGCCCACCTCTCGGCGATCTCCGTGAAGAGCGGCCAGTCGGTCGGCGCGGGACAGCGCATCGGCCGCTCCGGGTCCACGGGCAACAGTTCGGGCCCGCATCTGCACTTCGAAGTGCGGACGGGGCCCGGATTCGGCTCGGACATCGACCCGGTCGCCTACCTGAGGGCGGGCGGCGTCAGGATTTGACGCGCATGCGGTGCCGGTCGGCCGCGGGCACCGGGACGTACGGGCCGCCGTAGAACGGCGCGTACGACACCAGGGGGTAGGCGGGCTCCGCCTCCACCGCCGCGGCGGCGGCCGGTGCGGGCACCGGGACCGGGGCCGTCATGCGCACGTCCTCGGGCACCTCGAGCTCCGCCAGCAGCCGCTCCGCGGGGTCGCCGACCGGCTCGGCGGGCCGCTCGGCCGCGGCCACCGCGGCCTCCTGCTGCTCGCGCGCCAGCCGCTCGGTCGTCAGCAGGATCAGACCGCCGGCCGCCACCACACCGCAGCTCAGCGCGAGCGCCGTGCCCGTGGTGCCGTAGCGGAAGGTCTCGCCGAACATCGTGATGCCGACCGCCGCCGCCACCACCGGGTTCACCACCGTCAAGGTGGCCAGCGGAGCGGCGAGACCGGCGCCCCGGTAGGACGCCTGGGACAGCAGCAGACCGGCCGTGGCCAGCACCCCTATCACCGCCAGGGAGGGCAGGTCGCCCGCCGAGACCCCGTCGGTCCAGTCGACCGCGACGGTCTTGGTGAAGACGGAGGACATACCGAAGGCGACACCGGAGGCGACGGCCAGGAGGATGCTGCGCACCGCCGGATGCCGGTGTACGGCCCGCGCGGCGATCATGAGGGCCGTGACCGCACCGGCCGTGGTCAGTGCCGCCGTGACCCGCTGGGTGGTGTCCAGCGACTGCGCGGAGGAGGCGCCGACCAGGGAGAGCAGACCGGCGAGGCCCACCGTCGCCATGATGGCGCCGCGCCACGCGGTCGCCCCCGCCTTGCGGCCGACGAACAGGGCCGCCATGGGCAGCGCGAAGACGATGGTCAGCGCGCCCAGCGGCTGGACGATGCTGAGGGGACCGTAGGCGAGCGCCACGACGTGCAGCAGTCCGCCGAGGCCGTTGAGCGCGACCGCCGCCCACCAGGCCGGCCGGCGCAGTGGTGCGTACTGCTCGCCGGGCGAGGACACCGCGACCCGCTCCTGCACGATCGCTCCGCCGGCGTAGGCGACAGCGGACACGAACGACAGCAGCACGGACAACGCGAGGGCGCTCATCGGCTGCTCCTCTGCGAGTGGCCGGGGCGCTCTGCCCGGCGCGGCGAAGGGTCGGCTTCCATAACCAACACGATGCCGTCTCAGCTTGTTCCCGTCGTCGTCCCTGAGCACTCAATGAGTCCTACTGCCGATGGAGTACGGCGACGCCCCGGTCATCCCCAGGGTGGGTACCCGCGGACGCAGGGACCCTGAGAGGACCCCCTAGGGGCTTCCCCAGGCGCCCCGTGTGAGTGACCATGAAGGGAACGTCCGCTCAGACAGGGGGTTCGCGGGTGCGAGTGGGACTGCTGACCCGGGAGTACCCCCCGGACGTGTACGGCGGCGCGGGAGTCCATGTCGAGTTCCTCGCCCGGGAGCTGCGGCCCCTGGTGGACCTCGAGGTGCACTGCTGGGGCGAGGGCCGGACCGACGGCGTGCTGCGCCACCGCCCGTGGTCCGCGCTCGACGGGGCCAACGACGCGCTGCGCACCTTCTCGGTGGACCTCGCCATGGCCGCCGCCCTCCAGGACCGTGACCTCGTCCACTCCCACACCTGGTACGCCAACCTCGGCGGCCATCTCGCCAAGATGCTGTACGGCGTCCCGCACGTGGTGACCGCCCACTCCCTGGAGCCGCTGCGCCCCTGGAAGGCCGAGCAGCTCGGCGGCGGCTACGCCCTGTCCGGCTGGGCCGAACGCACCGCCGTGGAGGCCGCCGACGCGGTGATCGCCGTCTCCGGGGCCATGCGTCAGGACATCCTCGACTGCTACCCCGCCCTGGACCCCGCTCGCGTGCACATCGTGCACAACGGCATCGACACGAGCCTGTACCGCCCCGACCCCGGCACCGAGGCCCTGGACCGGATCGGCCTGGACCGCTCCCGCCCGTACGTGTTGTTCGTCGGCCGGATCACCCGCCAGAAGGGCGTGCCGCATCTGCTGCGCGCGGTGCGCGGCATCGACCCGGCCGCGCAGGTCGTCCTGTGCGCGGGCGCGCCGGACACTCCCGAGATCGACCGCGAGTTCCGCGAGTTGTACGAGGAGCTGAGCCGGGTGCGGGAGGGCGTGCACTGGATCCCGCAGATGCTGCCCCGGCCCGAGGTGATCCAGCTGCTCACCCATGCCGCCGTCTTCGTGTGCCCCTCCGTGTACGAGCCGCTCGGCATCGTCAACCTGGAGGCGATGGCCTGCGGCACGCCCGTGGTCGCCTCCCGGGTGGGCGGCATCCCCGAGGTCGTGACGGACGGGGAGACCGGGGTACTGGTGGGGGCGGACGACGACTTCGAGGCGGGTCTGGCACGGGCGCTCGACTCGGTCCTCGGCGACCCGGACGCCGCCCGGCGGATGGGTGAGGCAGGGCGGGAGCGCGCGGTGGGCGAGTTCGGCTGGGACGCGGTGGCCCGCCGTACCGTCCGGCTCTACGAGGAGATCCTCAAACAGGCTTAGTCGGCCCTGCCCGGGGCAGGGATGGGAAAACTCGGCGTGAGGGGAGCGGCCATGCGTCGTGGTGGTCCTTCGGTCCTGGGAATCGTGCTGGCGGGCGGCGAGGGCAAGCGCCTGATGCCCCTCACGGCGGACCGTGCCAAACCTGCGGTCACCTTCGGCGGCACCTACCGCCTGGTGGACTTCGTCCTGTCCAACCTCGTCAACGGCGACATCCTGCGCATCTGCGTGCTCACCCAGTACAAGTCGCACTCGCTGGACCGGCACATCACCACCACCTGGCGCATGTCCAGCCTGCTCGGCAACTACGTCACCCCGGTCCCCGCCCAGCAGCGCCTCGGCCCGCGCTGGTACCTGGGCAGCGCCGACGCCATCCTGCAGTCGCTCAACCTGATCTACGACGAACAGCCGGAGTACGTGGCCGTGTTCGGCGCCGACCACGTCTACCGCATGGACCCGCGCCAGATGCTCGCCCAGCACATCGAGAGCGGCGCCGGAGTCACGGTGGCCGGGATCCGGGTGCCGCGCTCGGAGTCCTCCGCGTTCGGTGTGATCACCCCGGGCTCGGACGGGCAGACGGTGGAGCGGTTCCTGGAGAAGCCCGCCGACCCGCCCGGCCTCGCCGACGACCCGGAGTGCGTGTTCGCCTCCATGGGCAACTACCTCTTCACGACGAAGGCGCTGATCGAGGCGCTCCAGCGGGACGCCGAGGACGAGAACTCGGTGCACGACATGGGCGGTTCGATCCTGCCCCAGCTCACCGACCGCGGCGAGGCGGCGCTGTACGACTTCAGCGCCAATCACGTTCCCGGCGAGACCAGCCGCGACCAGGGCTACTGGCGGGACGTGGGCACCCTGGACGCGTACTACGAGGCGCACATGGACCTGATCGCCGAGCGCCCCGCGTTCAACCTCTACAACCGCCAGTGGCCCATCTACACCCACTCCGGGCAGCTCTCGCCGGCCCGTTTCAACGCGGGTGGCATCGCCAGCGAGTCGATCATCAGTGCCGGCTGCCTGATCCGCGGCCAGGTCACCCGGTCGGTGCTCTCGCCGGGGGTGGTGGTCGACCCGGGGGCCGTCGTGCAGGGCTCGGTGCTGCACGACAACGTGCACATCGGGCGGGGCGCGGTGGTGCGCGGCGCCGTCCTGGACAAGAACGTCGAGGTGCCGCCGGGCGCGACGATCGGCGTCAATCCCGAACGGGACGCGGAGCTGTACACGGTGTCCAAGGGCGGTGTGATCGCCCTCGGGAAGGGGCAGCGGGTGCCGTAGCGGCACCAAGTGCGGGGCCCCGGGCGGTCGTTGGGACCACCGGGGCCTTTGTCATGTCCCTGGACGGGCGACGGAATCCGTGCTGTTATGCCAAGTGTTGTGCATGACAACGTTGTACGAGCATGTGCACCGCACAGAACAGAACACGGAACGAACGTCAGCAGCGAGAGCCGTCACTTCCTCACCCACGGAGGACATGTGCGCACCAGACGACTCAGAGACCGTTTCGCGCTTCTCCTCGCCGCCGCCCTCGGAGTCGCGGGACTCACCGCGACCGGCCCGGCCGCCACAGCGGCGGAGGACGACCCGGCGGACATCCACGGCCTGAAGGGGGAGTACTACACCCAGTCCGCCCCCGGAGCCTTCGACTTCCACGAGCTCAAGGCCACCGCCTTCGACCCGCACCTCGACTTCGACAACCTCGAACCCCGCCTGAACTTCACCACCGGCCGCTCGGACGACGTCAGCGTCCGCTGGACCGGCAAGATCGTGCCGGAGAGGACCGGCCCCCACACCTTCTCGATCATCGGCGACAACGGCTTCCGCCTGTGGATCGACGGCCGGCTCGCCATCGACCACTGGGTCGACGACTGGGACCGCGAACAGACCGCCGACCCGATCGAACTGACCGCGGGCCGCGCCCACGACATCAAGGTCGAGTACTTCGAGCACTACGGCGGCTCCAACCTCCACCTGCGCTGGACCGAGCCCGGCGGCGCCAAGGAACCGGTGCCCCAGTCGGCGTTCCGCCTCCCCGACGGCTTCGACTACGACGGCGCCCTCGCCGCCACCGTCCTCGCCTCCGGCCGCACCCTCAAGCTCGACTTCCCCCAGGCCCTCGCCGCTCCGCCGGCCGGTTTCACCGAGCACCTGCGCGCGGTGATCGGCGGCGCCGAGTGGCCGCTGAAGTCCGCGAAGCCGGACCCCGCCGACCCCAGGGCCCTGCTCGTCACGCTCGCCGAGCCCGTCGTCGGCAACAGGACGGGCACCGCCCGCGGGACCGTCGACATCCGCTACGACGGCGAGGGCGGCCTGACCGCCGCCGGCGGCGACCCGGTGGACGCCTTCCTCAGCAGCGGCCCCAACCGCTCCACCTACGAACTGCGCACCAAGTGGGCGGACGAGGTGGGCCCGGACAACGCGCTCCCCGAGTACCCGCGCCCCCAGCTCACCCGCGACGCGTGGCGGAACCTCAACGGCCGCTGGGAGTTCGCCGCAGCCGAGGAGGGCGAGCAGCCGCCCGTCGGAAAGTCGCTGAAGGAGCGCATCCTCGTGCCGTACCCGGTGGAGTCCCAGCTCTCCGGCATCCAGCGGCACGAGGACCGCATGTGGTACCGCCGCACCTTCACCGTCCCGCGTGACTGGCACATCGGCTCGGGTAAGCGGCTGCGGCTGAACTTCGGTGCCGTGGACTGGCGGGCCGATGTGTACGTCAACGGCACGAAGGTCGCCGCGCACGAGGGCGGCTACGACAAGTTCAGCGCCGACATCACCGACGCGCTGAGGCCCGGCCGCACCCAGGAACTGATCGTCGGCGTCTACGACCCCACCGACGCGGCGAACGGCGAGAACCCGCCGATCGGCAAGCAGCGCCTCGACCCGAGCGGCATCTGGTACACGCCCAGCTCCGGCATCTGGCAGACGGTCTGGATGGAGCCCGTCGCCCGCGACCACATCGACTCGCTCGAGCTGATCCCGGACGTGCCCGGCGAGCGGCTCACCGTGGAGGCGAAGGGCGTCCGCGACGGCCTGCCGATCACGGCGACCGCGTACGCGGGAGACCGCGAGGTCGCCACGGCCTCCGGCCGGACCGGTGAGCCGCTGACCCTCCGTATCGCCGACCCCCGCCTGTGGTCGCCGGACGATCCGTTCCTGTACCGGCTGAAGGTGACCGCCGGCGCCGACCGTGTCGGCAGCTACTTCGGGATGCGCTCCGTCGCCGTCGAACAGATCGACGGCGTACCGCGCACGGTCCTCAACGGCGAACCCGTCTTCCTCATGGCCACCCTCGACCAGGGCTTCTGGCCCGACGGCCTGCACACCGCACCCACCGACGAAGCCCTCGCGTACGACCTGCGCAAGCACAAGGAGCTCGGCTTCAACTCCGTGCGCAAGCACATCAAGGTCGAGCCGGACCGCTGGTTCTACTGGGCCGACCGGCTGGGCCTGCTGGTGTGGCAGGACATGCCGTCCATGACCGCCGGAGTGAACCCGAGCGCCGAGGCCCGCGCCCGCTACGAGCGCGAGATGAAGCAGATGATCGACGAGCACATCAGCAGCCCCTCGATCGTCATGTGGGTCACCTTCAACGAGGGCTGGGGCCAGTACGACGTCGGCCGGGTCGCCGAGCAGGCCAAGGCCTGGGACCCGTCGCGCCTGGTCAACAACCAGTCGGGGCTCAACCTCGGCGCCGACGGCAACGCCGGCGACATCATGGACGAGCACGGCTATCCCAGCCCCGCCCTGCCGCCCCGCCCGGACGGCCGGCGCGCCCTGGTCAGCGGCGAGTACGGCGGCCTCGGCCTCGCGGTGCCCGGACACGCCTGGTCGGTGCAGCAGTCGTACGTGGACGTCGACCCGGCGACCTACACCGACGACTACCTGGCCAAGCTCGACGAGGTCCGCGCTCTGGTCTGCCGGGGCAGCAACGGTGCCGTGTACACCCAGATCACCGATGTGGAGGGCGAGCTCAACGGTCTGCTCACCTACGACCGCCGGGTGATGAAGCCGGACGTCGCACGGGTGAAGGCCGCCCACGAGTCGCTGATCCGGGACGCGTCCCAGGCTCGGCCCGCGGGCTGCCCGGCCGGGTGAGGAGCCCCGCGACGACGGGTCCCCTGGCGGCTGGCGCCCGTCCGAGTGGCGTTGGTCACCGGGAAGGGCGCCCGGCCGCGACCCACTGACCACATCCAGCACATACGTCCCGCCCCTTCCGCCTCGCCGGTGGAGGGGGCGAAGACGTAATGTGCTGTTAACTATGCGTAGCGAGATCGTACTTGACCGTAATCGGCCGGGGGCGATTGACTGCTGATCCATCCCGACGTCGATGCGAGGCAAGCCCTTGAACGCAGACCTGCTCGCTCCACTCGACCTGGCGTTCTGGAACATCGAGTCCGCCGACCATCCCATGCACCTGGCCGCACTCGGCGTCTTCTCCGCCCACTCACCGGCCGCGGGCGCCCACGCGGCCGATCTGCTCGCCTCCCGCGCCGCCGCCGTACCCGGGCTGCGCATGCGCATCCGTGACGTGTGGCAGCCGCTGTCGCTGCGGGAATCGCTCCCGGCTCTGCGGCGCCCCTGGTCCGCCCTCGGCGAGCCGCTCACCTCGGCGCTGCGCCGTCCCCTCACCGCGACCCTGCGCCGTCCGCTCGCCTTCGGCGGCGCCGCGCGGGAGACCGACCCCGGCTTCGACCCCCTCAACCACGTCCGGCTGCACGCCCCGGCCGCCGACTTCCACGCGGCGGCGGGCCGGCTCATGGAACGCCCGCTGGACCGCACCCGGCCGCCGTGGGAGGCCCACGTCCTGCCGGGCGAGGACGGCGTCTCCTTCGCCGTGCTGTTCAAGTTCCACCACGCCCTCGCCGACGGGCTGCGCGCGCTCACCCTCGCCGCCGCGCTGATGGACCCGATGGACCTGCCCACGCCCCGGCCGCGCCCCGCCGACGCCCCGCGCGGGCTGCTGCCGGACGTGCGCAAGGTGCCCGAACTGGTCCGCGGCGCCCTGTCCGACGCCGGCCGGGCCCTGGACATCGGAGCCTCCGTCGCCCGCTCCACCCTCGACGTGCGCACTTCGCCCGCGCTCGCCTGCGAGCCCAGCGGCACCCGCCGCACCGCCGGCGTGGTGATCGACCTCGACGACGTGCACCGGATCCGCAAGAGCGTCGGCGGGACCGTCAACGACGTGCTGATCGCGGTCGTCGCGGGCGCCCTGCGCCGCTGGCTCGACGCACGCGGCGACGGCAGCGAGGGTGTCGCGCCGCGCGCCCTCATCCCCGTCTCCCGGCGCCGGCCGCGCACCGCCCACCCGCAGGGCAACCGGCTCTCCGGCTACCTGATACGGCTTCCCGTCGACCAGCACGACCCGGTCGCCCGCCTCAAGCTGGTGCGCGCCGCCATGGACCGCAACAAGGACGCCGGTCCGGAGCGGGGCGCGGGCGCGGTCGCCCTGCTGGCCGACCATGTGCCACCGCTCGGGCACCGGCTCGGCGGACCGATCGTGGGACAGGCCGCCCGGCTCTGGTTCGACGTGCTGGTCACCAGCGTCCCGCTGCCCGGCTTCGGCCTGAAGCTCGGCGGCAACGCGCTCGGCGCGGTCTTCCCGCTGGCCCCGCTGGCGCCGGGCCACTCGCTCGCGGTCGCGGTCTCCACGTACCGGGGGCGCGTGCACTACGGGCTGGTCGCCGACGGGGAGGCCGTTCCTGACCTCGGTGTCCTGGCCGACGCGGTGTCTGAGGAAGTGGGTGCACTGATCACCGCGTGTGAGCCACGCTGACCGGCGTCTGTGCCGGCCGGGGGTGGGTGCCGCCTGCCCGCGCCGGCGGGGCGCCGCTGCGCCCACCCTCCCCCACTCTCGGCTTCGCTCGAGCGGGGGGACCCCCATCGCCCTGGGGGCACCTCCCAGCCCCTCAAGGCACTGGGGGAGGCACGACTGCCCGCAGCTGCGCAGGTATCCGGGCGGCCCGCAGCCACGCGGGTGCCGGCCGCCCGCGGCGACGCAGGTATCGGCGGTCCGCAGGGCGCAGGTACGTTGCGTAGCTGTCCCGATGCCCGGAGCTGCGTGGCTCCCGCTGTCCGCAGCCAGGCGGGGTCCGGGTTTGGTGCTGTGGCCCGGCGCTCCGTACACTTCCCCGTTCGAAAGCGGGCGCGAACGGAGCGCCGCCAGGGCAGAGCGGGACGGCAGCGGCGATGACGGTGACACAGGACGGCCCCGGGGCCACGGACGACGTGGTGTACGGGCCCGGCATCGACCCGGAGCGGCTCGCCGTCTGCCTCAGCGTGCTCGAGGAACTCGACAAGCTCGATGTCGACCACCCGGACGCCGTCAAGGTCCGCCGGGCCACCTCGCACATCTACCGCACGGTCAAGCAGCGCCGCCGTCAGGAGCGCCGGGCCGCCAAGACCGCCCACGACAGGGCGGTCACCGAGGCCACCGCCACCGGCTCCGCCGAGCGCATCGACGACGAGACGGAAGGCATCCTGCCGTCCTCCCGCGTCGAGCCCGGCAAGATCGCGGGGATACTCCAGCGTCCCCGCTCGTGCTACGTCTGCAAGACCCGCTACGTCGAGGTCGACTACTTCTACCACCAGCTCTGCCAGAAGTGCGCCGCCGAGAACCGCGCACGGCGGGACGCCCGCACCGACCTCACCGGCAAGCGCGCCCTGCTCACCGGCGGCCGGGCCAAGATCGGCATGTACATCGCGCTCAGGCTGCTGCGCGACGGCGCGCACACCACGATCACGACCCGCTTCCCCAAGGACGCCATCCGCCGCTTCAAGGCCATGGACGACTCCGCGGACTGGATCCACCGCCTCGAGGTCGTCGGCATCGACCTGCGCGACCCGGCGCAGGCCGTCGCCCTGGCCGACCAGGTCGCCGAGCAGGGACCGCTCGACATCCTGATCAACAACGCCACCCAGACCGTGCGCCGGCTGCCGTCCGCGTACGCCGCGCTGGTCGAGGGGGAGAGCGCCCCGCTGCCGGCCGGTGAGCTGCCCGCCCACCACGTCATCGGCGCCTTCAACTCCGGCGCGGTCGACGGGCTGACCGCACTGCCCGTCGGCGTCAGCGGACTGGACGCGCAGAAGGTGGCCGACCTCGCCCTGGTCGCCGGCAACGCCAGCGTCGCCCGACACATCGACGGCACCGCCATCGACGCGGGCGGCCTGGTGCCCGACGTGGTCGACAGCAACACCTGGGTGCAGACCATCGAGCAGATCTCCCCGGTGGAGCTGCTGGAGACCCAGCTGTGCAACTACACGGCGCCGTTCATCCTGATCAGCAAGCTGCGCCCGGCGATGGCCGAGGCCGCCCGCAGGGCGTCCGCAGGGCGTGCCTACGTCGTCAACGTCTCCGCGATGGAGGGCGTCTTCGCCCGCGGTTACAAGGGCGCGGGCCACCCCAACACCAACGCGGCCAAGGCGGCCATGAACATGGTGACGCGGACCAGCGCGCAGGAGATGTTCGACACCGACCGCATCCTGATGACCTCGGTCGACACCGGCTGGATCACCGACGAGCGCCCCCACTTCGACAAGCTGCGCCTCGCCGAGGCGGGCTTCCACGCCCCCCTCGACCTGGTCGACGGCGCCGCCCGCGTCTACGACCCGATCGTGCGCGGCGAGGCCGGCGAGGACCTGTACGGCGTCTTCCTGAAGGACTACGCGCCCGGCAAGTGGTGACGGACCCGGTCGGCTGACGTGCCGTCAGTCGACCGCGCCCAGCCGGGAATTGCGGGCCGCCAGCAGCTCCAGCACGGTGCGCCAGTCCTCCAGCACCCCGGCGTCGAAGCAGGCGGTGCGGGCCTCCTCCTCCGCCGTGCGCAGGGTGAGCAGATCGTCGTCGTCGGGAAGCTCGTGCCGGGGATGCCTGCGCACCAGGCCGGCGACGCGCTCGCCGAGCAGCGGCCGTACCGCGTCCGCCGCGCGGTCGGCGCGCTCCGCGGCCTCACCCGGTCCCAGAAGCCGGCCGACGGGCCGCACCAGCCCCGCCACCTGGAGCTCCTTGTCCGCCGGACGGCCGCGACGCAGCAGCGCGGCGGTCCGCAGGGCATAGTCGTGCGCGTCGACCGGGGCGGCGCCGGGGCCCGGATCGTCCCGGGTGCCGCGGCAGGCGTACAACAGGTCCATCAGCTCCTCGACGCTGCGCAGTTCCATGCGCCGGTCCTCCCGCGAGACGGCCGTTGCCTTACGGCAGCAGATCATGACGAGCTTGCGTGTCGGCCAACGGGACTTGAACTACGCCATGACCAGGTGACCTTCTCGAAAGCGTCGACGCCCCTGTCGTCCGATCGAGTGACGAGACATGGAAGCATCAATCAGGAAATAGGAGCATATGGGGGCGGCCCATGTGCGGTCCGACGCGCGATTGTTACCCAGCGTTTTCAGCCCCATCGAGCGGGGGGCCGCTCATTTGGTTAATCTGGAGGCCGACGGACAGCAGCAAAGGGTTCTACCCACACCCACGGTCCGTCATGGGACAAGCCGGTTCACAACGGCCTGCTCTCCCTCGAGTTACCGGCGCCACCGCGTCCGAACGGCTATCGACTCAGGCCCGAGCGGACGGGCGCAGGCGCAGCAGGACCGGCGCAGTCACGTCCCGAGGGTGACCGACACATAAGGAGTGCGCGGTGACACCGGAGAAGACGAATCGCGAACAGCGCCCCAAGGAACGCCCGGAGCGCGCGGGCCGCCGGCCCGGGGAACTCGGCAGCCTCGACGTGTGGGCCCGCTCGGCCCCCATCCGCCTCGCGGGCTACGAGGACGACCTCGCCGAGCCGCACATCCTGCCCAGCATCGACTGACCACGCCCCCTTCGCGATCGCCTTCAGGATGGGCGTGCCAGACTCACGACCATGCTGATCAGGGAAGCCACCCCCGACGACTGGCCGCGCATCTGGCCCTTCTGGCACCGCATCGTCGCCGCGGGCGAGACCTACGCCTGGGACCCGGGCACCTCCGAGGAGGATGCCCGGGCCCTGTGGATGAGCCCCGCGAAGCAGGTCTACGTCGTCGAGGACGACGCCGGAGCGATCGTCGCCTCCGCCTACCTCACCCCCAACTACGGCGGCCCCGCCGCCCGCATCGCCAACGCCGGTTTCATGGTCGACCCCGCCCACGCGGGCCGCGGCTACGGCCGCGCCCTCGCCGAGCACCTGCTGACCGAGGCCGGGGCGGCCGGCTACCGGGGCATGGTGTTCAACGCCGTCGTCGAGACCAACCCGGCCGTGAAGCTGTGGACGTCCCTCGGCTTCGACATCCTCGGCACGGTGCCCGAGGCGTACGAGCACCCCCGGCACGGACTCGTCGGGCTGCACATCATGTACCGGGCACTGTGAGGGCCGGCGTTCCGGCTCAGGGACGGGCGTAGGGCCGGGTCATGATCTCCATGTTGTGGCCGTCCGGGTCGTCGAAGTAGGCACCGCGACCCCCGAAGAGATCGTTGACCCGGCCCGGTTCGGTGTGACCCGGATCGGCGTAGTAGGTGACCCCGGCCGCCTCCAGCCGCGCGATCATCGCGTCGAACTGTTCCTCCGGCACGAGGAACGCGTAGTGCTGGGACTGGATCGGCTCGTCGCGCTTCTCGTAGTAGTCGAGGGTCACGCCGTTGCCCAGGTCCACGGGCAGGAACGGCCCGAACGGGGCGCCGACCTCCAGCCCCAGGACCGTGGCGAGGAAGGCCGCGGAGCGCCGCCGGTCACGGGCGTAGACGGCGGTGTGGTTCAAGTGGGCGACGGCGGTGGGGAGTCCGGGGGCGGGCGGGTGCTGTGCTTCGGGCATGGCTGAGTCCTTCTCCGGTGTGATCGTCGGGGAACGCCGCGTCGAGGCGGCGGGGTGAGGAACGCGGAGAGGAAAGGGCGGGGCGCGTCCCCGCCTCGGGCTCACGCCGGGGCCGGGACCGCTCTCTGTGCGTGGCCCGCATGGGCCGACCCGGCAGTCACGGTCCCGACCCTAGTCCTGCCCCGACGATCACGGCAACGCCGTTTCCGTCACGCGCCGGCGGCCTCGCTCTCCTCCAGCGGCGCGATCCGCTGCCACGGGCGGCGCTGCTCCAGCTGCTCCGCCAGGTCCAGCAGAGCGCCCTCCGACCCCGGCCGGCCCACCAGCTGCACGGCGCACGGTGCGCCGGACGGCAGAGTGCCGAAGGGCACGGACATCGCCGGCCAGCCGGTCAGATTCCACGGCGGGGTGAGCGGCGAGTACGCCGAGTTGGCGACCACGTTGCGCAGCCAGCCCCGCTCGTGCCAGGGCGCGGCCTTGGGGGAGCGGCGGGCCAGTGCCGGGGTGAGCAGGACGTCGTACTCGGCGAAGAACGGCTCCAGCCGGCTGCGCAGCCGGTCCCGCGCGGCACCGGTGACCACGGAGTGCTCCCAGCGCCGGCCGATCGCGGCGTGCACGCGCGTGCGGCGGGTGAGCGAGCGGCGGTCCAGCCCCCGGGCGTCCACGGCCGTCCCCGCCGTCCAGTGGGCCAGCGCGGTCACGCCCAGCGACGCCGGGTACGGCGGATCGGCGCGCCGCACCCGGTGGCCCGCCCTCATCAGCACCCCGGCGGCGTCCCGCGCGGCCGCCGCGTACGGCCGGGCGACGGTGACGCCGGCCAGCGGGCTGCGCAGGGACACCGCGATCCGGCGAGTGGTGGGTCCCTCGCGGCCCGCCGGCTCGCTGCCCGCGAGGACCGTGAACATCAGACGGGCGTCCGCGACCGTGGTGGCCAGCGGCCCGTTCTCCGACATGCCGAACCAGTCGCCGTCGCTCACCCCGGCCGGGATCACACCGTGCCCCGGCTTGATCGTCACCAGACCGCAGTTGGCCGCGGGGATCCGCAGCGAGCCCATGCCGTCGTTGCCGAGGGCGATCGGCACCATCCCCGCGGCCACCGCGGCCGCGCTGCCGCCCGAGGAGCCGCCCGCGGTGCGCGTCGGGTCCCACGGGTTGCGGGCGGTGCCGTGCACCCCCTCCGTGGTGCCGAAGACACACAGCTCCGGCACGTTCGTCAGACCCACGACCACCGCGCCCGCCGCCCGCAGCCGGGCCACCGTCTCGTGGTCCCGCTCGGCGGGCGTGTCCGGGGTCGCGGCCGAGCCGACGCGGGTGCTCTCACCGCGCACGGCGAGGTTGTCCTTCACGGCCACCGGCACGCCGGCCAGCGGCAGTTCGCCGAGGTCGTCACGCGCGGCCACCTCGTCCGCCTCGGCGAGCGCCGCCTCGGCCCGGACCGTGCGGAACGCCCCGACGCGCCCGTCCAGGCGCTCGATGCGCGCGAGATGACCGGCGACCACCTCGCGTGGCGTGACCCGCTTCTCCCGCACGGCGGCGGCGATCTCGACGGCGGTCCGGCCGACCCAACTGGTCAACTTCGGCTCCTCGGAGGGGGAGTGCGGAGGCGGGCAGTGCGTACTGGCGAGTACGTAGGGAGAACTGTGCCCCGGAGGGCGGTCCCGCGTCGAGACCGGTGCGGCCGATATGGCGCGCCGGTCAGCGCAGATGCCGGTCGAAGTGGTCCATCGTGAGCTCCATCGACTCCCGCCAGCGCGGCCCGAAGGTGTGACCCTCGCCCGCGTAGGTGCGCAGTTCGACGTCCGCGCCCGCCGCCTCGAACGCCGCGGCGGCCGCGCGGGACCACCTCAGCGGGCAGGTGTCGTCCGCGGTGCCGTGGTGGATCAGCAGCGGCTCGGTGGCCCGGTCGGCGTAGGTGAGCGGGGAGACCTGGCGCCAGAACTCCGGGTTGTCCTCGGGAGTGCCGTGCTCGGCCTCGATCCGGGCCACCACCGGATCGCCCTCGGGGCGCTGGAACTGGTCGATGTTCTCCTCCGGACGCCCGCTGACCGGGGCGTAGGCGACGGCGGCGTCGAACAGTCCGGGCGCCACCACCAGCGTGTTGTAGACGACCCCGCCGCCCATCGAGCGGCCGAGCAGCCCGATCCGGTCCGTGTCGATCTCCGGGCGGCCGGAGGAGCGCAGCGCCTTGGCCGCGCCGATCACGTCCTCGGTGTAGCCGAGGCGCAGATTCACGTCGTTGTCCGGGTCGTCGTCGGAGCGGGCGTGGTTGCGGTAGTCGACGTGCAGGACCACGTAGCCGCGGCGGGCCAGCAGGTCGTGCTCACGGGGCATGCCCTGGCCGGTGACGTACACGTCCGGGTCGATGTAGCCGTGGGCGAGGACCAGCGCGGGGAAGGGACCCTTGCCCTCGGGGACGTTCATGACCCCGGAGATCGTCAGCCCGTTCGCCTCGTAGGTCACGGCGTACCGCGTATAGGCGGAGGTGCGGGCGAGGACGGTGCCCAGGCGCAGGCCGGAGCCGGTGTGCTCGCGCCGCATGAGGGCGGGCAGGGACACCGGGTCGGCCGGGGTGGGGGCCGGGGAGGAGCGCGGGGTTCGCGTGGTCGTGGGTGCGGAGGCCGGGGTGCGTTCCGGGGCGGCACCGTCCGCGCCGCCGGTGCAGCCGGCCGTCAGGGCCAGCAGCACTCCGGCGGCGGCACAGGCCGTACGAGGAGGCCGCATGGCGCCCATTATCCCGCCGGAGCCGCCGCAGGGCAGTCCGCGTCGGCGTCAGGTCTCCCGGGCCGGGCCCGTGCTGTCCCGTTCGATCAGGCGGGGCACCGGCACCCGGACGGTGCGGGCCGGGCCGCCGTCCAGCAGGGCGGTCAACTCCCGGGCCGCCGTGCGCCCGAACTCCACGCTGTCACGGGACAGCGCCGACAGCCACGGCTTGACCATGCGGCACAGCGCCGAGTCCTCCCAGGCGACCACCGACACGTCCGCCGGTACCGCGAAGCCGAGTTCGGCCGCGGCGGCGACCCCGGCGACGGCCATCACGTCGTTGTCGTAGATCAGGGCGGTCGGGGGAGTGGCGGCTTCCAGGACACGGCGGGTGACCGCCACGGCCGCCGAGTCCGAGTAGTCGGTGGTCACCGACAGCACCTCGGTCAGCCCCCGCCGCTCCGCCTCGGCCCGCAGGGTGCGGATCCGCCGCTCGGTGTGGGCGAGCCCCGACAGGCCCGCGATGTGCACGATCCGGCGGTGCCCGAGCTGGTACAGCCCGCCCACCACCGAGGCCATGGCGCCCGCGTCGTCCGCCCACACGGTCGACATCCCGGGGTGGCGTTCGTCCGGGGCTCCGCCGATCACCACGGCGGGCAGCCCGAGTTCGTCCAGCAGGTGCGGCCGGGGGTCCTCGGTGCGCGGGTCGACCACCAGCACGCCGTCCACCCGGTGCTCGGCCCACCAGCGCCGGTACACCGCGCACTCGTCCTCGACGTCCTCCACCACCTGGAACAGCAGCCCCAGATGACGCTCCGCCAGCACCTCCTGGATGCCCGACACGAGCTGCAGGAAGAAGGAGTCCACACCGAGGGTGTGCGCGGGCCGCGCGAGCACGAAGCCGACCGTCGCCGAGCCCTCCCCGGACAGGGCGCGCGCCGCCGTGCTGGGCCGCCAGCCCAGTTGCTCGGCGACCCGGCGGACCCGGTCCCGCGTCACCTCGGACACGCCCGGTCTGCCGTTGAGCGCGAAGGACACCGCGCTCTCGGAGACCCCGGCCCGCCGGGCGATGTCCTTCATCGTCGGCCGACGCGCGGCCGGCCGCTTGGCAGGCATGATCGCCCCTTTCTCGGGGTGCACTAATGCGCTTGAGCACCAGGAGCCTAAAGCGCATTAGTCAATCCCGTCAACATCCCCGACTGATGCCCTTCGACCTGCACTAATGCTCGGCAGACCACTTTAGTGACGGTGAATCCATTGACTTTCCCGCAATACGCCCGGCATGGTCGGCGGCGTCCATCCCCGACGCTGCCCAGGGAGACGTGTCACCGTGCCCACCTCGCGCAGAACCTTCGCCGCCGTAGCCGTCGCCGCCCTTCTGATGCCGCTCAGTGCCTGCGGTTCCGGGGGTGACGGCGGCGGCTCGACCGACGCCTCCGGCAAGGTCGAGGGCGAGATCACCTTCCAGACCTGGAACCTGAGGGCCAACTTCAAGGACTACTTCGAGGACGTGATCGCCGCCTTCGAGGAGAAGTACCCGGACACCCACGTGAAGTGGGTCGACCAGCCCGCCGAGGGCTACGCCGACAAGATCAGCGCCGACGCGGCCGGCGGCACGCTCCCGGACGTCGTCAACGTCTCCCCGGACCTGGTGGCCCCGCTCGCGAAGGCGGGCCTCGCGCTCGACCTCGACAAGGCCGCGGCGAAGTACGAGAAGGAGTACCTGCCCGGCGCCTGGGCCAGCCACCGGATACCGGGCATGGACGGCACGTACGCCTTCCCCTGGTACCTCAACACCGGACCGCTGTTCTACAACAAGTCCCTCTTCGAGAAGGCCGGGCTCGACCCGGAGAAGCCGCCGAAGACCTACGGCGAACTCTTCGACCAGGCCCTGCGGATGGCCGAGCAGACCGACGGCAAGGTCGCCACCCTCGCCAACGTGCCCACCATCGAGGACTTCGGCCGCTACGGCGTGCCCCTGATGAACAAGGAGGGCACCGCCTTCACCTTCAACGACGCCAAGGGAGTCGAACTCCTCGCCAAGTACAAGGAGCTGTACGACGCCAAGGCGCTCGACCCGCAGGCGCTCACCGCCACCCCGGAGTCCTCCGGGAAGAAGTTCCTCACCGGCGCCGTCGCCATGAACCCCGGCAGCGCGCTCGACCTGGCCAACTTCAAGAAGCAGGCGCCCAGCCTCTACAAGAACATCGGCATCACCGACCAGATCACCAGCACCGGCCACGTCAACATGTACGTGATGGGCGTGATGGTCAACGCGCAGACCAAGCGCACCCCGGCCGCGGTCGCCTTCGCGCACTTCGTCACCGACTCCGCCCGCCAGATGTCGTTCGCCCAGCGGGTCGCCATCTTCCCGTCCACCGCCGGTTCGCTGGACAAGCCGTACTTCACCCGGGAGGACGGCACCGACGAGACCCGGGTCCGGGTGGCCGCCGCCAAGTCGCTGAAGACGGCCGTCAACTACACGCCCGTGCTGTTCAGCGAGCAGATGAAGACCGCGCTGCGCAACGAGGTCGCCAAGGCGCTGCAGGGCAAGCAGAGCCCGAAGGAAGCTCTCGACAACGCTGTCAACGCCTGCAACCGGCTTCTCCAGCAGCAGGGGTAACGGACCATGGCCACCTCCACCGGCTCCCGGGTGCGACGCCAACTGCCCAGCAGCCCCTGGCTGTTCGCCGCACCCGGACTGCTGATCACCGGCGCGTTCATCCTCTACCCGTTCGTCTCCACGCTGATCAACTCCCTCACCGACCGGCGCACCCTGGTCCCCGGCGAGTTCGTGGGCCTCGCCAACTTCCGCGAGCTGCTCCACGACGACATGTTCTGGATCGGGCTGCGCAACAGCACCCTGTACGTCCTCGGCGTGGTGCCCGCGCTGATCGTGCTGCCGCTGCTGCTCGCGCTGCTGGTGCAGAAGAACATCCCCGGCATCACCTTCTTCCGGTCCGCCTTCTACACCCCGGTCGTCGCCTCGATCGTCGTGGTCGGGCTGATCTGGGTGTGGCTGCTGGACGACCGCGGGCTGGTCAACGCAGTGCTGGAGACGGTCGGGGCGGGCCGGATCGGCTTCCTCAGCGACCAGTGGCTGCTCCTGCTGAGCGCCATGGCCGTCACGGTGTGGAAGGGCCTCGGCTACTACATGATCATCTACTTGGCGGCGCTCGGGAACGTGCCGCGCGAACTGCACGAGGCCGCCGCCGTGGACGGAGCGGGCGCGGTCCGCCGCTTCCTCAGTGTCACCGTGCCCGCCGTGCGTTCCACCATGGTGCTGGTCGGCGCGCTCTCCTCGGTCGCCGCGTTCAAGGTGTTCTCCGAGGTGTATCTGCTCGCCGGACCGAGCGGCGGTCCCGCCGGTGAGGACACCACCCTCGTGATGCTGGTGCAGCGCACCGGCACCGGCCTCACCGGGCGGGTCGGCTACGCGTCGGCGATCTCCGTCGTCGTCTTCGTGGTCACCGTCGCCCTGATGCTGCTGGTGCTGCGCGCCGACCGCAGGGAGGAGACATGAGCGTCATCGAGAAGGTGCCCCGGCCGGTCACCGAGACGCCGGCGGCTCCCCGCCGTCCCCGGATCGCCGACGAGCACGGCCGCCGCGTACGGATCTGGGAACTCGCCCTGCGCTACGTCCTGCTGCTCGCCGTCCTCGCCCTGACCATCGGCCCGTTCCTGTGGCAGCTGTCCACGTCCCTCAAGGGACCGACGGAGGACATCTACAGCTCGCCGCCGAGGTTCCTGCCCGGCGACCCCACCCTGCACAACTACGAACGGGTCGCCGACACCATCCCCGTCTGGGACTACGCCCTCAACTCCCTGAAGGTCGCCGTCGCCAACGTCGTCACCAACTGCGTCGGCGCCGCGCTCGCCGGCTACGCGCTCGCCCGGCTGCGCTACCGGGGCCGGCGCGTCGCCACCCTGGTGTTCATCCTGGCGATGCTCGTCCCCGTCGAGGGCATCATCATCGCCCAGTTCACCACCATGCGGGAGCTCGGCCTCAACAACAGCCTGATCGGCGTCGTCCTGCCCGGCTGCGTCAGCGCCCTCAACGTGCTGCTGATGCGCAACGCCTTCCTCAACCTGCCCTACGAGATCGAGGAGGCCGCGTTCGTCGACGGCGCCAACGTCTGGCAGCGCTTCCTGCGCATCGCCCTGCCGTCGGTCAAGGGCACCCTCGCCGTCGTCGCGATCTTCGCCTTCATGGGCGCCTGGGACGACTTCCTGTGGCCGCTCATCGTGCTCAGCGACCCGTCCAAGTTCACGCTCACCATCGGCCTCAACTATCTGCACGGCACCTTCGCCAACGACGAACGCCTCGTCGCCGCGGGCACGATCATCGCCGTCGCCCCGCTGATCGCCCTCTTCGCCTGCCTCCAGCGGTACTTCTTCCGCGGGGTCGGCGAGGGCGCCGTGAAGGGCTGAACCACCACTCGGAACGCAAGGACACCGCATGCCTCCTGCCGTGCGCTTCGGCGTCAACTACACCCCCAGCGAAGGGTGGTTCCACCACTGGCTCGACTTCGACCCGGACTCCGTGCGCGCCGACCTCGACTCCATCGCCGCACTCGGCCTGGACCACATCCGGGTCTTCCCGCTGTGGCCGTACTTCCAGCCCAACCGCACGCTGATCCGGCCCCGGGCCGTCGAACAGCTCCTCGTCCTGGTCGACGCCGCCGCCGAACGCGGGCTCGACGTCAACGTCGACGGGCTGCAAGGGCACCTGAGCAGCTTCGACTTCCTGCCCGCCTGGACCCGCACCTGGCACCGGCGCAACCTCTTCACCGACCCCGACGTCCTCGCCGGCCAGGCCGCCTACCTGCGCACTCTCGCCGCGGCCCTCGCCGACCGGCCCAACTTCCTCGGCATGACCCTCGGCAACGAGGTCAACCAGTTCTCCGCGGGACCGCACCCCGACCCGGACCGGGCGACGCCCGCGCAGATCGACGCCTGGCTGGAACGGATGCTCGCCGCCTGCGAGGAGGGCGCACCCGGCCGGCTGCACCTGCACGCCGAGTACGACGCCACCTGGTACCAGGACGACCAGCCCTTCACCCCGGCCCAGGCCGCCCGCCTGGGTGCCGTGACCGCCGTGCACTCCTGGGTGTTCAACGGCACCGCCCAGCGGCACGGCCGCACGTCCGTCCCCACCGAGCACCACGCCGCCTATCTCATCGAGCTGAGCAAGGCGTGGGCCGATGAACCGCACCGCCCGGTCTGGCTCCAGGAGGTCGGCGCCCCCGCCCCCCTGATCCCGCCCGGCCACGCCGCCCGCTTCACCGAGGCGACCGTCACCAACGCCCTGGACTGCCCCGACCTGTGGGGCATCACCTGGTGGTGCTCCCACGACGTCTCCCGCGACCTCGCCGACTTCCCGCAACTGGAGTACGGGCTCGGTCTGCTGACCAACGACCGCAAGCCCAAGGACCTGGCCCGGGTGCTCGCCGACGCCGCACGGGAACGCGGGCACACCGCACCCCCGCCCCGCACCACGGCACTCGTCGTCCCCGCCGACCCGTCCACCCGCTCCCGCTGCGCCCCCGGCGGCCCCGTCTTCGACGCCTTCTTCCGGCTGGTCGCCGACGGCGCCCGCCCCACCACCGTCCTCGACACCCGCGCCGACGACCGCGACCACCTCGCCGCGCGCTCCATCACCACCGTGCTCACCCCCGACCAGGTACTCCCTCTCCCACAAGGACCCCACGGAGGCACCCGCTCGTGAACCCCACCAGACGCACCGTGCTGCTCGCCGCGACCACGGCCGCCCTGTCACCCGCCCTGCCCGCCGTCGCGGCCCCGGAGAAACAGGCCGCGCCGCTCCAGCCGTACGCCGCCTACTGGTACCCCGACTCCCTGCCCTCCGGCACGCCCGGCGAGGGCATCACCTGGCGCAGCCTGAAGTCCTGGCGCGCCGACCGGGACCCCGACCTCGCCTTCAACGCGGCGTCCGTGCCGCTCGCCCGCCGCTTCACCCCCACACCGGCGAATCCGACGGCCCGCGCCGGCCAGGCCCGCATCCAGTCCCTGGTGTCCTTCGGCACGACCGCGGGCAACCCCTCGCAGGGCTCGCCCACGGCCGACTACTACGCCCTCACCCACTGGGCGTACATCGACGAACTGGTCTTCTGGGGCGGCTCGTCCGGCGAGGGGCTGATCCTCGCCCCCAACGCGCCGATCGTGGACGCCGCCCACCGGCACGGCGTGCCCGTCCTCGGCAACATCTTCCTGCCGCCGGCCGCCTACGGCGGACAGCTCCAGTGGACGCGGGACCTGGTGCAGCGGGACTCCGCCGGACGCCATCCGCTCGCCGAACGGCTCGTGGCCGTGGCGCAGGCGTACGGCTTCGACGGCTGGTTCGTCAACGCCGAGACCGGCGGCGGGGACCCCGCCCTCGGCGCCGCCATGCTCTCCTTCCTGCGCGAGCTGAAGACACGCGCCGCCGCCGAGGGGCAGCGGATCACCTGGTACGACTCGATGACCGTCGACGGGGCGGTCAGCTGGCAGGGCGCCCTCAACGACCGCAACCGGGCGTTCTTCGAGACGGCCGACGACATGTTCGTCGACTTCCGCTGGACCCCCGACCGCCTCGCCTCCTCGGGCGACGAGGCCGAGCGGCTCGGTCGCAGCCGGTACGAGCTGTGGGCGGGCGTGGACGTGGAGGCGAACGGCTGGAACACCGCCGAGAACTGGGACGCGATCGTCCCCGCCGACCGTCCGCACGTCACCTCGGTCGGCCTGTACCGGCCGGAGTGGACCCGCAACCACCTGCCCGCCGACCGGCGGACACCGGCCGATTTCCACGCCGCCGACGACCGGTTCTGGACCGGCGCCTCGCTGGACCCCTCCCGGCCGGACGCCTCCGACCCCTGGCGGGCGCCCGCCGTCTCGGTCGCCGACCGCTCGACGGTCACCTCCGTGCCGTTCGCGACCGTGTTCAACACCGGGCACGGGCTGCGCTGGTACGAGAAGGGCGCCGTGACCTCACCGGCGCCCTGGAACCACCTCGGGCTCCAGGACCGGCTGCCGTCGCGACGGTGGGTGGTGCGCACCGAGGGACGGCGGCCCGCCGTCGGCTTCGACTTCGCCGACGCCTGGCACGGCGGGAGCAGCATCCTCGTCGACGGGGACCTCGACGCGCCGGTGACCGTGGACCTGTACACGACGCGGCTGCCGATCACCGCCGGGACGGTTGTCGAGTTCACGCATCGGACGGATGCTGGGCGCGTGGACGTGGAGCTGGCCGTGGCCACCGCCGACCCCGAGGAGCCGGGGACGGCACCGCCGTACACGTACCTCCCGGTGAGCGGGACCGACAGCTGGCGGACGGCGACCGTCCCGCTCACCGGCCTGTCCGGCACCGTGCACGCGATCGGTGTGCGGCTCACCGCGGCCGGGGGACCGGTGCGCTGGCGGCTCGGGCAGCTCGCCGTCCGTGCCGCCGAAACCGCGCCGCCCGCCGCCCCCACCGCCCTGCGGATCACCGGCGTGCGCGGCGGCGACCTGCGGTTCGCCTGGCGGCCCGCTCGCGGCGCGGTGCGGCACTACACCCTGCACCGCGTCCTGCCCGACGGCACCCGCCGCTTCCTCGGCGGCACCTGCCAGCGCGCGTACTTCGCCGGCGGCCTGCGACCCGAGCAGGGCGAGCGGGCCGCGCGGTTCGAACTGCGTGCGGTGGGGGAGCTGTACTCCTCGTCGGCCCCCGTCACCGTGACCCACCCCTGGTAACCACCCGCACCCACCCACGGAGCATCCCGCATGCATGACGACCGCACCCTGGTCGAAGCCCGCCTCAAGCGCGTCCTCGACGAGCGCATCCGCCCCGCCGTGTACCCCGAGTCCGTCCCGCTCGACGTCGCGGTGTGGCACGCACCCGGAGAACCCGTCCCGGTCGCCGAGGGCCTCGCCGCGCAACCGGAGCCCATCGCGGTGGGCGCCCGCTGGGGCGCTCCGTGGGGGACCAGCTGGTTCCGGGTCACCGGAACCGTCCCCGAGGCGTGGGCCGGCCGGACCGTCGAGGCGATCCTCGACCTCGGCTTCGACGAGAACATGCCCGGCTTCCAGTGCGAGGGCCTGGTCTACCGGCCCGACGGCACCCCGGTGAAGGGACTCAACCCGCGCAACCAGTGGGTGCGCATCGGCGCGCCCGTCGAGGGCGGGGAGGAGGTGCGTCTGCACATCGAGGCCGCCTCCAACCCCGTCATCCTCGACTACCACCCCTTCGTGCCCACGCACCTCGGCGACAAGGACACCGCGGGCAGCGAGCCGCAGTACACCCTCGCCCGCATGGACCTCGCCGTCCTCGACGAGACGGTGTGGCAGCTGGTGATCGACCTGGAGGTGCTCGGCGAGCTGATGGCCGAGCTGCCGGTGGAGTCGCCGCGCCGCTGGGAGATCCTGCGGGCGGTCGACCGCGCCCTGGACGCGATCGACCTCCAGGACGTGGGCGGCACCGCCGGACAGGCGCGTTCCCATCTCACCGACGTGCTGTCCGCGCCCGCCGTGCCCTCCGCGCACCGCATCAGCGCCGTCGGCCACGCGCACATCGACTCGGCGTGGCTGTGGCCGCTGCGCGAGACGGTGCGCAAGGTCGCCCGTACGACGTCCAACATGACGGCGCTGCTCGACGACGAGCCGGAGTTCGTCTTCGCCATGTCCCAGGCCCAGCAGTGGGCGTGGGTGAAGGAGCACCGGCCCGAGGTGTGGGCCCGGGTGAAGAAGGCGGTGGCGGACGGGCGGTTCGTGCCGGCCGGCGGGATGTGGGTGGAATCGGACACCAACATGCCCGGCTCGGAGGCCATGGCCCGTCAGTTCGTGCACGGCAAGCGGTTCTTCCTCGACGAGTTCGGCATCGAGAACGACGAGGCGTGGCTGCCGGACACCTTCGGCTTCGCCGCCGGGCTCCCGCAGATCATCAAGGCGGCCGGATCCAAGTACCTGCTGACGCAGAAGATCTCCTGGTCGCAGACGAACAAGTTCCCCCACCACACGTTCCAGTGGGAGGGCGTCGACGGCACCCGCATCTTCACCCACTTCCCGCCCGTCGACACCTACAACTGCTCCATGAAGGGCAGCGAGATCGCCCACGCCGCCCGCAACTTCAAGGACAAGGGCGTCGCCCGGCACTCCCTCGCACCCACCGGCTGGGGCGACGGAGGCGGCGGCACCACCCGCGAGATGGTCGCGAAGGCGGCCCGGCTCAGGAACCTGGAGGGCTCGGCGACCGTCACCTGGGAGACACCGGCGGAGTTCTTCGCCAAGGCCGCCGCCGAGTACCCCGAGCCGCCCGTCTGGGTCGGCGAGCTGTACCTCGAACTGCACCGCGCCACCCTCACCAGCCAGGCCAGGACCAAGCAGGGCAACCGGCGCAGCGAGCACCTGCTGCGCGAGGCCGAGCTGTGGGCGGCCACGGCCGCCGTCCGCACCGGATTCCCGTACCCGTACGAGGAACTGGACCGGATCTGGAAGACCGTGCTGCTGCACCAGTTCCACGACATCCTGCCCGGCTCGTCCATCGCCTGGGTGCACCGCGAGGCCCGCGCGACCTACGACCGGATCGCCGCCGAACTGAACGGCATCGTCGACGCCGCCCAGCGCGCCCTGGCGGGTGAGGGCGATACCCCGCTCGTCTTCAACGCCGCACCGCACCCCCGCGCGGGCGTCCCGGCGGGCGGCGCCGGCACCGCGGCAGGGCAGGGCGGAACCGAGCCGTCCGCGCGCCCCGGCGGCGGGTACGTCCTGGACAACGGGCTGGTACGGATCGAGATCGACGAGCGCGGGCTGGTCGTCTCCGCCCACGACATCGAGGCCGACCGCGAGACCATCGCCCCCGGAGCGGCCGGCAACCTCCTCCAGCTGCACCCGGACTTCCCGAACATGTGGGACGCCTGGGACGTCGACGAGTTCTACCGCAACACCGTCACCGATCTGACCGATGCCGACGAGGTCACCGCCACCGCGGACGGTGTCCGGGTCGTGCGGTCCTTCGGGGACTCCCGCGTCACCCAGGTGCTGTCCCTGCCGGCGGGGGAGCGCCGGCTGGAGATGGACACGGAGGTCGACTGGCACGAGACGGAGAAGTTCCTCAAGCTGGCCTTCCCGCTCGACCTGCACGCCGAACGGTACGCGTCCGAGACGCAGTTCGGGCACTTCCACCGGCCCACCCACACCAACACCTCGTGGGAGGCGGCCAAGTTCGAGGCGTGCAACCACCGCTTCGTGCACCTGGAGGAACCCGGCTGGGGCGTCGCCGTCGTCAACGACTCGACGTACGGCCACGACGTGACCCGTACCGTCCGCACCGACGGCGACCGCGGCACGACCACCACCGTGCGCGTCTCTCTGCTGCGCGCCCCGCGCTTCCCCGACCCCGAGACCGATCAGGGCGTGCACCGCTTCCGGCACGCGCTGGTCGTGGGCGCCGGGATCGGCGACGCGGTGCGCGAGGGCTGGCGGATCAACCTGCCCGAGCGGCGCCTCACCGGCGCCGGAGAGGTCGCCCCGCTGGTCACGGTCGACCGGGAGGCGGTCGTGGTCACCGCGGTCAAGCTGGCCGACGACGGGAGCGGCGACGTGATCGTCCGTTTCCACGAGGCCCACGGCGGCCGTGTACGCGCGACCCTCACCACCGGCTTCCCCGCCACCGGCGTGCAGGTCACCGACCTGCTGGAGCGGCCGCTGGCCGACGCCGAGCCGCCGGCCCTCGACGGCGACCGGATCTCCGTGCGGCTGCGCCCGTTCGAGCTGATGACCCTGCGTCTGAAGCGGGCCTGAGTCACGGCGGGCGATTGCCCGTCACGGCGTGCGTGCCGCCCCCGCCAACCGCGTGGGCGGCAGGTACTCCCGCACATACGTCCGCTCCCAGCACGCGCCCGTCTCCCGCAGCTCCCGCCATGTGGTGTAGCGGTAGCGGAAGAGACGGGCGCGGATGTACCTCGGCGGGGCGTCCGCCGGGAACGGGGAACGGCGCAGCAGCTTCAGCGTGTCCCGGTCGTTCTCCAGGAGTCGCTCCACGAACGCGCCGAACCACGACCCGGCGTACGCGGGGGAGAGGGCGGCGAACCACATCAGCCAGTCGAGCCGCAGATGGTACGGCGCGAACTGGCGCGGCCAGTACCGCGGATCGCCCGGCTTGCCCTTGAACTCGTACTCCCGCCAGTCGGAGTCCTCCCGGGGCGTGTCGGCCGCGGTGCCCTCGACGACCACCTCGTAGCGGACCCGGCTGACGCTGCCGAACGCGCCGTAGGTGTTGACCAGGTGGAGCGGGTCGAAGGAGCGGTTCATCACCTGGCGCCGGGAGATCATGTTGAGAACCGGGTGATAGCTGAGCCCGACGATCAGCGCCGACACGGCGAGGACGACGACCACGTACCACAGCGGAGCGTCGGCGGTCTCCGGCGGATCGGCCGGGAACCTGACCGCCGACAGCGCCAGCACGATCGTGATCCAGTTCAGCCAGGAGAAGTTGCCCGACAGCACCAGCCACAGCTGGGTGACGATCATCAGCGAGGCGGCCGCCGTGGCGATCGGGTGCGGGGTGAACAGCAGGAACGGCACGACGAGTTGGGTCACGTGGTTCGCGGCCACCTCGACCCGGTGCAGCGGCCGGGGCAGATGGTGGAAGAACCAGCTCAGCGGGCCGGGCATCGGCTGGGTCTCGTGATGGTGGTCCAGACAGGTCAGCTTCCGCCAGCACTCGTCACCGCGCATCTTGATCAGCCCCGCGCCGAACTCGACCCGGAACAGGATCCACCACAGCAGGAACAGCACCACGATCGGCGGGGCCACCTCGTCGTTGCCGAGGAACACCGCGAGGAAACCGACCTCCAGCAGCAGCGACTCCCAGCCGAACGAGTACCAGGTCTGCCCCACGTTGACGATCGACAGGTACAGCGCCCACGGCACCAGCCACAGCAGCATCCCGCCCCACAGCGGAAGCAGCGAGTCCAGCCCCGCCAGCAGCGCCGCCGACACCGCGCAGCCCGACCACGCCACCAGCGCGAAGAACCGGTCGGAGTAGTGCGCGTGGAACAGACTCGGCGCCCTGCGGAACGGCACCAGCTCCAGATGGCGCGGTACCGGCAGCATTCCGCGCTCGCCGATCAGCGCGCGGAACTGGAGCGCCGCGGTGAGGAAGGCGACCAGGTAGACCCCGGCCAGCGCGCGCTGGAAGACCAGCCGGCTCAGCCAGTAGTCCGGTGCGGTGAACCACTCCACGGCCGTCGCGCTCCCTCCTGCCTCGTCCCGCCGAGCCCTGTGTGACTCTCCGTATACCCCTACCACCGTGGGACACAGGTGCAGCCCGCGTACCCGGCGCACCGGTCGAAGAATCGGGTGAATCCTGGCAAGGTGGGCGCATGGCTGATCGGGGAGCGAGCGCTCTGTCACTCCCGGACGACTGGCCGGACCACCCGGATCCGATCCTGGCGCTCAACCGCATGGGCAGCTTCGACTGGGACCTGGACACCGGCCTGATGCAGATGGACGCCCAGGCCCACGAGATCTTCGACGTGCGCCCCGAGGAGTACGACGACCACCCGGAGACCCTGGCGATGCGGGTCCCGCCCGGCGAGTCCAGCCGCCTGGACTCCGCCGTCTCGCAGGCGCTGAAGGACGGCAGCGAGAACTATGGCGCCTACTTCCGCATCCGCCGCCGCGACGGCACCCTGCGCTGGACCCACACCCAGGGCTACATCCGCCGGGACGAGAACGGACTGCCCCGCCGCATCATCGGCATCGTCCGCGACGCCACCGAGGAACTCAGGGACCACGAGGCCCACCGCGAGCAGGCGGCTCAGGAGGACGCCCGCCGCCAGCAGACCAACGTCGTGCAGCTCACCACGGCCGCCCTCGCCCACGCGCGGACCGTGCAGGAGGTCATGGACGCCGTCAAGGACACCCACGGTCTCACCCATCTGGGCGCCACCAGTCTGGTGCTGGGGCTGATCGAGGCGGGCCGCATCCGGCTGATCGCCGAGGGGCCCGCCGGCAGCTTCGTGGAGGGGACCCGGATCACCCGGATCGACGAGCCGTACCCGATGAGCGAGGCCGTACGGACCCTCAGCCCCTGCTACATCGAGTCGCCCGAGGAGTTCGCCGAGCGCTACCCGCTGCTGTGGCCGCACCTCACGGACCTCCACATCACCTCGGCGGCCTACCTCCCGCTCATCGTCCAGGCCCGCCCGATCGGCGCGATGGGCCTGCTCTACAGCGACCGCCACGGCTTCTCCCCGGAGGAGCGCAACATCCTCGTCGCCCTGGGCAGCAGCATCGCCCAGAGCCTGCAGCGCGCCATGTTCTACGAGCAGGAGATGGACCTGGCGCAGGGACTCCAGCAGGCCATGCTGCCGCGCACCATCCCCAGCGTGCGCGGCGCCGAGGTCGCCGTGCGCTATCGCGCGGCCAGCATCGGCGGCTCGTTCGGCCGGGACATCGGCGGCGACTGGTACGACCTGATCCCGCTGCCCGGCGGACGCGTCGGCGCGGTCATCGGCGACGTGCAGGGCCACGACACCCACGCCGCCGCCGTGATGGGCCAGTTGCGGATCGTGCTGCGCGCCTACGCCGCCGAGGGGCATCCGCCGGCCACCGTGATGGCCCGCGCCTCCGGGTTCCTGCACGAGCTCGACACCGACCGCTCGGCGACCTGCCTCTACGCCGAGGCCGATCTGTCCACCGGGGTGCTCCAGATGGTCCGGGCCGGGCACATCGACCCGCTGGTGCGGCGCACCGACGGCACCTGCCGGCGCATCTGCGTCCCCGGTGGGCTGCCGCTCGGCCTGTCCGCCGAGTTCGGGCAGCTGGATTACCCGGTCGGCACCATGGAACTCGACCCCGGCGACACACTGCTGCTGTGCACCGACGGCCTGGTCGAGCAGCCGGGGGCGGACCTCGACGACGGCATGGAGGCCCTCGCCGAGCTGGTGGCGACGGGCCCCGACGACGTCCGGGAGCTCGCCGACCGGCTCAGCGACGTGGCGGCGGATCGCGGCGGCGGTGACGACGTGGCCCTGCTCGTGCTGCGCCGCCGCAGCCTGGACAGCCCGCGGGCGGGCGGCCGGCTCCAGCAGCACGTGGCCCCCGGCGATCCGGAGGCGCTGTCCGAGGCCCGGCGCATGATCCGCGCCGCGGTCGCCGCGTGGGGGGCACGGGACCGCGCCGACGAGATCGAACTCGTGGCCGACGAGCTGATCACCAACGCCCTGATGCACACGGAGGGAGCGGCGGTGGTCACCCTGAGGGTCCTCACCGGGACCGAGCGGCGGCTGCGCGTGGAGGTCGAGGACTCCTCCAGCGCCCTGCCACGCCGCCGGGAGGCCGGGGACTCGGGGGTCTCGGGGCGCGGGCTGCTGCTGGTCGAGATGCTGTCGGACGTGTGGGGCGTCGAGGCGCGCGGCGGCGGCAAGTGCGTGTGGTGCGAGTTCGTGGTGGCAGCCGAGCCGGCCTGACCGCACCGGCACCCGGTGGCACTCTGGACGTATGCCGGAACTCCCCGAGGTCGAGGCGCTCAAGGACTTCCTCACCGAGCACCTCGTCGGCCACGAGATCGTACGGGTGCTGCCCGTGGCGATCAGCGTCCTGAAGACCTACGACCCGCCGCTGAGGGCACTCGAGGGCCACGAGGTCACCGTCGTGCACCGCTACGGCAAGTTCCTGGACCTCGCCACGGGCGGCGGCCCGCATCTGGTCACCCATCTGGCCCGCGCGGGCTGGCTCCAGTGGAAGGACCCCCTGCCGAGCGGTCCGCCCCGCCCCGGCAAGGGGCCGCTCGCCCTGCGCGTGGCCCTGGAGACCGGCGCGGGCTTCGACCTGACGGAGGCGGGAACCCAGAAGCGGCTCGCGGTGTATGTGGTGACGGACCCGCAGCAGGTGCCCGGCGTGGCCCGGCTGGGCCCGGACCCGCTGGCCGCCGACTTCGACGAACGACGCCTGGCCGCACTGCTGTCCGGTGAACGGCGGCAGCTCAAGGGCGCGCTGCGGGACCAGAGCCTGATCGCGGGCGTCGGCAACGCCTACAGCGACGAGATCCTGCACGCGGCCCGCATGTCCCCCTACAAACTGGCGGCGTCCCTGACCCCGGAGGAGACCACCCGGCTCTACGAGGCGCTGCGCGGCACGCTCAGCGAGGCGGTGGAACGCTCCCGCGGGGTCGCGGCGGGCCGGCTGAAGGCCGAGAAGAAGAGCGGTCTCAGGGTCCACGGCCGTACCGGCGAGGCGTGCCCGGTGTGCGGCGACACCATCCGCGAGGTCTCCTTCAGCGACTCGTCCCTGCAGTACTGCCCGACGTGCCAGACGGGAGGCAGACCCTTGGCCGACCGAAGGCTCTCGCGCCTGCTCAAGTGACCTCGGCCGCCGCCCACCGCCTCGAGTCTCGGCCGCCCGGCTCCCGGGCGCGGCCCGCCCGTCGGATCGCCCCGCCTCCGCCCCGGCCGGGCTCCCGGATCACATGACACGCGGCCGCGCCGGGCCGGAGCCTGCCCGAGCCCATGAGACGGCCCGGCCGCGTCTTTCTGCGCATCGGCTGTCGCAGCGCCTTGGCTGTCGTGGACGTACGGGTCAGCTCGGGTTCAGGGTCACCAGGTGTTCGCCGTCCGCCGTGCGGACCTCGTAGCGGGCGATCTCGTCGGGGTGCATGGCCGAGCCGGTCATCATGGTGTTGGGGCGGGCGTCGTGGTGGCGGACGCTCCAGCTGGTGACGGTCTCCTCGGAGCCGTCGTGGCCGACCACGACCAGATGGCAGTCGCGGGGACCCGCACCGTCCTTGACCTTCAGCTCGACCTGGCTGCCCCAGTCCTGGTCCTCCGTCGTGATCTCCGCCCACACCCCGGACCGCTCGTCGGTCGCCGCGATGCTCACGGGCTCGTCACCCCCGCCGGCCATGATCGCGACGGCCGGCGCGGACACCGCGAGCACCACCGAGGCGGCCAGCGTGAACAGCAGCCTGCGCCGTCCCGCCCGGCGCCGGGCGGCCACCTCGGACATCAGCCGGTCCAGCATCCGCGGTCCCGGCTTGGCGAGCGGGTGCACCAGACGCGGCGTCGAGCGCCGGTAGAGCATCAACTGCCGCGTCGTCGGGCCGAATTCGGTCACCTCCGCAGCGCAGCTGGGGCACTCCATGAGGTGGTCCTCGAAGCGGAACGCCTCCGCCTCGTCCAGCACGCCGAGCGCGTAGGCGCCGACGTCGCGATGCCTCTCCAGGGACCTCATGCCGAATCCTCGTGCCGTTGGGTGCGGGTGGGGTTACTCCTTGCTCCCACCGGTACGCACCAGGCAGCCGAATCACTCAAGCCACGCCCCGAATCGTGACCAAAGGATTCGGAGCCGCCCGCCCCGCGGATTGGTCGGATTCCGGGAAACCTGAAAAATCCGGGATCCCGGGCGGCCGGGACCTAGAAGAGGTGGATGGCGAGGTGGCTGAGGGGGAGGCCGAGCTGCCAGGCCGGGGTCCACACCTTCGGCCCCTCGTCCTCGCCGGCGAGCGTGCCCCCGCCCGGCACGGCGTTGAGATCGGGTGCCAGCAGCTCGGTCTCCTGGAGCCAGCGCCACGCCGCCCGGGCCAGGTCCAGATCCGGGTCCCGTCCCGTCCGGCCGGACGCCACCGCGTCCGCGGTCAGATCCGCCAGGCGTTCCTCGACCCACTCCTGCCACGGCTGGTCGTAGGCCGTCAGCGACAGCCAGGTCTCCAGCTGGGTGACCACCCGGATGCCGGAGAGCTCGCCGTCGGTGTCGGACAGGAAGACGGTCAGCGCCAGCGCGTCCCGGCCGGCCCGGAACTCGAAGGACGTCGGCGGCATGAGATCGCCGCTGCGCAGCAGTTCGTCGGCGATGTACTCGGCGTACAACCAGGCCATGGGGACGGTCAGTTCACCGCCGCCGGAACCGTCCGTGCTCTCTTGACCTCTGTGCAGCATCCCTTCCTGCCTTCCTCCGGTGCGTGCGCGTCGCCCGAACCCGGGCCCTCGGTCCGGAACACGGATGAGGACAGCCGATTACTCAACCGGGGTCGTCGGCAAGGCGCTTTACGGAGGTTTGACTCGACCGTCGGTTTCACCGCAGGTCGGCGGCGTATCCCGGAAGCACCCTGCGCAAGGCGCGCAGCGCGTAGTACGCGCGGGACTTCACGGTACCGGGCGGGATCCCCAGGGCCTGCGCCGCTTCCGCCACACTCGCCCCCTGGAAGTACACGAGCACCAGGACTTCACGGTGTTCCGGAGTGAGTGTCTTCACAGCCTCGCGGACATCGAGCGTCGCCGCCGCCCGCTCCGCGTGATCGGAGATCACCCGCGCGTTCTCCAGCACCGCGTCGCCCACCTCGGCGGGCCGGGCCTGCCGGGCGCGCCGCGCGTCGATGGCGAGCCGCCGCGCCACGGTGAGCAGCCACGGGCGTACGGAGTCGAAGGCGTCGGCGCGCAGTGCCTCGGGATGCTGCCAGGCGCGCAGCAGCGTCTCCTGCACCAGATCCTCCGCCCGCTGCCGGTCTCCGTCGCAGAGCCGGAGCAGCAGCGCGAAGAGAGGCCGGCCGTGCTCGCGCTGCAGTGCGGCGAGCTCGTGCTCGGCGGTCGTCTCGTTCGTGAGGGTGATTCCGGCCGTCATGGCCGTATGGCAACGCACGGCGCCCCTCGGGGACAGGGCACGCACAGGGGCGTGCGGCGAACGGCCGATCGAGTCGACGAACGGTTCGACGAACGGTCGTGGCGGCCGTTCGCGCACGCCGGACGGCCTAAAGGGCGTGTCGGAGCCACGGCGAGCCGCAAACGGCTTCTTACCTGTTTATCCGTAAATGTGACTACAGCGGGGTGAGATGATGATCGCACGCAGTAGACAGGTGGCGCTGGCCCTGACCGTCGTCCTCGCCGCGGGCGCCGCCTGCCAGGCGAGGGAGCACCGGCCGCCCGCCACCGGGCATCCCGCGCCGTCCGCCGCCCGCGGCCTCACCCTCGTCGCCTCCGGGGACGTCCTGCCGCACACCTCGATCATCGACCGTGCCCGCTTCGACGCCGGTGGCACCGGTCACGACTTCCGTCCGATGCTCTCCGGCATCCGCTCCGTCGTCGCCCCCGCCGACGTGGCGCTGTGCCACATGGAGACCGTCTACGGCGCGAACGGCGTCTACACCGGCTACCCCGCCTTCCAGTCGCCGCCCGAGATCGCCGCCGGCCTCGCCGCCACCGGCTACGACGGCTGCTCCACCGCCTCCAACCACAGCCTGGACGCGGGCGCCGAGGGCATCCGCCGCACCCTGGACGCCCTCGACCGCGCGGGCGTACGGCACGCCGGCTCCGCCCGCACCGAGCAGGAGGCCCGCACCGTGACCGTGCTGCGTGCGGGCCAGGCGCAGGTCGCCCATCTCGCCTACACCTACGGCACCAACGTCTCCCCGTTCCCGCCCGACCAGTCCTGGTCCGTGAACCTCATCGACGAGACGAGGATCGTCGCCGACGCGCGGGCCGCCCGGACGGCGGGCGCCGACATCGTCGTGGTCTCGCTGCACTGGGGCACCGAGTGGCAGGAGAACCCGGACGGGCAGCAGGTCGCCCTGGCCCGCTCCCTCACCGCCTCCCGCACCGGCGGCCGGCCCGACATCGATCTGATCCTGGGCACCCACGCCCATGTCCCGCAGGCGTACGAGAAGGTCAACGGCACCTGGGTGATCTACGGGATGGGCGACCAGATCGCCGGCGAGATGTTCAACCACGACGGCGCCCGGGACCCGCGTGGCAACCAGTCCACGGTCGGCCGCTTCACGTTCACCCCGCCCGCGCGCCAGGGCGGGCGCTGGGAGGTGACCCGCGCGGAGTTCGTTCCGCAGCTGTTCGACGTGGACGCCGGCCGGGTCGTCAACCTCAACCGGGCGCTCGCCCAGGGCGCCGGACTGCACGCCGTGCGCGACCGCATCCGCGACGTGGTGCTGAGCCGGGGCGCGGCCCAGGACGGGCTGGTGATGGGGGAGTAGATCAGTCGACGTCCACCTGGTCGAGCGCGGTCAGCATGGCGCCGAGCACCCGCAGGCACGCCGTCACATCGCTGCCCGTCAGACCCCCGCCCACCTCCCGGAGCAGCGCGTGCTCCCGCTCGAGAACGGAGGTGATCACCGAGGAGCCGTCCGGGGTGAGCCGGATCAGCGAGGACCGCCGGTGCGCGGGGTTGGGCACGCTCTCCACCAGTCCCCGCGCCGCGGCGTCGTTGACCATGCGCTGCACGAACTGACGGCTGATCGACTGTGCGCGGCCCATCTGCGGCACGGTCATCGGCCCGCCGCGGTGCAGCAGCGTCAGCACGGCCCGCACGCCGACGGAGAGGCCCTCGGCGGCCAGACCCTGCTCCACGCTGCGCTGGGCGCGCCGGTAGAGGGGGCCGACCAGGTCGTACACGTCGGTGAGGCGGCGGGCGAGATCGTCCGGCGGCAGGGGCTGGTCCACGTCGTTCACCCCCTCATCATGACACCTGAGTTGCCAAACTTCCGCCAGGATGACACCTTGGTTGTCATGACGGCTGCTTCCGAACTCCGCTACTTCCCCTCCTCCGACGGCGACCTGGCCTACGTCGACACCGGAGCGGGCGATCCCGTCGTGCTGCTCCACTCCGGATACGTCGACCACCGCCTCTTCGAGGCGCAGATCCCGGTGCTCGCCGAGCACCACCGCGTCATCGCCCCCGACGTACGCGGCCACGGCTTCTCCGCCAACGCCACCGCGCCCTTTCGCTGGGCCGACGATCTCGCCGCCCTGCTGCGTCACCTCGACGCCGGTCCCGCGGTCCTGGTCGGTGTGTCGATGGGCGGCGCCATCGCCACCGACACCGTGCTCGAACACCCGGATCTGGTCCGCGCGGTGGTCCCCTGCGGCGCGTCGACCAGCGAGTTCCAGTACACCGACCCCTGGTACCGGGAGATCCAGGACGAGTACGCCCGCACCCTGGGCGCCGGGGACCTCGACGGCTGGCTGACGGCCTTCCTGCGGGTCGTACCCGGACCGCACCGCACGCCCGACGACATCGACCCGGACATCCTGCGCCGGCTGCGGGAGATGGCGCTGCACACGATGTCCAAGCACCACGCGGGCGAGAAGGACTGGCACGTGCCCGTCACCGGCACCTGGGAGCGCGTGCCGAAGATCGACGTGCCGGTGCTCACCGTCAACGGCTCACTCGAACCCGCGGACCTGACGGGGGAGGCGGAGCGGCTCGCGCGGGCCGTCCGCGACGGCCGCTCCGTGACGATCGAGGGCGCCGGACACTACACCTGCCTGGAACAGCCCGAGACCTTCAACCGCGTCCTCCTGGACTTCCTCGCGGGACTCTAGGGCTGCTTGCCGGTCGGTTCCTCGCGCCGCGCCAGCTCCGAGCGCCGGTAGGAGTACGCGAAGTAGATGACCAGGCCGAGCGCGAACCACACGGCGAACCGCGCCCACGTCTGCCACTGAAGGAACGTGATCAGCCAGATCGAGAACACCACGCCCACCGCCGGCACCACCGGCATCCACGGCGTGCGGAAGCTGCGCGGCAGCTCCGGCTGCCGGTAGCGCAGCACGATCACCGCGGTGCACACCACCACGAAGGCCAGCAGGATGCCGATGTTGGTCAGCTCGGCCGCCTCGCCGATCGGCAGGAACCCGGCGATGGCGGCCGACGCCACCCCCACGATCCACGTCACCCGCGTCGGCACGTGCCGCGTCGGGTGGGTCTTGGCGAACCAGCGGGGCAGCAGCCCGTCCCGCGACATCGCGAACCACACGCGCGTCACACCCAGCATGAACGTGAACATCACCGTGAGGATGCCGATGATGGCGCCCACCGCGATCACGTCCGCGAGCCCGGTCAGCCCCACCGACTTGAACGCGGTCGAGAAGCCGCTCTCCGGATCGATCTCGGTGTAGTTCTGCATGCCGGTCAGCACCAGACAGGCCGCCACGTACAGCACCATCGAGATCACCAGCGAGTAGATGATCGCCTTCGGCATGTGCCGCTGCGCGTCCTTGGACTCCTCGGCCGCCGTCGACATCGCGTCGTAGCCGAACACGGCGAAGAAGACGGTCGCCGCACCCGTGAACGCGCCGCCCACCCCGTACGGGAAGAACGGGTTGTAGTTGGCCGTGTCGATGTGGAAGACCCCGACCGCGATCACCAGCAGCACGACCAGGACCTTCAGGATCACCACCACCGTCTCGAACCGGGCCGCGTTCTTGATGCCCAGGTTCAGCAGGAAGGCGATGAGCAGACACAGCAGCGCCGCGAACAGGTCCACCTTGTGACCGTCACCGGTGCCGGGCGCGCCCAGCATCCAGTTCGGCAGGTCCGCGCCCATCTCGTTGACCAGGAAGCTGAAGTAGCCGGAGATACCGATCGCGACCACCGCCACGATCGCGGTGTACTCCAGCAGCAGGTCCCAGCCGATGAACCAGCCCGCCAGCTCCCCGAGCACCGCGTACCCGTACGTGTACGCCGAGCCCGCCTTCGGGATCAGCCCCGCGAACTCCGCGTACGACAGCGCGGCCGCGGCACTGGCGACACCGGCGATGAGGAAGGAGATCAGCACCGCCGGCCCGGCCGTGCCGTTGGCCACGGTGCCCGCGAGAGTGAAGATGCCCGCGCCGATGATGCCGCCCACGCCGATCGCGGTGAGCTGCCCCAGGCCGAGGGTGCGCTCCAGCCGCGTGCCCTCCCCGACTTCCGTCTCCTCGATGTGTTCGATGGGTTTGCGGCGGAGAATGCCCTCACCCATACGGAGCCCGGCCATGCGCCTCACCTCTTCGCGATCGGCAAACGGCTGACGGCGGATCATGATGCCCTCGTCCCGGCCGAGACGGAAGACGCCACGCACACCTCCGGGCGCCCCCGGTCCCTCAGGGAACCACCGTCACCGGCCAGCGCCCCGCCTTCACCAGCCGGACCGCCACCGATCCGACGAAGCGGTGGCCCGCCTGCTCGGAGGCGCCGACCACCACGGCGTCCGCCTTGAGGTCGTCCGCGGCCCTCACCAGGCCGTTGTAGGGGTCGCCGCGGAAGGTGTGGAACTCCCAGCGCACGTCGAAGATCCCCCGCACCCGCTCGGACGCCTCCCGGATCTGCGCCATCAGATCCTCGGCGATCTCGTCGGTGACCGCGGCCACCGGCGCCCCCAGCGCCGCGCCCGCCGCCAGCACCGGCTGCACGTACACCAGGGCGAGCAGCGCACCCTGGCGCCGGGCCAGCCCGGAGGCGTAGGCCGCCGCCCGCATCGAGGAGTCGGAGCCGTCCACCCCGACCACGATCACCTTGGGCCCGTCGGTGCCCCGCTCGAACTGCTGGGAGTCCTGTTCCCTCACGTCGCGAGGCTATCGAACACCTCCCCCCGTCCCCAGTCCCCGCCCGCACTCCCGCTCGGCGCGCGAGTCCGCGCCGGTGTTCCTACAGTCGGAATCATGAGTGCCACCGTGGACGCGGGCAGAGTCCAGGACACCTCGGGGCCGGTACGACGGCGCGAGCGGGCCGTCCTCGGCCGGGTGCCCCAAGGGTTCGCGGTGTTCTTCGCCCTCCTCGGCGCACTGTCCGCACTGCTCGCACTCGTCCCGTCGCTGCGCACCCTGCTGCGGCCCGTCGTCGACGTGCTGGAGCTGCTGCTCGTCCCGGTCAGCGCCAACCTGGCCTACGCCGTCTTCCTCTTCCTGCTCGCCGCCGCGACCGGCGCCCGCAAGAAGGTCGCCTGGTGGCTGGTCGTCGTCTACCTCGCCCTGCTGCTGCTCGCCGACGTCCTCGGCATGGCCGCCGGCCTGTACGCCGACTCGATCCCGTCGTTCGTCGTGTGCGCCCTCGCCCTCGGCCTGCTCGTCCTCGCCCGGCGCGAGTTCTACGCCGCCTCCCGCCCCGCCGCCGTTCGGCGGGCCCTCGCCGTGCTCGCCGCCGGGCTCGCCCTGGCGGTGCTCGTCGGCTGGGGTCTCGTCGCGCTGTTCCCCGGCAGCCTGCCGGCCGGCCAGCGCCTGCCCTGGGCCGCCAACCGGGTCTTCGGCGGCCTCATATCCGGCGGCACCTTCGACGGCAGCCCGCCCCGCTCACTGTCCTTCCTCCTCGGCCTGTTCGGCGCGCTGGCCCTGCTGAACGCCGCCGCCACCTTGTTCCGCTCCCAGCGCCTCGAGGCCGCCCTGCACGGTGACGAGGAGGCCCGTATCCGCGCCCTGCTGCGGGCCTACGGCGAGCAGGACTCCCTCGGCTACTTCGCGACCCGCCGCGACAAGGCCGTCGTCTTCTCGCCCAGCGGCAAGGCCGCCGTCACCTACCGCGTCGAGGCCGGGGTGTGCCTGGCGAGCGGCGACCCCGTCGGAGACCGGGAGGCCTGGCCGCACGCCGTCGCCGCCTGGCTGGACGTGGCCCGGCGGCACGCCTGGACGCCCGCCGTGATGGGCGCCTCCGAGGAGGGCGCCCGCGCCTTCGTCCGCGCCGGGCTCGGCGCCCTGCAACTCGGCGACGAGGCGGTGCTGCACGTGCCCGACTTCGACCTCGACGGCCGCGACATGCGCGTCACCCGGCAGGCGGTCAACCGGGTGCGGCGCACCGGTGCCCGCTGCCGGGTGCGCCGGCACGCCACCCTCACCGAGGACGAGATGCGGCAGATCGTCGACAAGGCCGACGCGTGGCGCGACACCGAGACCGAACGCGGCTTCTCCATGGCCCTCGACCGGCTCGGCGACCCCGCCGACGGCGACTGCCTCCTCGTCGAGGCGCTCGCCGCCGACGGCCGGCTCCTCGCGCTGCTCTCCTTCGTCCCCTGGGGCCGGGACGGCATCTCCCTGGACCTGATGCGCCGGGACCGCGAGGCCCCCAACGGTGTCACCGAGTTCATGGTCGCCGAACTGTGCGCCGCCGCCCCCAAGCTGGGCGTGCGCCGGATCTCCCTCAACTTCGCCGTGTTCCGCTCGGCGTTCGAGGAGGGCGCCCGCATCGGGGCGGGACCGGTGCTCAGACTGTGGCGGCGCATGCTGCTGTTCTTCTCCCGGTGGTGGCAACTGGAGGCCCTGTACCGCTCCAACGCCAAGTACCGCCCCGACTGGTGTCCGCGCTTCCTGTGCTACGCCGACGCCGCCTCCCTCGCCCGCGTCGGCCTCGCCTCCGCCGTCGCCGAGGGCTTCGTGTCCGTACCGTCCCTGCGCAAACTCCTCGGAAAGGGGCACCCGAAGGGCGGACCGCGGCCCACCGGCACGGAGGGCCTGCCGTCCTCGGCGGCGCCCGGTCTCGCCGGAGGGGACGAGACCGACGCCGCCGACCCCCTCGCCCACCTGCCCGACCAGGTCCGCGTCCGGCACCGCAAGCTGGACCGGCTGCGCGCGGACGGCACCGACCCCTACCCCGTCGGCGTGCCGGCCCGCACCCACACCCTCGCCGAGGTCCGCCCGGGCCAGGACGTCACCGTCGCCGGACGGATCATGCTGGTGCGCGACTTCGGCGGCATCGTCTTCGCCGTCCTGCGCGACTGGTCCGGCGACCACCAACTCGCCCTCACCCGCGCCGAGTCCGGCCCAGCGCTCGCCCGCTTCAGAGCCCACACCGACATCGGCGACCACATCACCGCCACCGGCCGCGCGGGCCTCAGCGACAAGGGCGAGCCCACCGTCTTCGTCAGCTCCTGGCAGCTCACCGGCAAATGCCTGCGCCCCCTGCCCGACAAACGCCGCGGCCTCGCCGACCCGGAGGCGAAGGTCCGCCGCCGCTACCTCGACCTGGTGGCGAGCCCCGAGGCCCGCGAGGTGATCCGGCACCGCTCCACCGCCGTCCAGGCCCTGCGCCAGGGCCTGCTGGAGCGCGGCTTCCTCGAGGTCGAGACGCCGATGCTGCAGCAGATCCACGGCGGCGCCAACGCCCGCCCCTTCACCACCCACATCAACGCCTACGACCTCGACCTGTATCTGCGCATCGCCCCCGAGCTGTATCTGAAAAGGCTGTGTGTGGGCGGCCTGGAGAAGGTCTTCGAGCTGGGCCGCACCTTCCGCAACGAGGGCGTCTCCTACAAGCACAACCCCGAGTTCACCATGCTGGAGGCCTACCAGGCGCACGCCGACTACGACGTGATGCTGCACCTCGTGCGCGAACTGATCCAGGGCGCCGCCACCGCCGCCTTCGGCGCACCCGTCGCCCACAAGGACGGCAAGGAGTACGACATCTCCGGCCCCTGGCCGGTCAAGACGGTCCACGCCGCCATCGGCGAAGCCCTCGGCGAGGAGATCGGCCCCGGCACCGAACTGCCCGAACTGCTCCGCCTGTGCGACCGCGCGGGCGTGCCGTACGTCGAGGACGACGGGCCCGGCGACGTGGTCCTGGAGATGTACGAGCGGCTCGTCGAGGAGAGGACGGAACTGCCCACCTTCTACAAGGACTTCCCGACCGACGTCTCCCCGCTCACCCGGCAGCACCGCACCGACCCCCGGCTCGCCGAACGCTGGGACCTCGTCGCCTTCGGCACCGAACTCGGCACCGCCTACTCGGAACTGACCGACCCGGTGGAACAGCGCCGCCGCCTCACCGCCCAGTCCCTGCTCGCCGCCGGGGGAGACCCCGAGGCGATGGAACTCGACGAGAACTTCCTCGACGCCCTCGAATACGCCATGCCGCCCACCGGTGGCCTCGGCATCGGCGTCGACCGGCTCGTCATGTTCCTCACCGGGCTCACCATCCGCGAGACCCTGCCCTTCCCCCTCGTACGCCGCCGTTGACGGACCGCTGCGCCGAGCGGGTGGATTCGTGCCGCCACACCGGTGTCGCTGAGGTGCGTCGGCCTTCCGCTGGGCGACTGATGTCTCATGCAGAAGGATCACTTCCTCACGCGGCGCCGGGCGTTGCTGGCCGGCGCCGCCGCCATGGGGGCCGCCGGGCTGGCCGGCGCGCTCGCCACCGGTACCGGCAGGGAGGCGGCACGCCCGGCGCCGGCGCCCGCCGCCGGCGCCCAGGCCGCACGCCGCCCGCTCCAGCCGTCCGCGTACCGCCTCCAGCCGCTCACCGGCTACGGCCCGCCGCGTACCGTGCCCGGCCGGACGCCCGTGCGCAGCACACCGCTGCTGCGCATGTCCGGACGCGGCAACACCATGGTGCTGACCTTCGACGACGGCCCCGACCCCCGCTACACCCCGGACATCCTGGACACCCTGGCCGCGTACGACGTGCGCGCGATGTTCTTCGTGTGCGGGGAGATGGCCGTCGAGAACAGGGACCTGCTGGCGCGGATGGCCGACGAGGGCCATGTCGTCGGCAACCACACCTGGTCCCACCCGCTGCTCACCGGTCTGCGCCGCAGCCGCATCCGCTCCGAGATGGAACGCACCTGCGACGTCATCGAGAAGGCCTACGGCGAGCGCCCCGAGTGGTTCCGCGCCCCCTACGGCGCCTGGAACCGCGCCGCCTTCCAGCTCGGCGCGGAACTGGGCATGGAACCCCTCGCCTGGACCGTCGACACCCTCGACTGGACCAGCCCCGGCACCCGCACCATCGTCGAACGGGTCGAGGACGGCGCCGCCCCCGGCGTCGTGGTGCTCTCGCACGACGCCGGGGGCGAACGCTCCCAGAGTGTCCGGGCCCTGCGCGACTACCTGCCTCAACTGCTCGACTCCGGCTACCACATCAGCGTGCCCCGCCGGCAGTACGTCTGATCCCGTCGGACGGGACCGGACCCGCCCGCCCGGGACGAGGCCGCTTCAGCGGACCTCGACCAGGCGGGCGAAGACGACGACGTTGCCGTCGTAACCCTCCTGCGGCGAGAACCCGCCGCCACAGGTGATCACCCGCACCTCCGCGGCCCCCTTGGAGGCGTACACCCGCTCACCGGGGAAGCTGTTCTTCGCGAAGACCTCGACTCCGTAGATCTCGAACACCGCCGTCTTGCCGTCCCGGCGCGCGATCTCGACGCGCTGGCCCTTCTTCAGCGCGCCCAGGCCGTAGAACACGGCCGGGCCCTGCTGATTGTCCACATGGCCGACGACGACCGCCGTGCCCTTCTCGCCGGGGGAGACCGCGCCGCTGAACCAGCCCGCCAGGTTGGGGTCCTCGGGCGGCGGTGCGTCCACCCAGCCCTCGGCGTCCAGACCCACCGGCATCATCGGCGCGTCCACCTGGATCGCCGGGATCCGCACCCGGTCCGGCACGCCGAACGGCAGGGGCGCGGCCGTCCCGGTCGTCAGCCCTGCGGGCGTCCGGCTGTCGGCGGCGGCCGCGCTGGCGGGCTGCGGCGGGCCCACGTCGAACTCCCCGGAGCCGTTGCGGACGAGCGCGAGCCCGGTGAGCAGAACCAGCGCTATCACGCCCCACGGCGCGCGCTTCTTCGGCCGCTGCTCCTCTTCGAGTTCGGCCGCCTCGAAAGCAGACATTCGCCTTCCCCTCTCGACACGGCCGTCGCCGTGTCACTCGCGCATGGCAGAACGCTAAGTGCCGCGTGCGCAACCGGCGACGGGGCAGCGGCGAACGGGTGGCCCGGGCGTTCACCGGTGCGCCATCCGGGGCGACCCGCCGATAAGATTTTCTGACGGTCCGTGACCTGCGGCGATATCCGATCATGCGGTGGGTGCGCGGGGCACGGCCTCACCGGGACGGACCATTCCCGACATGCGGGTCGCGGCACTGCCACCGAATGTCTTTCCGGGAGGCGCTTCTCGCCGATCGACCGGGGACGGGACCCGGGGCGCCTTCCGCGGAGGATCACATGCGCAATCCACGTGCCCTGGCGGCCGCCGGTGCCGCCGTCGCCGTCCTCGGCCTCGCCGCCCCGGCGGCCGTCGCCGACCAAGGCCGGCTCCCCGGCCCGTCGAACATCGTCGCCCTGCCCAGCGTCATCGCCGCCGGCGGCCAGCTGACCATCACCGTCGACGGCTGCCCCAACGGCGGTCACGCGACCTCCCATGCCTTCCCGCGGACGGAGCTCCGGCCGATCAGCGGCGGCAGCAGCACCGCGAAGGGCACCGCCACCGTCAACTCCGACGCGCGGCCCGGCCCGTACGACATCACCGTCCACTGCTCCGGTCGCAGCCTGACCCGTCCGGCCGCCTTCAGCGTCATCGGCGGTGTCCGCGGCGGCATCGGCGGCAGCAGCACCAGCGGGGCGACGCCGACCGACGTCGCCATCGGCGGTGCGCTGGTCGCCGCGGCAGTGGTCGGCGGCGGTGTGTTCTGGATGCGCCGCCGGGCCGAGAAGCGCATCTGAGCCCGCCGCGCCGCTCGGGGCCGTGCCGCGCACGTGGGCCTCGCGCCTCGGAATCCCGTACCGGTTCCGGGGCGCAGTCCTGCGGTCACCCGTCCCGCGGCCGCTCGCGCCGGGACAGCCGGTACGCCACCCCCAGAGCGCCGGCGACGAACACGGCGCCCAGTCCCGTCCTGCCGGGGTCGAGCCCGGTGAGGCTGCCGCCCGCGCCAGCGTGCACGCCCTCGGGGTGACGGCCCGGCTCCGCCTCGGCGGGGGAGGGCAGCGGGACCGGGCTGCCGCCGACCACGGTCACCGTCGTGGTACCGGTGATCCCGTCACAGGTGAACGCCACTCGGTGCTCCGTGCCGGTGCGCGCGTCCCAGTCGACCACGGCCGTCGCCGTCGCGCGTGTCGGCGGGACGACGACCGTGTCGAAGACCGGCGAGGAGATCCTTGCCGGGCCCCTGCAGCGCTCGTCGTCGCGCTCGACGCGCAGGGTCACCGCGTCACCCGGCTCGACGATCGCAGGCTCCACGCCGAAGCCGAACGGCGTGATGTCGCCGTCCCCGGCCGAGACCCCCGAAACGGCCGAGACGGCCGCCGGCGGGGCACCGGCGGCCGTCTCGGCACCGGCGGCCGGTGCGGCGGCGAGGGTGAGGGCGCCGACGCCCAGCAGCGCGGCGGAAGCGGCGCGTATCGCGTGCATGGTGAGTCCTCCGGGTTCCGGGGCACGGCTGCGGTCCTGTTCCGCTCGCGCCGTGAAGGCACCTCGATGACCGAAACGCTAGGAAGGTCCACACGGCCGCGCGATCGCAGTCGCGCGAACGGGTCACTGCCGTGGGCCGGCCGGGGGACGCACACGGCGCGGCGCGCGTCCCCCGGGCCGCTGTCGTGCCCGGCGCTCAGACGTGCGGGAAGAGATACCGGAACGGATCCGCCGACGCGGTGATGCCCCTGCTGTACGGGGCGTCGAAGTCCCAGATGAGGAAGAGCAGGAAGGCGATCAGCGCCGAGAACAGCCCGGCCAGGACCAGTTCGCGCCCGGTGCGCCGGATCTGCAGCGCGAAGATCATGCCGATGGTGACCACCGCGCCGGCAACCAGCCCGAACCACACCACCCCCGGCATCGTCTGACCGGTGGACTCCGCCCGCGCCGAACGCGCCTGGTCGGCGGCGGTCACCTGGTCCACGAGCGGCTGATAGGCCTGCGCCTCGAAGTCCGTGCGCGGCCGGTAGTCGGTGACGTCCCGGCGCACCCGGTCCAGCAACTCGGTGCCGCGCTCGGTGACCTCCCCCTTCTCGGCCATGGTGCGCCACTCCGTGGTGACCACATGTCCGACATAGGCGTTGACATCGTCGCGGATGCGGTCGCGGACCTCGGGCGGGTAGACCCGTACCCGCTCGGTGATCTCGTGCAGCGCGGCCGCCTCCGCACGCACATGTTCCTGCGCGGCGCTGCGCCCTTCCCAGACACCGGCGATGGCCAGGCCCAGGACGATGGCGTAGACCACCCCGATCCACATCGTCATGTACTCGATGACGTCAGGGGTCTCGCTGGTGTCCTCGTCGTCGGCCGCCCTGCGGTGCCGTACGACGGTGATGACGACCACCACGAGACCGGCGGCCAGCATCGCGAGGGTGAGAACAAGCCATTCCGGCAAGGGTTCCTCCAGAGTGAACGGGCATCAGCGCGGACGCAGCGCGGCCACGGCGACCACCGCGGGCGTGGTGATGAGCAGGACGAAGGTCAGCGGCGAGGTGGTACCGCGCGAGGGCCGCGAGGCCCTGGCCGGCCGGTACGGCGGGTAGTGCACGGGCGTCGCGGACGGGCGGGGTGCGGGCTCGGCCGACGGGGTGGGGGCCGGTTCCGGTGCCGGGCGCGGCACCGGGGCGGGACCTGGTGGAGGCGGTGTCGGGCGGGCGGCGGGAGGCGGCGGCTTGGGTGCGGGTGTCGGGCTCGGCTTCGGCGGCGGGGGCGGGGTGGGCTTCGGCGGCGGCGTGGGTTCGGGTGGCGGCGGAGGAGGGGGAGGCGGCGTGGGCGTGGGTGGGGGCGTCGGTGACGGGGTGGGGGTGGGCGACGGCGGCGGGGAGCACGGCGGGACCGGCCAGGTGAGGCTGCCCGCGACCGCCACCGCCTCCGTGCCGTCCGGCCCCGTCGAGGCGTACGCGCAGGCGTCGGCCACCGCAGCGCCCGGCGCGCCGACGAGCGCCCAGGTCAGGGTCGCCGCGGCCAACGCGCGGGCCGCCAGGGCGGATCGGGTCGGTACGAGTCCTTGCACGACGAAGATCATGAGTCGCGAGCGGCCCGACCACGCCCGGGCGCCTGCTCTTTGCCCCGAAGGAGGGAAAACCGGGTGACCTGCGGTTCGATCCGCGGCTGCCGGGCCGCCCGGAGACGAGGACGGGTGTGCGAGGCGTCCCCCCGGAGGCTCTGCGCCCCGGAAAGAAAAGTGCGCACCTGTTGAACACAACAGGTGCTCCCGTGCGTACCCATCGTCGAGCGGCGGCACAGCAGGGCGCTGCAACACAACACCCTTGCGATGATGTGGAGTTGACGATGAAGACCTCCTGGCGGACCGCCTCGCTCGTGGCGAGCGCCGCGGCGGTGCTGGCCCTGACGACGGCCTGCGGTCAGGACGCTCCGCCGGCAAGCAGCCAGAACGTGGGCGCCACGGCCGGAGCCGGGGACTACGCCGGTGCCGGCAGCGGGGCCGGCAAGGCGCCCGGTGGCGACGCCCAGGCCTCGACCGGCCCGGCCGATTCCGGCGGCAAGCTGGCCGTCTCGACCAACGCCGAGCTCGGCAAGGTGGTGACCGACGGCCTCGGCCGCACCCTCTACCGCTTCGACCAGGACGCCGCCGAGCCGCCCAAGTCCAACTGCGACGGCGACTGCGCCACGACCTGGCCGCCGGTGCCCGCCGACGACGCCTCGGCCGGTGAGGGCATCGACGAGTCGCTGCTCGGTGAGGTCACCCGGGCCGACGGCACCAAGCAGCTCACCATCGGCGGCTGGCCCGCCTACCGTTACGTCAAGGACATCAACGCCGGTGACGTCAAGGGCCAGGGCGTGGGCGGCAAGTGGTACGCGCTGAACCCCGAGGGCAAGAAGGCCCAGGCGGCCGAGCAGGCCGGCCTGTCCACCCGCAAGGACCCGAAGCTCGGTGAGATCGTCGTCGACAAGAACGGCATGACCGTCTACCGCTTCATGAAGGACGAGGCCTGGCCGGAGCCCGTCTCCGCCTGCACGGGCGAGTGCCTGCAGAAGTGGCCGGTGGTGGCGCCGGTCGACTTCGAGGACACCAAGGGCATCCAGAAGAAGGGCTACATGACCTTCACCCGCCCGGACGGCGCCGACCAGCAGACGATCAACTGCTGGCCCATCTACACCTTCGCCGGCGACAAGGCGCCCGGCGACACCAACGGTCAGGGCGTCGGCGGCACCTGGTACGCCGTACGGCCCGACGGAAAGCCGGTCGGAGCGCCGGAGAAGTAGCAACCTCCCCAGGGTGTCGTCCACTCCGGCGCCCCGACCCCGGTCCGCCCCTCCGCCTTGCGCGCAGGGGCGGACCGTTTTGCTGTGAACAGCCGGAAGAGCCGGGAATCTTCCTGCTGATCCGAGGTTCAGTACGCGCACGTGCCGCTGGCAGTGACCGGGAACGGATGGTCAATTTCCGTTTCGGGTCGCCGCTTTGGCGGGCGATCAGTAGCCTCTGCTCGAACACCGGATCGCCTGAGCCTCGGAGAGATACATGGAGCGTCCCGCCTGGGCCCCGCGGAGCATCGACATCACGGTGCCCAGCGTCTCCCGGATGTACGACTACTACCTGGGCGGTTCGCACAACTTCGAGGTCGACCGGGAAGCGGCCCGCAGGGCCATGGAGTTCATGCCGGGACTGCCCAAGATCATGCAGGCGAACCGGGCGTTCATGCGGCGGGCGGTGCGGTACGCGGTCGGCGAGGGGATCGGCCAGTTCCTGGACATCGGCTCCGGAATCCCCACCTTCGGAAACGTGCACGAGGTGGCGCAGGAGGCCGACCCCGCGGCGCGGGTGATGTACGTCGACCACGATCCGGTCGCCGTGGCCCACAGCCAGGCGGTTCTGGAGGGTGACGACAACACGGGCATCCTCGCCGCGGATCTCCGCAAGCCCCGGGAGATCCTGGACAGCCCCGAGGTGCACCGACTGATCGACCTGAATCGGCCAGTCGCGCTGCTTCTCGTTGCCATACTTCACTTCGTGGAAGACGCGGACGACCCGTATGCGGCGGTGGCCGAACTGCGCGAGGCCCTCGCGCCCGGCAGCATGCTCGTGCTCACCCATGCCTCCTACGAGGGCATACCGCTGCCGCCGGAGCGGGCCGGGGGAGCGGTGGACGTCTACCGGAACATCCGCAACCCGCTGATCATGCGCTCGCGCGACGAGATCGCGCGGTTCTTCGAGGGGTACGACATGGTGGAACCCGGACTGGTGTCGCCGCCGCGCTGGCGGCCGGACACCGCACCGGAGGACGAGGATCCCTACGCGTTCTCCGGTTTCGCGGGCGTGGGGCGCAAGGCGTGAGCGCACAGCCGGACGGGCCGGAGGACAGACTGCGCCGGTTCGCGACGATCTGGAGCCGGGCGGTCTTCCCGGTGACGTCGACGTCGTCGACCCGGCCCGAGCTGGAGGAGCAACTGCTTCCTGCGGCCCGGCGGTTGAGCGAGGCGCTGCACGCACGGGTCTTCGACGCCGAGGCGGGCCGGGCGGCCGGCGCCGCCCTGGTGGAGGCGCACTGCACCGACCCGGACGCCCTGAGCCGCACCCTCGACTGCGTGGACGCCTACCTGGTGCTGTACTGCGGCGGCGACGGCGACCGCGAGGACCTCCGGGCACGCTGCGCCCGGCTGCAGCACGCCATGGCCGCCGGGTTCGCCGAGGCGCTGCGCCGGCGGACCCTGGCCGAGCAGGAGTCCATCGCCGAGGCCGCGCTCCGCGCCCAGGGCGTCGTGGCGCAGGCCCTGCACGCCACCGAGGCCCGGTTCCGCGCGGTGTTCGAAGGCGCGGCCATAGGGATCGGCATCGCCGACCTCGAGGGCAACGTCCTGCAGGTCAACGGCGCCCTGCGGCGCATGTTCGGGCTGTCCGAGCAGACCCTGCGCGGCCGCAACGTCATCCAGTGGACCCACCCCGACGACGCCCCGCAGGTCTGGAAGCTGTACGAGGAGCTGGTGCGCGGCGAGCGCGAGCACTACCACGTGGAGAAGGCGTTCTACCGGCCTGACGGAACGGTCCTGTGGACCAACCTGACGGTCTCCCTGCTGCGGGACGCCGACGGCAACCCGCAGTACCAGCTGGCCCTCATGGAGGACACCACCGAGCGGCGCCTGCTCAACCTCCGCCTGCGCTACGAGGCCACCCACGACGCGCTGACCGGCCTGCCCAACCGGACGTTCTTCTTCGAGCGCCTGGAGAAGGCGCTGAGCGCCGGCGAGGGCCAGCGGTTCGGCCTGTGCTACCTCGACCTGGACGGCTTCAAGACCGTCAACGACAGCCTCGGCCACGCGGCCGGTGACCGCCTCCTCGTCGAGGTGGCCGACCGGCTCCAGTCCTGCGCCACCGCGCCCGGCGAGATGGTCGCCCGGCTCGGCGGCGACGAGTTCGTGGCCCTGACCACCGGCCCCGACACCCGGCGCACGGTCGACGAGCTCGCCGCCCGCATCATGAACGCGCTGCTCGCCCCCATCAGCATCGACGGCCGCGAACTGACCGTGCGCGGCAGCATCGGCATCGTCGAGGGCCCGGCCGGTGAGCGCAGCGCGGCGGAGGTGCTGCGCAGCGCCGACATCACCATGTACCGGGCCAAGTCGGCGGGCGGCAACCGCTTCGAGCTCGCCGACCCGGAGGCGGACGCCCGCGCCATCACCCGGCACGGGCTGACCACCGCGCTGCCGACGGCCCTGGAACGCGGCGAGTTCTTCATCGAGTACCAGCCGCTGGTGCACCTCGGCGACGGCAGCGTCCGCGGCGCCGAGGCCCTGGTCCGCTGGCTGCACCCGCAGCACGGTGTCCTGTCCCCCGACCGCTTCATCCCGCTCGCCGAGCACACCGGGCTGATCGTCCCCCTCGGCCGGTGGGTCCTGGAGCAGTCGGTACGTCAGGCCCGCGAGTGGCGGGAACGCAACGGCGGCGCCGACGCCCTCGGCCCGCTCCGCATCAACGTGAACCTCTCGCCCTGCCAGCTCACCCACCCCGGACTCGTCCAGGACACCGTCGAGATCCTCGAACGCACCGGCGTCGAACCGAACGCGCTCTGCCTGGAGGTCACCGAGTCCGCACTGATCGGCGCCGACGACGACCTCCTCAAACCCCTGCGCCGCCTCGCCGAGATGGGCGTCGACATCGCCCTGGACGACTTCGGCACCGGCTACTCCAACCTCGCCAACCTGCGCCGCCTGCCGGTGAGCGTGCTCAAACTGGACCGCTCCTTCACCCAGAGCATGCAGCAGTTCCCGGCGGACCCGGTCGACCTCAAGATCGTGGAGGGCATCGTCGCCCTGGCCCACAGCCTCGACCTCGCGGTCACGGTCGAGGGCGTCGAGACAGGCGCCCAGGCCGAACAGCTCCGCATACTCGGCTGCGACACGGCCCAGGGCTGGTACTACGCCCGCCCGGGCCCCCCGGAAAGGCTCCATGATCTGACCCTGGCGGATGCAACCCCCTGAAGGGGCGCGGGCAACCGCGCGATCAACCACCATGCACCCGCACACCCGAACGACACTCAACCCCTACGGCACTCCCGGGAACCGTCACCTCTCCAACAGCATCCTCTGAAGCTCCCGCGCAGCCCGAGGTGGAGCCACATCGCTTCGGTGAGCCAGGGCGATGGTGCGGTGCAAGCCCGGCCGCGCCAGCGGAGTGACCCGTAGCCCGCGCCCCGCCCGTGACGCCACCATCCGCGGCACCACGGCGATCCCCAGCCCTGCCCGCACAAACCCCAGCACCGCATCCATCTCACCCCCCTCCACCGCGAAATCCGGCTCGAATCCAGCGGAGCGACACGCCGCGACGGTCAGCTCCCGCAGGTCATAGCCGTGCCGGAACATCACCAGCCGCTCGCCCTCCAGCTCGGCGATCCCGACCGTACGCCGCCCGCGCCCCGGCTTGGGCGCGTCCGGGGAGGACACCACGACCAGGTCCTCTCGCAGCAGTTCCACCGTCGTCAGCGCCGGCGACGGCGTCGGCAGCGGCAGCACCACCAGCGCCAGGTCCAGCGCACCGCGCGCCAGCTCCCGCACCAGGTCGTGAGAACCGCCCTCCTCGATCAGCAGCCGGATGCCCGGATAGCGGTCGTGGAAGGCCCGCAGCACATCCGGCAGCAGACCCGTGCACAGACTCGGCGTCGCGCCCAGCCGCACCCGCCCGCTGCGCAGCTGCACCAGCTCCTGCACCTCGTGCCGGGCCGTGTCCGCGTCGGCCAGGATCCGCCGGGCCAGCGGCAGCAGCGCCTCGCCCGCGTCGGTCAGCGTGATGTTGCCCCGCGCCCTCAGGAACAGATCCGCGCCCAGCTCCCGCTCCAGCGCCTTGATCTGCTGCGACAGCGACGGCTGCGCCACATGCACCGCCTCGGCGGCCCGGGTGAAGTGCCGGGCCTCGGCGACCGCCACGAAGTACTGGAGCTGCTGGAACTGCATGCAGCCATCGTAGACCCGCGATAGAGAATCTCTATCGAAACGAGCTGCACCATGTCTTGGACCGATGGGCCCCCAGCCCCCTAGCGTCTTGTGCCATGGCTCTGGCAACGCGGACGGACCGACGGCCGTCCATGGCACGCACCGTGTGGGACTCGACCGTCGGCAAGAAGACCGTGATGGCGGTCAGCGGGCTGATCATGCTGCTGTACCTGGTCGTCCACATGATCGGGAATCTGAAGATCTTCTTCGGGGCCGGTGAGTTCAACCACTACGCGCACTGGCTGCGCACCGTCGGCGAGCCCTTCATGCACTACGAGTGGACCCTGTGGCTGGTCCGGATCGTCCTCGTCGTCGCCGTCGTCGCGCACGCCGTCTCCGCGTACCAGCTCAGCCGCCGCGACATCAAGGCACGCCCCCGCAAGTACGTGCACTCCAAGCCCCGGGCGAGCTATGCGACGCGCACCATGCGCTGGGGCGGGATCATCCTCGGCCTCTTCATCGTCTGGCACATCCTCGATCTGACCACCGGGCACGTGCACTCCGGAGGCTTCCAGTCCGGGCGGCCGTACGAGAATGTCGTGGACACGTTCTCCACCTGGTACGGCAACGTCATCTACATCGTCGCGATGCTCGCCGTCGGCCTGCACATCCGGCACGGCTTCTGGAGTGCCGCCCAGACCCTCGGCGCCGGCAGCCGCACCCGCGACCGGGCCCTCAAGGCCACTGCCAACGCCCTCGCGCTGCTGCTCACGGCCGGCTTCCTCGCCGTACCCGTGGCCGTCATGACCGGAGTGGTGAGCTGACATGACCGACTACGTGACCTACACGACGGGCGACCCGGTCGCCGACACCAAGGCCCCCGCCGGCCCGATCCACGAGCGCTGGGACCGGCGCCGCTTCGAGGCCAAGCTCGTCAACCCCGCCAACCGGCGCAAGCACACGGTGATCGTGGTGGGGACGGGCCTCGCGGGCGGCTCGGCCGGCGCGACCCTCGCCGAACAGGGCTACCGCGTCGTCCAGTTCTGCTACCAGGACTCCCCGCGTCGCGCCCACTCCATCGCCGCGCAGGGCGGCATCAACGCCGCCAAGAACTACCGCAACGACGGCGACTCGATCCACCGCCTGTTCTACGACACCGTCAAGGGCGGCGACTTCCGGGCCCGCGAATCGAACGTCCACCGCCTCGCGCAGATCTCCGTCGAGATCATCGACCAGTGCGTGGCGCAGGGCGTGCCCTTCGCCCGTGAGTACGGCGGTCTGCTCGACACCCGCTCCTTCGGCGGCGTGCAGGTGTCGCGGACCTTCTACGCCCGCGGCCAGACCGGGCAGCAGCTCCTCCTCGGTGCCTATCAGGCGCTCAGCCGGCAGATCGCGGCCGGCAACGTCGAGATGCACCCGCGGACCGAGATGCTCGACCTGATCGTCGTCGACGGGCGGGCGCGCGGCATCGTCGCGCGGGACCTGATCACCGGGAAGATCGACACGTACTTCGCCGACGCCGTCGTCCTGGCGAGCGGCGGCTACGGCAACGTCTTCTACCTGTCCACCAACGCCATGAACTCCAACGCGACCGCGATCTGGCGGGCGCACCGGCGCGGCGCGTACTTCGCCAACCCCTGCTTCACGCAGATCCACCCCACCTGCATCCCGCGCACCGGCGACCACCAGTCCAAGCTGACGCTGATGAGCGAGTCGCTGCGCAACGACGGCCGGATCTGGGTGCCGAAGGCGAAGGGCGACACCAGGCCGCCGCACCAGATCCCGGAGGACGAGCGCGACTACTACCTGGAGCGCATCTACCCGTCCTTCGGCAACCTCGTGCCGCGCGACATCGCCTCCCGCGCCGCCAAGAACGTCTGCGACGAGGGCAGTGGAGTGGGCCCCGGCGGCCAGGGCGTGTACCTGGACTTCGCGGACGCCATCAAGCGGATGGGCCGGGGGGCCGTCGAGGCCAAGTACGGCAATCTCTTCGACATGTACCAGCGGATCACCGACGAGGATCCGTACGAGGTGCCGATGCGGATCTACCCCGCCGTGCACTACACGATGGGCGGACTGTGGGTCGACTACGACCTGCAGACCAGCATCCCCGGCCTGTTCGCGATCGGCGAGGCCAACTTCTCCGACCACGGCGCGAACCGGCTCGGCGCCTCCGCCCTCATGCAGGGGCTGGCCGACGGCTACTTCGTGCTGCCGGCCACGATCAACGACTACCTGGCCCGCAACCCGCACCAGGACGAGGTGGACGCCGGCCACCCGGTGGTCCAGGAGGTGCTGGCCGAGACGGAGGACCGGCTGCACCTGCTGCTGTCCGTCGACGGCGACCGCACCCCCGACTCCTTCCACCGCGAACTCGGCGAGCTGATGTGGGAGTTCTGCGGTATGGCCCGCAGCGACTCCGGGCTGCGCAAGGCGCTGGAGCGCATCCCGCAGATCCGCGAGGAGTTCTGGCGGCGCATCAAGGTCCCGGGCACGGGCGAGGAGTTCAACCAGTCGCTGGAGAAGGCCAACCGCATCGTCGACTACCTGGAGCTCGCCGAGCTGATGTGCCTCGACGCGCTGCACCGCACGGAGTCCTGCGGCGGTCACTTCCGGGAGGAGTCCCAGACACCGGACGGGGAGGCGGCCCGCAAGGACGAGGAGTTCTCGTACGCGGCGGCCTGGGAGTTCACCGGCACGGGCTCCGCCCCCGTCCTGCACAAGGAAGACCTGGTCTTCGAGTACGTCCACCCCACCCAGCGGAGCTACGCATGAAGCTCACCCTGCGCGTCTGGCGGCAGAAGAACGCCGACGCCGACGGCGCCATGTCCACGTACGAGGTGGACGGCATCTCGCCCGACATGTCGTTCCTGGAGATGCTCGACACGCTCAACGAGGACCTCATCCTGCGCGGTGAGGAGCCGGTCGCCTTCGACCACGACTGCCGCGAGGGCATCTGCGGCGCGTGCTCCCTCGTCATCAACGGCGACGCGCACGGGCCCGAGCGGACCACCACGTGCCAGCTGCACATGCGGTCCTTCAAGGACGGCGACACGATCGACATCGAGCCGTGGAGGGCGTCGGCCTTCCCGGTGATCAAGGACCTGGTGGTGGACCGGTCCGCCTTCGACCGGATCATCCAGGCCGGCGGGTACATCACGGCACCGACCGGATCCGCGCCGGAGGCGCATGCCACGCCGGTGCCCAAGCCGGACGCCGACTTCGCGTTCGAGCACGCGGAGTGCATCGGGTGCGGGGCGTGTGTGGCGGCCTGTCCCAACGGGGCGGCGATGCTGTTCACGTCGGCGAAGGTCAATCACCTGAACGTGCTGCCGCAAGGTGCGCCCGAGCGGGAGACCCGGGTGCTGGACATGGTGGCGCAGATGGACGAGGAGGGGTTCGGGGGGTGCACGCTCACGGGTGAGTGTGCGACCGCTTGTCCCAAGGGGATTCCGCTCATGTCCATCACCAGCATGAACAAGGAGTGGCTGCGGGCTACACGGAAGGTTTCGAAGCGGTAGCGCCGTAGGAGACGTTCGCCGAGACGTGCGGACGGGCGGGGCCGGGAGTGGTGCTCCTCCCGGCCCCGTCTGGTATTCAGCAAGCCCACACCCGCGCTCCCCGCGCAGGTCACGTACGCGCCAACCGGTGTCGGAAGAAACAGGGGTGTCCCCAGCTCCCCGTTCCGGCGCGTGACCAGGAGAGTGCCATGACCGGCGTACTGACTGCCGCCCCCACCCGCTATACCGTCGGCCTCGCTCGTGACGAAGAGGACGTGCGGGCCGCGCAGCGGCTGCGGCACGACGTGTTCGCCGGGGAGATGGGCGCCCTGCTGTCCGGCCCGCAGCCCGGACTCGACGTCGACCCCTTCGACGCGTACTGCGACCACCTGCTCGTGCGCGAGGAGGCCGGCGGGCAGGTCGTCGGAACCTACCGGCTGCTGCCGCCGGAGCGTGCCGCGGTCGCCGGACGGCTGTACGCGGAGGGCGAGTTCGACCTCGCGTCGCTCGACCGCGTCCGCCCCGGCCTGGTCGAGGTCGGCCGGTCCTGCGTGCATCCCGACCACCGTGACGGCGCCGTCATCGGGCTGATCTGGGCGGGCATAGCCCGGTACATGACCGACCGCGGCCACGAGTGGCTGGCCGGCTGCTGCTCGATCCCGCTCGCCGACGGCGGTGCCCTCGCCGCCGCCACCTGGGACCGGGTGCGGGACAAGCACCTCGCGCCCGAGGAGTACCGCGTCCGCCCGCTGCTGCCGTGGATCCCGCCCGCCACGGCGCCGGCCGGCCACACCGACCTCCCGGCGCTCCTGCGCGGCTACCTCCGCCTCGGCGCCTGGGTGTGCGGAGAGCCCGCGCACGACGTGGACTTCGGGGTCGCCGACCTCTATGTGCTGCTGCCGATGAGCCGGGTCAACCCGCGCTATCTGCGGCACTTCCTCTCCCTCGTGCCCGCCCGATGAGCGTCTGGCTGCCCGGTGCGCCCTGCACGCCGCGGGGCTGTGTGGAGCACACCGCCGCGGCGGTGGCCGTGCCGCGGGCGGTGCTGCGGCTCGCGGGGGTCGCCGCGCTGGTGCTCGCCGCGGTCGTGCTGGTGCCGTTCGGGCGGTGGGTCCCGGCCGGCGCGGTGCGGCGGTGGTGCCGGTGGGTCGTGCGGGCCGCCGGGGTCCGGGTCCGTGTCACCGGTGCCGCCGCGCCCACGGGTGGGCTGCTGCTCGTCGCCAACCACATCTCCTGGCTCGACGTACCGCTGCTCGCCGCGGTCCGTCCGGCCCGCATGCTGGCCAAGGCGGAGATACGGCGCTGGCCCGTGGCGGGGCCGCTGGCAGCCGGCGGCGGTGCGCTGTTCATCGACCGGGACCGGCTGCGCGCCCTGCCGGACACGGTCGCCCGGGTCGCCCGAGCGCTCGAACAGGGCGCGGCGGTCGGCGTGTTCCCCGAGGGCAGCACTTGGTGCGGACGAGCCCAGGGGACCTTCCGGCGGGCCGTCTTCCAGGCCGCCCTGGACGCGGGTGTCCCGGTCCAGCCGGTCCGCATCCGCTACCGCACCGACCGCGGGGCCCCGGCCACCGCCCCCGCCTTCGTCGGCGACGACACCCTGCTCGCCTCCCTGTGGCGGGTGGCCTCGGCCCGCCGGCTGTCCGCGGACGTGGAGGTGCTGCCCCCGATCCCGCCGGGCCGCCACACCGACCGCCGCGCCCTGGCCGCGGCCGCACAGCCGCAGGAGTTCACGGGCGGGCCGCGGCACCCTCGAGGCCGGTGATCCGGGCCAGCCGCCGGTAGGAGTCGAGCAGGGCCTCGCGGTCGTAGGTGCTGGTGGTGACCAGGACCTCCTGGGCCGCCGTCTCCTTCAGCAGCGTCTCCAGCTCGTGAGCCACCTGCTCCTCGGTGCCGGCGATGTGACCGTCGAGCCCGGACACGTAGAAGCCGCGCTCCTTCTCGGACATCGGCAGCCCCTCCACCCGCTCGGCGGGCGGCAGCGGCGGGAACGTGCCGTGGGTGCGGGAGTACGCCATCGACCAGGCCTCCGGGACCAGCAGCCGCCGCGCCTCCTCGGCGGTGGCGGCCACGGCGATCGTGCCGGAGATCACGACGTACGGCTCGCTCGCCCAGAACGAGGGGCGGAAGTGGGTGCGGTAGTGGTCGATGCCGCGCAGCATCCGGTCCCGGCCGCGCAGATCGCCGATGACCATCGGCAGCCCGGCGCGGGCGGCGATCGTGGCGCCCTCGCCCATGGCCAGCACGAACGGCGGGACGGTCAGGCCCTCGGCCGGGCGGGCGTGCACCCCGGTGGGGGAGGTGCCGCGGAACCAGCCGAGCAGCTCGTCGAGCTGGGCGGCGAAGTCCTGCGCGTCGTCCTTGTCGCGCCCCAGCGCCTTGCGCACGCCGTCCGTGAAGCCGACCGAGCGGCCCAGACCCATGTCGATCCGCCCGGGGAACAGGGACTCCAGCACGCCGAACTGCTCGGCGACCACCAGCGGTCGGTGATTGGGCAGCATCACCCCGCCCGTGCCGACGCGGATCGAGCGGGTCGCGCCCGCGACCGCCGCGGCCAGCACCGTCGGCGCGGAACCGGCGACCCCGGGCACGCCGTGGTGTTCGGAGACCCAGAACCGGTGATAGCCGAGCCGCTCCACCTCCCGCGCCAGCCGCACCGTGTCCCGCAGCGCCTCGGGCCCGGTGTGGCCCTCACGGGTGCGGGAACGGTCGAGGACGGAGAAGCGGGCCGAGGTGGTCAGGGAGCTCATGCATGGTTCAACAACGGCGCGGCGGAAGGATTCCTCGCGGCGCGCCCCCTTCCGGGCTTCCTGTCTAGGCTGGGCCGTGTGACCGATCGCAGCAGACGGCCGCTGGCCGTGTTCGACCTGGACAACACGCTCGCCGACACCGCGCACCGGCAGAGGTTCCTGGAGCGCAGGCCGCGCGACTGGGACGCCTTCTTCGCCGCGGCGCCGCAGGACCCACCGCTCGCGGAGGGTGTCGCCATGGTGCGGGAGAGCGCCCGGGAGTGCGAGGTCGTCTACCTCACGGGGCGCCCCGAGCGCTGCCGCCGGGACACCCTGGACTGGCTGGAGGCCCACGGTCTGCCCGAGGGCACCGTCCACATGCGCGGCGACGCCGACCGCCGGCCCGCCCGGTACACCAAGCTGGCGATCCTGCGCCGCCTCGCCCGCACGCGGGACGTCCGGGTGCTCGTGGACGACGACGAGCTGGTCTGCGAGGACGCCCGGCGCGCGGGCTTCACGGTCGTCCAGGCGCGCTGGGCGACCCCCTCGGGGGAGCTCAAGGCGGCCCAGGAACGCGAGGGCCGCACCTAGTCCCGCACCGGCCGCACCTGGTCCCGCACCGACCGCACCTGGTCCCGCACCCGGTGACCCGGTGCGCTCACTCCGTGGCCTCCAGGCGGAAGCCGACCTTGAGGCCCACCTGCCAGTGCGCGATCCGGCCGTCCTCGATCTGGCCGCGCACCTGGGTCACCTCGAACCAGTCCAGGTTGCGCAGCGTCTGCGAGGCACGCTCGACGCCGTTGCGGACGGCCTGGTCGACGCCGTCGGGCGAGGTGCCGACGATCTCCGTGACCCGGTAGATGTGGTTCGACATACGGGTGCTCCTCTCCCTGTGTCACGCGTCACTCCACCGTGCCCCAAGCTGTGGTGGAGCGCGAGACGTCGGCTCCGTATGCCCTACGGCCCTTGACCTTCCGTATTGGTCCATACCAAGATGCGGACACCCGTACGAGCTCCCGCTCGCCCCCCACGTCGGGCCCCGCACCCCTGTCCGTCAGACAGAAACAGGACCCCGCGTGAGACGTCGACTGCTCGCCCTCGTCTGTGTGTCCGCCGCTTGGCTCACCGGCTGCGGCATGGTGCCCGGCGGCGACGGAGCCGAACGGCGCACCGTCACCGTGTGGCTGATGCGGCACAGCGCCTCCCAGGACTTCCTCGACCGCTTCACCGAGGACTTCGAACGCGCCAACCCTGGCCTCGAGCTCGACATCCGCATCCAGGAATGGACCGGCATCGGCGAGAAGGTCCAGACGGCGCTGGACACCGACAGCGCGGACGCCCCCGACGTCATCGAGGTCGGCAACACACAGGTCGCCCAGTACGCCGAGGGCCACGATCTGCTCGAACTCACCCTGGAGGCCCTGCGCGACTGGGACCCGGACAACGACTGGCTGCCCGGCCTCGCCGAACCGGGCAAGTGGGGTTCCAGCCAGTACGGCATCCCCTGGTACGCGGCCAACCGGGTCGTCATCTACCGCAAGGATCTCTTCCGGCAGGCCGGGATCACCGCGCCGCCCAAGACCCAGGCGGAGTGGCTCACGGTCACCGAGAAGCTCAACACCGGCGGAACCCAGGGGATCTACCTGGCCGGTCAGGACTGGTACACGCTCGCCGGGTTCATCTGGGAGGCGGGCGGCGAACTCGCCGAGGAGCGCGGTGGCGTCTGGCGGGGCACGCTGGACTCCGAGGAGGCGCTGCGCGGCATGGACTTCTACCGCCGGCTGCAGGCCCTCGGCGAGGGACCGGTCGACGCCGACGAGGAACACCCGCCGCAGGCAGGCGTGTTCGCCGAGGGCGCCGTCGCCCAGATCGTGGCCGTGCCGGGGCTGACCCGGGCCATCCTGCAGCAGAACCCGGACCTGGAGGGCAAGCTGGGCTACTTCCCCGTGCCCGGCGCCACCGCCGACGAGCCCGGCGCCGTCTTCACCGGCGGCTCCGACCTCGTCGTCCCGGCGAACACCGACGTCAAGGACGCCGCCGTCGAGGTCGTCGCCGCACTCGCCGGCGAGAAGTGGAACACCGAACTGGCCCGCACCATGAACTACGTGCCCAACAAGACCACGCTCGCCGACGCCGTGGCCGGGCAGGAGGCCGTCGCGGCCATGGCGGCCGGAGCCGCACAGGGCCGCGCGACTCCCATCACGCCCAACTGGGGCGCCGTCGAGGCGGACAACCCGATCAAGGAGTACATGACCAAGGTGCTCACCGGGGCCGACCCGGCCACGGAGGCCGAGCGCGCCTCCCGCCGGATCACCGCGGCCCTGGACGTGGACGCGCAGTGACCGACGGGCGCCGCCGTCAGCGCACCGTGCTCAGCGACAGGGCGAAGCGGCCTTCCCGGTCCGTCCACCAGCGGGACAACTCCAGCCCCGCGGCGGCCAGTTCCTCGCGCACACCCGCCTCACGGAACTTCGCCGAGACCTCGGTGCGCAGCTCCTCGCCCGCCGCGAAGTCGACGGCGAGATCCAGCGCGGGCACCTTCACCGTCTGCGCGCCGCGCGAGCGCAGCCGCATCTCGATCCACTCCCGCTCGGCGTCCCACAGGGCGACGTGCTCGAAGCCGGCCGGATCGAAGTCGGCGCCCAGCTCCCGGTTGATGACGGTCAGCACGTTCTTGTTGAACGCGGCCGTCACCCCGGCGCTGTCGTCGTAGGCCCGGACCAGCACCTGCTCGTCCTTGACCAGATCGGTGCCGAGCAGCAGGCAGTCGCCAGGGGCGAGCAGCGCGCGCACGGAGGCCAGGAACGCGGCCCGCTCGGCGGGCAGCAGATTGCCGATGGTGCCGCCGAGGAACGCCACCAGCCGCGGCCCCGGAGTGTCCGGCAGCGTCAGACTGCCGGTGAAGTCGGCGATCAGCGCGTGCACCCGCAGCCCCGGCCGCTCGGCCGCGAGCGCCTCGCCGGCCTGGGTGAGGGCGCTCTCGCTGACGTCGACGGGGACATAGCTGTGCAGCCCGGTGAGGGCGTCGATCAGATAACGCGTCTTCTCCGAGGAGCCGGAGCCCAGTTCGACCAGGGTGCGGGCGCCGGCCGCCGCGGCGATCTCGCCCGCGCGGGCGAACAGGATCTCGCGCTCGGCCCGCGTGGGGTAGTACTCGGGCAGTTCGGTGATCTTCTCGAACAGGTCGCTGCCGTGGGCGTCGTAGAACCACTTCGGCGGCAGTGTCTTGGGCGTGCTCGTCAGGCCGTGGCGGACATCGGCGCGCAGGGCGGCGCCGGTGGCGTCCTCGGGCAGCGTGCGGGTGATGCGGAACGGACTCACGTACGGGGCTCCTTCGATGACGCGGCTCGGGCGGGGCCCGGAGCGGGGGAGGGCGCCGAGGCGTCGGTCGGCTCCTTGAGCGGGGTGAGCAGCACCTCGGTGCGGCTTGCCGTGAGCAGGGTGCGGTCGGGGACCTCCCGCCAGTGCGGGTCGTCGTCGGAGGGCTCGGAGGCCACGACGGTGCCGCCGCCGGGCCGGGCCAGGTACCACAGTGTGTCGCCCCAGGCGGTCGCCGTGACCGTGTCGCCGTCGGTGAGCAGCAGGTTCAGCCGGGAGCCGGGCGCCGCCCCGGCGACCTCCGTCACCGTGTCGGCCAGCGCCTGGCCCCCCTCGTCGCCGGCGCGCAGCCGGGCCAGCACCAGCGCCCAGACGAACGCCGAGTCGTTGCGGGCCTCCAGCGACAGCAGCTCCTCGGCCGGCAGCGTGGACACCAGCGGCGTGCAGGCGCGCGGCCAGCCGGTGACGGCCCCGTTGTGGCTGAACAGCCAGGTCCCCGCGGCGAACGGCGCCGCGGCGGCCTCCGCGTCCGCGCCCGACAGGGTCGCGTCCCGCACGGCGGCGAGCATCGCCCGCGTGCGCACCACCCGGGCGAGGTCGGCGAACGACAGGTCGGCCCAGATCGGACCCGCACGCCGGTACCGGGCCGGCACCGGATCGCCCGGCGCGTACCAGCCCACGCCGAAGCCGTCGGCGTTGACCGTGCCGTACCGCTGCCGCCGCGGCGCCCACGACTGGCGGTACAGCCCGTGCGGCGGCTCCACCAGCAACCGCCCGAGCGGCTCCTCCGGTCCCACGTACGCAAGGTGACGGCACATCAGACGTCCGCCGAGCGGGCCGTGCGGAACCCGGAGAAGATCTGCCGCCGGATCGGCAGGTCCCAGTTGCGGAACGTGCCCCGGCAGGCCACCGGGTCCACAGCGAACGAACCACCGCGCAGCACCTTGTAGTCGGAGCCGAAGAACACCTCCGAGTACTCCTTGTACGGGAACGCCCGGAACCCCGGGTACGGCAGGAAGTCGCTCGACGTCCACTCCCACACGTCACCGATCAACTGCCGCACCCCGAGCGGAGACTCACCGGCCGGGTAGCTCCCGGCGGGCGCCGGACGCAGATGCCGCTGGCCGAGGTTGGCGTGCTCCGGGCCCGGATCGTCGTCTCCCCACGGGTAGCGCATCGAGCGGTCGCCGGCCGGGTCGTACCGCGCGGCCTTCTCCCACTCGGCCTCGGTGGGCAGCCGGCGCCCCGCCCAGCGGGCGTAGGCGTCCGCCTCGTACCAGCACACGTGCAGCACCGGCTCGTCGGGCGGTACGGCCTCGGTGACGCCGAAGCGGCGCCGCAGCCACTGACCGCCGTCACGGCGCCAGAACAGCGGCGCGGTGAGGGAGTTCCGGCGGATGTGCGCCCAGCCCGCCGCGGTCCACCAGCGGGGGTCGTCGTAGCCGCCGTCCTCGATGAACGCCAGGTAGGCGGAGTTCGTCACCGGGGTGGTGTCGATCCAGAACGGCGGCACCTCACGCCGGTGCGCGGGCCGTTCGTTGTCCAGCGCCCACGGCTCGGCCGAGGTGCCCATGGTGAACGGTCCGCCCGGGACGAGGACCTCGGACGGGCCGGTGAACAGCGGCACCGGCTCCGGATCGGGCGCCGTCAGCGCCCGCGGGCCCTTGCGGAGCTGGTGGGTGATCAGCATCGTCTCGTCGTGCTGCTGCTCGTGCTGGGCGATCATCCCGAAGGCGAAACCGGCCTCCGTCAGCCGGGTGCCGTCGAACGCGGTGCGCTCCAGGACGTCCAGTGCCCGGCCGCGCACGTCGGCGGCGTACCGGCGGGCCTCGTCGGGGGCCAGCAGCGGCAGCTTCGGGCGTTCGGCGCGCGGATGCTCGAAGGCGTCGTAGAGGCTGTCGATCTCGGGCCGTATCGCCTCCTGGCCGGCGACCGCCCGCAGCAGCCACTGCTCCTCCTGGTTGCCGATGTGCGCCAGGTCCCACACCAGCGGGGACATCAGGGGCGAGTGCTGCGCGGTCAGATCGGGCTCGTCGACGCAGCCGGTCAGCAGCGTGGTGCGGTCGCGTGCGGTGATCAGCGAGGTGACCGCGCGCTCGCGCAGGGTCTCGGCGTCGAGGGCGAGGTCGGTCATGAGTGCATGTCCTTCCCGTACGGGGGCTTCCCGGCGTGGAATGCGTCGAGCAGGTCGTCGGCGGGACAGCGTCCCCGAGCGACGTGGCGGTCCTCGTACGCCGCCACGGCGTCCACGACCTCCCGGGCGGCGCCGAGCCGGGGCAGAGCGTCCAGCGCGGCGGCGAAACACACGGTGGCGATCTCGCGCAGCTCCGGGTCGGCGAGGCCGATCCGGGCCGCGTCGCGCCACAGCGGATTGTGCGGCGCCGGTCTGCCGAGGGTCCGCTCGGCCAGGGGCTTCACCGCCCGGTAGGCGGTCTCGGCGGCCTGCGGGTCGTCGAACAGCGCCGCCGTCACGGCCAGCGGCACGATCCAGCCGTCGTCGCCCGGCTGCGCGTCGATCATCCGCAGTTCCAGATGCCCGCGCGGCCGGACCGGCGGGAACAGGGTCGTGACGTGGTAGTCGAGGTCCTCCCGGGTCGGTGGGCGGGGCTCCTTGGTCCTGGTCCACTCCCGGAAGGTCATCCCCTCCGGCACGTCCCACGGCCCGCCGTCCTGCCGTATGCACATCACCGGCGCGTCCAGCACATGCCGCGCCCAGGCGCCGCGCGGGTCGGCGTCCAGCACAGGGCCGCCCGCGCGGCCGGTGCCGATCTGCGCCCAGCGCAGCTGCCGGGTGGACAGCCAGCCGGTCGGCCGGTGGCCGGCCAGCGGGGAGTTGGCGAACACGGCCACCAGGACCGCGCCGAGCCGGTGCGCCAGCCACCAGCGCCGCACATGGCCCAGCGGGCCGGGCTCCTCGTACCCGGCGTCCACACAGACCTGGACCGAGGCGGAGGTGCACATCATGGCGCGGCCGGCGGGGCCGCCCCGGTCGAGGCAGGCCTCCATGGCGTCGTAGCGAGGTTCGCGCAGATAGCGGCGGGGCGAGTGCCAGGGGTCGTGGCCGAGGCCGACCAGACGCAGACCGTCCTCGCGCAGTACCGCGCGGACGGCGTCGAGGTCGGCGGAGACGGTGTCCACGCACTCCGTCAGCGAACCGGCGGGCGGCGAGCTCAGCTCCAGCTGGCCGCCGGGTTCGACGGTGAGTGCCGACTTCAGGGGCACGGTCCGCAGTGCGGCGTAGACCGCTTCGAGTCGTTCGGGTGTGACGGGGAGCTGCGGGCCGCGCAGCTCGTGGACGAGCCATTCCACCTCGACTCCGAGGCGGCGGGGCGGTCCGGTCTTGAAGCAGATGCCGCGGACCAGGGCATCCACCTCGGCTTCGGTGACGGCGGTGGGCGGCTCGATACAGCCACCTGCCGATTCGGACATGTCGGGATCCTCCTGAGATACCACCATGTCGCCGGTCCGGGGTCCTGTGGGCCGGGCCGGCAGCGACGCGTCCCACCCAAGACGGTGGTGGCGCCGCGCACAAGGGCGCCTGGCAACGCGTTCCGGGTCGGTCATCTCTCCTTCCCGCCCGTTGGCCTGGGCTTTCCCTGACGTTTCCGGACCCCGGCGGGGAGGAAACTCCGTTGCGCCGCATCCCCAGCATCGCTCAGGATGCCTGCATGAGCACGACGGGGGAGATCGCGCGGCGCGCGCTCACGGCACGTACGGGGGTCGCGGCGTGAGCGCGCGCCTGCGCGATCTCGCCCGGGAGACGGAGCGGATCGTGGCGGCGGGGCGTTACCGCGCGCCGGACGGCCGCGAGGTGTCCCTCCGGGCGGCGATCGACGCCGCCCGGGCGGGCACGCGGACGCACGGCCCGGAACCGGTCCCCGTCCCACCGCTCCGTCCCGTCGGCACCCGGATCGAGGTGACGGGCGAGAGCAGCCTGCAAGCCGCGCGACGACTCGCCTCCGGCCCGGACGGACACCCGGCCGTGCTGAACTTCGCGTCCGCGCGCAACCCCGGCGGCGGCTACCTCAACGGCGCCCAGGCACAGGAAGAGGCCCTGTGCCGTGCCTCCGCCCTGTACACCTGCCTGCTGCGGGCCCCCGCGTTCTACGAGCACCACCGCACCCACCGCGACCCGTTCTACACGGACCGCGTCATCCACTCACCCGGTGTGCCCGTCTTCCGGGACGACCGCGGCCGACTGCTGGACGAACCGTTCACGGCCGGCTTCCTCACCTCCCCCGCGCCGAACGCGGGCGTGATCCTGCGGACCGCACCGGAACGCGCGCGCGAGCTGCCGCCGGCCCTGGCGGTCCGCGCCGAGCGGGTCCTGGAGACGGCCGCGGCCCACGGCTACCGCGCCCTCGTGCTCGGCGCCTGGGGCTGCGGTGTGTTCCGCAACGACCCCGCGCAGGTGGCCGCCGCGTTCCGGGCCCTGCTCGAGCCCGGCGGGCGGTTCGCCGGGGCGTTCGCGCACGTGGTGTTCGGGATCCTGGACCGCACACGCGGCCAAGCGGTCCGCACGGCCTTCGACAGCGCGTTCCGCGGGGCCGCTCAGCTCCAGCCGTAGCGTTCCTGCAGGCGGCGCCGGACCAGGTTGAAGCGCATGCGGTCCAGGGCGCAGGCCTCGCGGCGCATGCCCGCCTCGTGGAGGCGCAGCACCCGGTCGGTGTCGACCCACGACTCCCGGCCGGACCGGTCCCACGGCCCGCTGCCGATCGGCACCCAGTCACGGTGCCCGTCGTGCGCCTTGCTCGACAGCTGCACCGCGAGCAACGTCCCGGCGGTCTCGCGGGCCACGACGAGCACCGGCCGGTCCTTGCCCCGGCCGTCCCGCTCCTCGTACGGCACCCAGGTCCAGACGATCTCCCCCGGGTCGGGGTCGCCGTCGGGGGCCGGCGCGTACTCGGTGCGCACCCGGCCCACTTCATGGGGCTCGGCCTCGGTGGTCGCGGTGGGGCCGAAGCGGCCCGGGACGTTCTCAGGGCTGTAGGCGGTCACAGCCGTACCGTACGGGACGGCTCTGGGCGGCCGTCGCCGTGGTGCGGGGTGGCTCTGGGCGGCCGTCGCCGTGGTGGGGGGTGGCTCTGGGCGGCCGTCGCCGTGGTGGGGGGTGGCTCTGGGCGGCCGTCGCCGTGGTGGGGGTGGCTCTGGGCGACCGTCGCCGTGGTCGGGGGTGGCTCTGGGCGGCCGTCGCCGTGGTGCGGGGTGGCTCCGGGCGACTGCCCCAGTGGTCCGGGGCGGCTCACGCGGCCGGTGCGTCCGCCGCGGGCGGCTGCGGCGGCCACGTCTCGTGCCAGCGCAGCTCCGCCTCCAGCTGCGCGGCCAGCGCCAGCAGCAGCGGCTCGCTGTGCGCCGGCCCGAGCAGTTGCGCACCCACGGGCAGCCCGTCCCCGACGAAGCCCGCCGGGACGTTGACGCCGGGCCACCCCAGCACGTTCCACGGCCAGGCGTACGGGCACGCGGCGATCATCGCCCGGTCGGTGGCCATCCCGCTCAGCTCCAGCAGCGCACCGATGCGCGGCGGGGGAGCGGCCGTGGTCGGCGCGAGCACGACGTCGTACGACGCGAAGAACCGGCCGATCCGGCGGTGCAGCAGCGCCTCCGCCCGCCGGGCCGCGCGCAGCGGGGCGCCGCCCAGCAGCCGCCCCATCCGCGCGGCGCCCCGGGTGCGCCTGTCGAGCAGTTCCGGGTGCGGCGCCTCGCTCACCCGCTCGGCGATCCCCGCGGTGGCGCGCGGCACGAAGGTCAGCCCGATCTGCCCGTAGGGCGGGTCGGCCTCCTCGACCGTGTGCCCGGACGCGGCGAGCCGCTCGGCCAGTTCCACCACCCGGGCCCGGATCTGGGGATGGAGCCGGGCCGGCAGCGCGGTGAACGGTGGCTTCAGCGACAGCGCGATCCGCAGCCGGCCAGGATCGCGGCGCACCGCCTCCGACGCGTCGACGGCTTCAGGACGATGCGGATCGAGGTCGTGATTGCCGCTCGCCGCGTCGAGGAGCAGGGCCGCGTCGGCGACCGTGCGGGCGAGGGTGCCGTTGACGGTGATGCCCTGGAAGGACTCGCCGCGCGGCCAGGTGGAGATCCGCCCGCGCTGCGGCTTGATGCCGATCAGATGCGTCCAGGACGCCGGGATGCGCACCGACCCGGCGCCGTCGGAGCCGAGCGCGGCGGGCACCAGACCGGCCGCGACGGCGGCGGCCGAACCGCCCGACGAGCCGCCCGGCGTGTGCGCGGTGTGCCACGGATTGCGGGTCGCGCCGAAGGCGGGCCCCTCGGTGAACGGCCACTGCCCGAACTCGCAGGTGTTGGTCTTGCCGACGATCACGGCCCCGGCCGCGCGCAGCCGGCGCACCGCCTCGCCGTCCGCCGCGACCGGCGGGAACACCCCCTGGCAGCCGAAGGCGGTGGGCTCGCCCGCCACGTCCATGTCGTCCTTCACCGCGACCGGCACACCCAGCAGCGGCCGCCGGACCCCGGCCGCCAGGTCCCGGTCGGCGGCCTCCGCCTCGGCGAGCGCGGCCTCGCCGCGCACGATCCGGAAGGCGTTGAGGGACGACTGCGTCGCCTCGATGCGCGCCAGCGTCCGCTCGACGAGGGCCCGGGACGTCACCTCCCCGGCGGCCAGTGCACGGGCGGTCTCCGCCAGGCCTGCGGCACGGTCGAACGACATGCGGGCACCTCCGGGAGCGTCTCTACCGAACGGTAACCTCCGGCGGCGCGGGACGGAACGACCGCGGCGGAACCGGCAGTTCACAGCGGCACGGGTGCCCCGAGGGGAGGGTGGTCCCGCGGTGCTTGAAAGCGGGCCGACGGGTAACCCGGGGGACGGTGGGGTCCGGCAGGGACGGCCGGGCCCTGCCGTGTCCCCGGACGACGCAACACTCCTGGGAGGCGGCGCCGTGACCACCGCACTGATCGTCATCGACATGATCAACACCTACGATCACGAGGACGCCGACCTGCTGATCCCGTCCGCCGAGTCCGTCGTCCCGGTGATCGCCGACCTGCTGAAACGGGCCCGCCGCCACGACATCCCGGTGATCTACGTCAACGACAACTTCGGCGAGTGGCGGTCGCACCACGGCGAGCTGCTGGACAAGGCCCTGTCCGGACCGCACGCCGGGCTCGTCGAACCGCTGCGGCCCGACGACGCCTCCCTGTTCGTCGTCAAGGCCCGCCACTCGATCTTCTTCGAGACCCCGCTCGGCTACCTCCTGGGCCAGCAGGGCATCGAACGGCTCGTGCTGTGCGGCCAGGTCACGGAGCAGTGCATCCTCTACTCGTCGCTGGACGCCCACATCCGCCACTTCCAGGTGGTCGTCCCGCACGACGCCGTGGCCCACATCCACACCGACCTCGCCGACGCCGCCCTGCGCATGATGGAACGCAACATGGGCGCCCGGGTGTGCGAGAGCGGAGAACTGTGGAACTGAACCGACCCCCGCCGGACCGGCCCCCGCCGGACCGACCCAGGACGGACCGTCTCCCCGCCGAGCTGCGGCCCTACCTGGCCGAGCTGGTCCACCGCACGCGCGCCGTCTGCGGCCCCGACCTGGTGAGCGTCCTCGTCGTCGGCTCCGTGGCGCTCGGCGACTACCGGCACGGGCGCAGCGACGTCGACGTGACCGTCGTCGTGGCCCCGTCCCTGCCCGCCCGGGCGCTGCGCGAGCTGCCCGTCGCCCTCGCCCACCCCGCCCTGCCCTGTCCCGCCGCCGGACTCGAACTCGTCGTGTACGACGCCGACTTCGCGGCCCGCCCGTCCGGCGAGGCCGGATACCTGCTCGACCTCGACACCGGCGAGGCACTCCCCGGGAAGGTGAGCTACGACCCGCGCGAGTCCCCGTCCTTCTGGTACGTCATCGACCGCTCAGTCGCACGCCAGTCCGGACACGCGCTGTACGGCCCGCCCGCGCGGGAGGTCATCGCGGCGCCGGACGCCCCCGCGCTGTTCGCCGTACTCCGCGCCTCCGTCCGCGAACACGCCGGCGGTGAGGGGCATCTGGCGGACAACCGGGTGCTCAACGGCTGCCGCACCGTGATGTTCTGCCGCACCGGCCGCTGGCTGCCCAAGCGCCGGGCGGCGGAGGCGGTGGCCGGCACCGAGCCGGAGTTCCGGCCCCTTCTCGAGGCCGCGCTGCACAGCTTCGAACGCCCCCGCGGTGACGCCCTCCTGCTGCCGCCGGAAGAGGTGCGCCGCTTCCTGGAACGAGTGGCCGCACACGTGGAGGAGGCGGCCTCCCGCGCCGACGCGCCGCCTCGCTGACCACCGGAACCGCCCCTACAATCCTGGCGACTCGTCGGGAGAGCCGCCATGGAAACGATCATCGTGCAGCTGCCGGATCCCGCGGGCCCGCGGGACGTCGCGAGCCCGGCCGAGGGCGGGGCCCGCAAGCCCGAGCTGCTGCATCTCGGGCCCGGTGACATCGTCGGCTTCGGCCGCGGGCTGCCCGGCGGCGGGGGCGTGGCCATCGCGCTGAGCGACCCCGGAATCTCCCGCCACGCAGGCCAGCTGGAGGCGGCCGGCGACTACTGGCGGCTGTCCAACTTCAGCCGCAGCGTCTCCTACGTGGTGGAGAACCTGGAGGGCGCCGGCGAGTACATCACCGTCGCACCGGGCCGGCTCGGCGCGCCCGTCCCCTTCGAGTTCTCCCGTGTGGTGCTGCCCGCGCTGAACGGGACCGCCTCCTTCAAGGTCTTCGCCCCCCAGCACGCCTATCTGGGCGAGCGGTCCGCCGACGGCACCGGCGAACAGACCGTCCACCCGTTCGCGCTGGACCTCACGTCGAAGTACTTCCTCGTGCTCGTCGCACTGTGCGAGCCCCGGCTGCGTGACCCCTCCGACTCCGCGCTGCCCGGCGTCGGGGAGATCGTGGAACGGCTGCGGCCCCTTCGGTCCTGCCGCGACCTGACCCGTTCCGCGGTGAACTACCACATCGACTATCTGGCCTTCACCAAGCTGCGCCTGGACCTGGGCGAGGAGGCGGGCCCTCCCGACGGCGGCGCCCGCACCGGCGCCAAGCGGGCCCGTCTGGCCTCGGTCGCCCTGCGCTTCGGCCTGGTCCGCGAGGAGCATCTCGCCCTGCTGCCGCGCAGGACCAGGTTCTGACCCTGATATCTGTCAGGTGTCGGGCGGGCGGTGACGACCCGTACGGTCACGAACACCGAGCGACGGCAGCGAGCCGTCGTCCGGTGCCACCACACCGCCGACACAGGAAAGAGGGACCATGAGCCGCCGTTCGCTCAGGACTCTGCTGGCCGCCGGGGGCGCCGCCGCAGTGATGGCGCTCCTGCCCACCTCCGCCCAGGCCGCCCCGTACTCGGGCGGGAACTACGGTGCCTACGGCATGGAGGGGCAGTACCCCACCATCTCCAGCTGCTCGGGAACCTTCCGGCAGGTCGGGGCCACCCGGTACGCCGAGGGCATGGCCCTGAAGTACTTCTACTCGGACAAGTGCGGTTCCTTCGCCCGCATCGAGAACTCGCGCGCCAACTGCTCCGCGGTGCTGGAGCGTTCGAACAACGGGGTGGGCCGCGCCGACGGCTGGGTCGCCGAGACCGTCGACCCCGGCATCACCTACGCCTACACGATGATCGGCAACAACCTCCACGGCCGGGTCTCCCGGGCCATGCTCACCTGCGACGGCCACGTCCTGGCCACGACGGGCTGGTACTGAGCGCCGAACCAGCAGGACAGGCACCGCACCGAGAAGGGCCTTGTGGGCGGCCACCGTGACTCCGGTGGCCGCCCACACGCCGTCGTGCCCCCGGTCAGCAGTACCCCATCGGCCCCGAGTCCGTGTAGTACACGTAGTTCACGCTGACCCATCCGGTGACGTTCCCCCGGTGCGCGGTGAGGTAGATCCAGTTGCCGTCCGCGTTCCAGCAGTGCGCCGTGAACCTCTCCCCGAAGTAGCCCTTGCCGAGGATGGTGCCGTTGACGGGCCGGCTGCGGATGTTGACGCCGTCACCGAGGAAGTACCCGCCCCGGGACTGCACCTGCTGCGTGCCGGTGGTGGTGCCGGCCGGCCCCTCCAGAGCGCTCGCCGACACCGGGACCAGCGCCAGTGCGGCGCCGGCCACGGCCGTGCCCAGCAGGCGCCGGGCGCGCCTCAGCCTGTCCATGACGTCCTCCCTTCTCGTGCTTCTCCGTGCTTCTGCGTACGTCCCGGTGAGCCGCTCAGCAGTCGGGGACGCCCGCGATCTTCTGGCCGCCGCGCAGGTAGAGGTTGTTCACCCAGGCGATGTCGCTGCCGGCGAACTCCTGGACGGCGGTCCACCAGTTGTTGGTGCCCACGGCGGGGTCGGTGACGGTCTCGCCCCGCGTCTGGCACACCGCGTCCAGCCAGTACTTCGACCGGACCGCCAGGACGTTGGACTGCCGGGTCGGGCGCTCGCGCAGGTTGACGTTCGTGGCCCAGATGTAGACGTCGGTGAGCGTCGGGTCGCCGCCGGCCGGCGCGGCGGGGGCCGCGGGCGCGGCCTGCGCGGTGGCGGTCAGGCCGCCGGCGGTGAGTGCCGCCGCGACCAGTGCGGTGGCGGTACGACGGGTCAGATGCTTCATGGTTGTCCCCCGGACATCGACGATGCGTGCCTTGCCTGCGGCTGCGACCGGCGGGTCGCCGGACCGGGCCGCCGCTACCGCACCCTAGGGAGCCGCGGGGCTGCTGTGTTCCTGACAGATGTCAGGGAGCGCGGGTATCCTCACTCGCGCGGCATCGCGTGTCGGTCACCGGCCGGGTGAGGCATGGAGGTGCCGCGGATGCCCGTGGAGGCATTGACTTCATGTCAGTCGAGTTCAACCACACCATCGTTCTCACCCGTGATCGGGAGAAGTCCGCCCGTTTCCTCGCCCGGATCCTGGGCCTGGAGGTCGGGGAACCGGCCGGAATGTTCCTGCCGGTGACGACCGCCAACGGCGTCACCCTGGACTTCGCGGCCGTCGACGCCGACATCCCCGTGCAGCACTACGCGTTCCTCGTCTCCGAGGACGAGTTCGACGCGATCCTCGCCCGGCTCGTGGATTCCCGTGTCCCGATCCAGGCGGACCCGCACGGCCGGCACCCTCGCCGGATCAACCGCAACGACGGCGGCCGGGGAGTGTACTTCGCGGATCCGGCCGGCCACGGCCTGGAGGTCATCACCCGCCCCTACGGCAGTGACCCGGCCTCACCCCTGAACGGCGTCACGGAGGACGTCCCCGGGGCCGTCTGAGCGAGCCCCGTCCTCGGAGCCGCTGCCGTCGTCCGCGCGGGGGAGCAGCGGCACCGTGGCCAGGAGCAGGCAACCGGCGAGGGCGATCGCCGTCCGGGTCCCGACGAGGGCGGCCAGCAGGCCCCACAGGGCGGTCAGGGCGGCGATCGCGGCCTTGCCGGACGCCGACCAGGCCGACAGCGTACGGGCGACCCGGTCCGTCGGGGTCCGCACCAGGCGTTCGGTGGCCAGCACCGGGTTGAACACCCCCACGCACGTGATCAGCCCGAACTCGACCACCATCACCAGCACCAGCCCCGCCGTGCCCGGCCCGATGAACACCAGCCCGAGCGGCCAGCACGCCCGCAGCGCCCCCGCCGTGCGCAGCACCCGGTGCCGCCCGTACCGCGCCACCAGGCGCGGCGACAGCCGGGAGCCGATCAGCCCGCCGAGACAAGGCACGGCGAAGGCCAGTGCGTACTGCCAGGGCGCGAAGCCGAGCGGGCCGACCATGAGCACGATCAGCAACGGTGAGGTCGCCATGATCAGCCCGTTCACCAGGACCGTGTTGAGGAACAGCGGGCGCAGCGCCACGCTGCCGAGGATGTACCGCCAGCCGGCGAGCAGCTCACCGGCCCGCAGCCGGGACCGTGCGACGGGGCGCGCCGGCTTCTCCTCCGCCGCGCCGATCGCGCCGAGGGCGCCCGCCGAGAGCAGATAGCTGACCGCGTCGGCCACCACTGTCGTCACCGGCCCGAACCAGCCCATCGCCGCCCCGCCGAGCGGCGGCCCGAGCATCGTGGTGGTCCAGGTCGTCGCCTCGAGCCGCCCGTTCGCGACGAGCAGTGCCTCCTTCGTCAACAGCCCCTTCAGGAAGGCGCCCGCGGCGGCGTTGAAGGTGATGTCCGCCGCGGCCACCACGACCGACACCACCAGCAGCTGCCCCAGGGTGAGCCGGCCGAGGGCGTACGCGACGGGGATGCTCACCAGCACACCGCACCGCACCAGGTCCGCCGCGATCATCACCGGCCGTTTGCGGCGGAACTCCACCCACGGGCCGAGCGGCACCGCCAGGACCGCGCCGACCAACGGTCCGGTCGCCGCCAGCAGCGACACCTCCGCCGGTCCGGCGTCCAGCACCAGAACCGCGATCAGCGCGAACGCGTCGAACGCCAGACGCGTGCCGAAGGCGCTCACCCCGTACGCCGCCCACAGCCACCCGAACCGCCGCCCCGGGCCCCCGCGCGCCCCGCCCTCTCCCGCCACCCGGCACATCCAAGCGACCGGAGACCGCGGGGGCAAAACGAGGCCGGTTTACCGGCCCCGCAGCGGGCTACGCGGCGGACACGGGGATTTTCCGGCAGTCCAGTACCGGGGAGGTGCCCATGACCCGGCGGATACGGGACGTGATGTCGCCGGACACCGCGTCCGTCGAACCCATGACCACGGTGGCGCGGGCGGCGCGGCTGATGCGCGACAGGGACATCGGTGACGTCCTCGTGGCCTACGACTGCGATCTGTTCGGTGTGCTCACCGACCGCGACATCGTGCTGCGGGCGGTCGCGGAGGGCAGCGACCCGGAGGCCACCACGGTCGGCTCCCTGTGCACCCGTCCGCCGCTGGTGACGCTCACCCCGGAGGACACCACCGACCACGCCGTCGAGCTGATGCGGGAACACGCCGTACGCCGTCTGCCCGTCGTCGAGCGCGGCGGCTGCCCGGTGGGCGTCGTCAGCCTCGGCGACCTCGCCGCCACCGAGGACCCGCACTCGGCGCTGGCGGACATCAGCAGGGCGGCACCCACCCGCTGACGGCCCGCGCCGGGTGGCTCAGCGCCGGTACAGGCCCACCAGCGTGCCCTCGGCGAGCCGCGCCTTCCCGACCGCCTCGTGCACCTCGTCCGCGCGGGGCGCTTCGGGCAGGGCGGACGGCTCGGACAGGGCGTACAGCCGGAAGACGTAGTGGTGCGCCTCGTCGCCCGGAGGGGGATGCGGTCCGCCCCAGCCGCGCTCGCCGTAGCCGTTGACGAGCTCGGTCCCGCCCGGCGGGGCCTGCCCCTCGCCGACCCCGTCGCAGCGCGGGTCGATCCCGGCCACGAGCCAGTGCACGAACGTGCCCGAGGGGGCGTCGGGATCCTCGCAGAGCAGCACCAGCTCCGCCGCGTCGTCCGGTACGCCGCTCCACCGCAGCGGAGGGGAGACGTTCGCCGCCTCGTACGCATACCGGCGCCCGATGAAGGTGTGGTCCTGGAAGGCGTCACTGCCGATGTCGATGCCGGTCATGTGCCCCGGTGTACCCCCACGGCCGCCGGACATGCGACGCGTCGGCGTCCCGCGCGCAGGGCCTCACGCGTCCACGGTGACCGCGCAGGACCACCCGTACGGCCCCGGACCGATCCGCAGTTCCTCCCAGACGACGCTCGTCGGGACGTCCCCGGTGACCCGCACGTCCGCGAGCCCTGCGACCGCCAGCCGGACGTCGAGACCGCCCTCGGCCTCGTCCGCCTCCACGTCCACCGGCACCTGCCCGTACACCTCCACCCGGAACAGCACCTCGTCCAGCAGCGAGGCCAGCAGGTCGTCGTCGCTCGCCACCTCCAGCCGGATCCGCCCCACCGAGCTCGGCCGCACCCCGGAGACGTCGGCGAAGCACTCCACCATCGCCACGACCGCCTCAGCCAGGCAGTTCTCCCGGCTCGCCGCCCACGCCTCGATGCGCACCTCGTCGTCGTGCGGCACCGTCCGGTGCCCGCTCGCACCCGCCGCGCCACCGTGCCCGTAGTCGCCCGCGTAACCGACCATGACCTTCGCCTGCCCGACCCGCGCCCACCCATGCCGGGCCGCCGCACCACCGCCCGAACGGCCGTCAGACCGGTTCGTCCGCGAGATAGGGCGGGGCGGGGTCGTACTGGAGGTAGCGGCGCACCTGGCGGGCGTGCTCGCGGCCGTGGATCCGGCCGACGAGCCACAGGGCGCTGTCGATGCCGGCGGAGACGCCCTGACTGGTGACGACGTTGCCGTCGACGACATAGCGGGCGTCGCGCACGACGGTCACGTCACCGAGGGCCTCGAGGGTGTCCTCGTGGCTCCGGTGCGTGGCCACGCGGCGTCCGCGCGCCGGGCCCGCGGCGTGCAGCAGGAAGGTGCCGGTGCACACGGAATGCACCCACTCGGCCCGCGCCGCCGCCTTCGCGATCCAGTCGGTCACCACCGCGTTGTGCGGCTGCACCGTGCGCGCCCCCTGCCCGCCCGGCACATGGAGGACGTCCAGCGGCGGATGGTCGTCGAGGGTGTGGTCGGGCAGCACCCGCAGGCCCTTGTTGCAGCGCACCGGAGCGGGGCGCTCGGCGATCAGCACGGCCCGGTCGCCGCTGTCGCGCAGCCTGGCGGAGACGGTGAACACCTCCCAGGGGCCGACGAAGTCCAGTTCCTCCGCGTCGTCGAAGACGAGCAGTCCGTAGGTCGTCATGCGAGGTGGTCCTCCAAGTCGTCGTCGCGCAACGGTCGTTGCGGCGTGGTGGAGCGGAAGCGCGAGCGGTAGTCGGACGGGGCGACGCCGATCCGGCGGTGGAACGTACGGCGCAGGGTCTCGGCCGTGCCGAAGCCGCAGCGGCGGGCGACGGCCTCCAGCGGCTCGTCCCCCTCGGTCAGCGCCCGCCGCGCGGCCTCGACGCGCACCTGCTCGACGAACGCGGCGGGCGGGAGGCCCAGTTCCGCGGTGAAGCGGCGCTGGAGGTGACGCGGGCTGAGCCCGGCGCGCGCCGCCAGGTCGGCGACCGTGTGCCGGGCGCCGGGGTCCGCGTGGATCGCGGCGACCGCGGCCCGCAGCGGGTCCGAGGCCGGCTGGCGCGACCACAGCGCCACGCTGAACTGCGACTGACCGCCCGGCCGGCGCAGGAACAGCACCAGGTCACGGGCCACCGCGTGCGCGACGTCACGGCCGAGATCGTCCTCCACCAGGGCCAGCGCCAGATCCATCCCCGCGGTGACCCCGGCCGATGTCCACACCCGCCCGTCCCGTACGAAGATCGGATCGCAGTCCACCCGCAGTTCGGGATGCTCCCGCGCCAGCTGCCGTCCGCGCCCCCAGTGCGTGGTGACGCGGCATCCGTCGGGCAGTCCCGCGGCCGCCAGCAGGAACACCCCGCTGCACACCGAGGCGACCCGCCGGGCGCCTCGCGCCGCGGCGGCGACCCAGGCGACCAGTGCCTCGTCGTGCCGCGCCGCATCCACCCCGCTGCCGCCGACCACCACGAGCGTGTCCGTGCCGGCCGGGTCCAGGTCCGCGACGCCGTGCTCGGCGTGCACGAGCAGCCCGCTGCCCGACCGGACCGGCCCGGCACGGCTCGCCACGGTGCGGCAGACATAGCCGCCGGCATGCCGCGCGGCGCCCTGGAACACCTCGTGCGGGCCGACGAGATCGAGCGGCTGGAGGCCGTCGAAGACGACGAAGTCGATACGGCGCTGGACACCGTGGCGCTGAGTCACCCCACCACGCTCCACCGGCGCGCGGCATGGCGTCAACGACACGCGTCCCACACTTCGCGCCATCGGCGGAAGGCGCCCGGCGCACGCTTCGCGCACCGGCCGATGGGTACGCGGGTGCCGATCAGGTGCTCCCGGCACGTAACAGGTCCCCGGCTGGAAACAGTCCCTGGCTGGAAACAGGTGCTCCCGGCCGAGAAGGAGAGGGAGGTGCACGGGCATGCGCTTCCGTGATCGCCGGCAGGCCGGCCATGAGCTGGCCGAGCGGCTGCGCGTGCGGCAGGACGAAGGGGCTCTGCCCGATCCCGTCGTCCTGGCCCTGCCCCGCGGCGGTGTCGCCGTGGCCGAGGAGGTCGCCCGGGCGCTCGACGCCCCGCTCGACGTCCTCGTCGTACGGAAGATCGGAGCGCCCTTCCACGAGGAGTACGGCGTCGGCGCCATGGCCGGCGACGAGGTCCCGCTCTTCGACCTCGACGCCCTGGGCCGACTGGGTCTGAGCGAGGCCGATCTCGCCCCGGTGGTGGAGCGGGAGCGCACCGAGCTGCGCCGCCGCGAGGCGCTGTACCGCCAGGGCAGGCCGGCCCCGGAACTGGAGGACCGCACCGTGATCGTCGTCGACGACGGCCTGGCCACCGGCTCCACGGCCCGGGCCGCCCTGCGGTCCCTGCGACGGCAGAGCCCCGCCCGGCTGGTGTTCGCGGCCCCGGTCGCCGCACCGGAGGGCGCCGAGTCGATGCGCAGGGAGGCCGACGAGGTGGTGTGCCTGTACGAGCCGGCCGGGTTCATGGCCGTCGGGCAGTGGTACGACGACTTCGAGCAGCTGACGGACGAGGACGTCCTGGCGGCGCTCCAGGGGCACCACGGGTCGGTGAGCCCGTAGCGCGACCCGGCTCCCGGTGTCTCAGATCACCGCGTCCGCGCGCAGCGCCTCGATGGCGGCGGGGGAGTGGCCCAGTTCCCCGAGGATCGCCTCCGTGTGCTCGCCCACGGCCGGCACCGGGTCCATGCGCGGCGGCAGTCCCGCGAGGTCGGCGGGCGGGAGCAGGGCCTCGACCATCGCGCCGCCGGGCACCGCCACCTCGCCCCAGCGGTCGCGGGCCGCGAGGACCGGGTGGTCGAGGAAGGCGGCGATGTCGTTGACGCCGGCGCAGGCGATCCCGATGGCCTCCAGGTCCTTCAGCAGCTCATCGGCGTCCGAGCGGGCGAAACGCTCGGCGATGACGACGTTCAGCTCCTCGCGGTGCGCCACGCGGTCGGAGCCGGTGGCGAAGCGCGGATCGTCCGTCAGCTCGGGCCGCCCGAGGAACTCGGTGCACAGCGCGGCCCACTCGCGCTCGTTCTGGATGGAGAACAGCACCTCCCGCCCGTCGGCGGCCTCATAGGTGCCGTACGGGGCGATGGTGGCGTGCTGCGTGCCCAGGCGCGGGGGCTGGTTGCCGCCGTAGCGGGTGTAGTAGGCGGGCTGGCCCATCCACTCGGCGAGCGCCTCGAACAGGGACACCTCCACCGGGTGCGCGGTGCCGGTGGTCGCGCGGGTGTACAGGGCGGTCAGGATGCCGCTGTACGCGTACATCCCGGCGGCGATGTCGGCGACCGAGATGCCCGTGCGGGCGGTGCCGTCCGGCGTGCCGGTCAGCGAGACCAGGCCCGTCTGGCACTGCACCAGCATGTCGTACGCCTTGCGGTCGGCCCACGGGCCGGTGGTGCCGTAGCCGGAGATCGTGCACGGGATCAGCCGGGGGTAGCGCCGGGTCAGCTCGTCGGTGCCGAGGCCCAGGCGGCCGGTCGCGCCCGGTGCCAGGTTCTGCACGAAGACGTCGGCGCCGTCGAGCAGGCCGTGCAGGATCTCCAGGCCCCGCGGGTCCTTCAGGTTCAGCGTGAGGGATTCCTTCGAGCGGTTGATCCACACGAAGTAGCTGGAGTGCCCGTGGACGGTGGTGTCGTAGCGCCGGGCGAAGTCGCCCTCGCCGGGCCGCTCCACCTTGATGACGCGGGCACCGAGGTCGGCGAGCTGCCGGGTGGCGTAGGGCGCGGCCACGGCCTGCTCCAGGCTGACCACCGTGACCCCCGACAGGGGATGTCTCTGCACGCCCGCGCCTCCGCTCCCGGCCGGGATCACCCGCCCCGGCCGGTTCGATTAGTACGGGTGTGCCCAGCCGCCTGTCAACGGCGGTCTCCGCCCGCTCACCGGCCCACCCCGCCGGACGGGGCGTCGGCGGGCCTGCTGCGGGAGACGATGCGGACGCCGCCGCCGTCGGCGACGCGGACCTGCAGCGAACCGCAGCCGCAGCGGGTCCATACCGTGCTGCCCGCCGCGGTGCCGTGCCGCGACACCACCTGGAACGGCTCCGCGTCGTCCGGCCATCCGCAGTGCGGGCATGCGGTGCCGGTCGTGCCCGTGCTGCCGGTCGTGCTGGCCATGGTGACTCCTCGACTCCTCGTGCGTGCGGTGTGGTGCGGCCGTCGATCGTCGCGACACCACCAGCGTGCGGCCTCCTGTCCGTACACGTCCAGGTTGACTTTGTGGACGCGACCGTGAAGCGTGGACTTCATGATTGACCTGCGCCGGCTGCATGTCCTCAGGGCGGTCGCCCACTACGGCACGGTCACCGCCGCCGCCCAGGCACTGCACTTCACCCCGTCCGCCGCCTCCCAGCAGATCCGTCAGCTCGCCCGGGACCTCGGCGTCGACCTGCTCGAACCGCAGGGGCGCGGGGTGCGGCTCACCTCGGCCGCGCAGAGTCTGCTGGCGCACGCCGACGCCATCCAGGCCCGCTGGGAGCAGGCCGAACTGGATCTGCGGGCCGATCACGGCGCGCCCGCGGGCCTGCTGCGGGTGACCGGGTTCCCGGTGGCCGTCTCCGTGCTGCTGGCGCCCATGGCGGCGCGGCTCGGTGAGCGCCATCCCCGGCTGTCCGTACGGATTCTCGAGGCAGGGGTGCCGCAGAGCTTCGACCTGCTCTTCGAGGGAGCCGCCGACCTGGCCGTCGTGGAGGCCACCCCGCACAACCCGCCGCTGAGCGACACCCGCTTCGACCAAAAGCCCCTGCTGAAAGACCCGTTCGACCTGGTGGTGCCCGAGGGACACCCGCTGGCGGGGCGGGAGCGGATCGACCTGGCGGAGGCGGCGCACGAGTCGTGGATCGCGCCGGTGCCGGAGAGCCCCTGCCGGCTGCATGTGATGTCGGCGTGCGGCGCGGCCGGCTTCAGCCCGGACGTCGTCCACCACGCCCACGACTGGAACGTGACCGCGCATCTCGTCGCCCACGGTCTCGGCGTGGCCCTGATCCCACGCCTGGCCCACCTCACCCCGCACCTGCCGATCGCCCGCGTGCGCTGCACCGGTGACCCGCACCGCAAGCTGCTCACCTGCACCCGGGGCGGCGGCCACACCCGCCCGGCGGTGCGTGCGGCCCTGGAACAACTGAGAGAACTGGCACCGACGGCGGTGGCCTGACTCGGGCTTGCCGCGCGTGCGGCCTCGGGCGGCGGTGGCCTGACGACCCGGGCCGCGCGTGCGGCCTGGGGCGGCGGTGGTTTGACTCGGGCTTGCCGCGCGTGCGGCCTTGGGCGGCGGTGGTTTGACTCGGGCTCCCGCGTGCGGCCTTGGGCGGCGGTGGTTTGACTCGGGCTTGCCGCGCGTGCGGCCTGGGGCGGCGGTGGTTTGACTCGGGCTTGCCGCGCGTGCGGCCTGGGGCGGCGGTGGCTTGACTCGGGCTCCGCGCGTGCGGCCTGGGGCGGCGGTGGCTTGACTCGGGCTCCCCGCGTGCGGCCTGGGGCGGCGGTGGCTTGACTCGGGCTCCCCGCGTGCGGCCTCGGGCGGCCGTGGCCTGACCCGGGCCGCGCCTGCCGCCTCGGACGCCGCTGGCGTGACACGGCTCGCCGCACCTGGGCCCTCCGCCCGCGGTTGGGCCTCCCCGCGCCGCCGGCTCCTCTCGGCCACGGGGCTTGGCCGCCCGCGCGGCTGGGTGGCCGCTGACGCCCACCGCCCCGGCGGGGCGCGCGCCCACCTCCGCGGAGCCGCTGCGCTTGCCGGCCGTGGGCCCCGGGGCAGGGCACAAGTGCGTACGGGGCTCGCGTTGCCGGGCAGTGGCGTGCCCCGGTCGGCGCCGTTGTCGCCGTGGGTGCTCTCTTCGCGGGCTCTAGTGTTCCCTTGCCCCCGCCCGGAGGCCGTCCATGACGATGTCCAGGAGGCGGGTCGCTCGCGGGTGCCAGTCGCCGTGGGGGTCGAGTTGCCAGAGGCCCGCGATCGTCAGGTAGAAGTCCTCCGCGGTCACCCCCGGGCGGATGGTGCCGGCCTCCTCGGCGGCCCGCAGCAGGCGTTCGATCGCCTCGGTCACCGGGGTCTTGCCCGGCGTCGCGGGGCTCCCGGGCGCGCTGGTGGCCTGCCGGATCGCGTCCGCCAGGCCGGCTTTGGTCATGGCGAACCGGGCCAGCCGGTCCATCCACTCGCGCAGGGCACGGTCGGGTTCCCGCGTGGCGAGCAGCTGGTCCGCGGTGTCGGCGACCTGCTGCACCTCGTGCCGGTAGATCTCCAGGACCAGCGCCTCACGATTGGGGAAGTTCCGGTAGAACGTGCCCTGCCCGACGCCCGCCTTCTTGGCGATCACGCTCAGCGGGGTGTCCGCCGAGCGGGTCAGCTCGGCCACGGCCACTTCCAGGATGCGCTCACGATTGCGCTGGGCGTCCGAGCGCAAGGGTGCGTCCTTCTCCTGCCCCACTCGTCCTCCTCGTGGGCCGTGGCCGAAACCCGCCCTCTTGCTAACCGGACAGCTGTCCACTACGGTTTTCGGAGTAGCGGACAGCTGTCCGCTTCTGGTCATCGTATCTGCGTGCTCCCGCTCTGTCTCCACGCCCCCGTCTTCGGCCTGTGTCCTCATCCGTCCGCCGTCCGGCAGCCACGCTCAGGGCGTGCCCGGATCCGCGAAGGAAGGCTGTCCATGCCCCTCTCGACGTCCAGCACCGTCACCCTGAACATCAACGGCGAGAAGCACCAGCTGTCCGTCGACCACCGCACCACACTCCTCGACGCCCTGCGCGAGCGCCTGGATCTGACCGGTACCAAGAAGGGCTGCGACCAGGGCCAGTGCGGCGCCTGCACCGTCCTGGTGGACGGCCGCCGGACCGTCTCCTGCCTCCAGCTCGCGGTGGCCGCCGAGGACCGGGAGATCACCACCATCGAGGGCATGGCCCAGGGCGAGCGGCTGCACCCCGTGCAGCAGGCGTTCCTCGACCTGGACGGCCTCCAGTGCGGGTACTGCACACCGGGTCAGATCTGTTCCGCGGTCGCCGTGATCCAGGAGCACGCCGCGGGCTGGCCGAGCGCCGCCACCGACGACGTACGGCCCGAGGCCGGGCCCCCGCCTCTCACCCCCGAGGAGATCCGCGAGCGGATGAGCGGCAACCTCTGCCGCTGCGGCGCCTACGTGTCGATCGTCGAGGCCGTCGCCCGCGCCGCCGCCCGCCCCGACGAAACCCGCGACCGGACCGGCGACGAAACCCAGGACGAGGCCAAGGAGGCTGTGGCATGAGGGAGTTCGGCTACCACCGCGCCGACGACGTCACCGGTGCGGTGGCCCTGCTCGACGCGGACCCCGACGCCCGCTACCTCGGCGGCGGCACCAACCTCGTCGACCTGATGAAGACCGGCGTCGAGCGCCCGGCCCGTCTGGTCGACATCCGCCGGCTCCCGCTGGACCGCATCGAGCCGACCGACGACGGCGGACTGCGCATCGGCGCCACCGTCACCAACAGCGACCTCGCCGCCCACCCCGAGGTCCGCCGCCGCTACCCGGCCCTGACCCAGGCGGTCCTCGCCGGGGCCTCGGGCCAGCTGCGCAACATGGCGACCGTCGGCGGCAATCTCCTCCAGCGCACGCGCTGCGGCTACTTCGCCGACGTGACCAAACCCTGCAACAAGCGGGAACCGGGCAGCGGTTGCCCCGCCGTCGAGGGCGAGCACCGCAATCACGCGATCCTCGGAGCCTCCGAGCACTGCGTCGCCGTCCACCCGTCCGACATGGGCGTGGCGCTGACCGCGTTCGACGCCGTCGTCTCCTACGAGACCGCCGACGGTCCGGGACAGTCGCCGCTGGCCGACTTCTATCTGCCGGTGGGGGACACCCCGCACCGTGAGACGGTGCTGCCGCCGGGCGCGCTGATCACCGGCGTCACACTGCCGCCCGCGCCGGTCGCCGCCGCCTCCCGCTACCGCAAGGTGCGCGAGCGCGCCTCCTATGCCTTCGCGATCGGCTCGATCGCCGCCGCCCTCGACGTCCGGGACGGTGCCGTGCGCGACGTGCGCCTGGCGTTCGGCGCGGTCGCCTCCCGTCCCTGGCGGGCCCGCTCCGCCGAACGCGCGCTCCTCGGCGCCCCGGCCGACGCCGAGCACTTCGCCGCCGCCGCGGACGCCGAACTGGCCGCGGCCCGCCCCTTGCCCGACAACGCCTACAAGGTGACCCTCATGCGCAACCTCGTCGTGGCCGTGCTGACCGAACTCGCCGAGGAGGCCGCCCGATGACCACCACCACACCCCGCCCCACCACGGCGGCCGGCGCGATCGGCACCGCGCACACGCGCGTGGAGGGCCACGACAAGGTGACCGGAGCCGCCCGCTACGCCGCCGAGTTCCCGTTGCCCGGCCTCGCCCACGGCTGGCTGGTCGTCTCCACCGTGGCCCGCGGCCGCATCCGGTCCGTGGACACCGGTCCCGTCCTGGAGATGCCCGGCGTGCTCGCCGTCCTGCACCACGGCAACGCGCCCCGGCTCACCACCGACTACGTCGGCATGCTCGGCGTCCCCGACCCGACCGCCGCCGTCTTCCAGCACGACCGCGTGCCGCACGCGGGCTGGCCGGTCGCGCTGGTCGTCGCCGAGACACCCGAACAGGCCCGGGAGGCCGCCGAGTCGCTCGTCGTGGCGTACGACGAGGAGCCGCACGACACGGCCCTCACCGCCGGCCGGCCGGACGCGTACGCGGTCGACGGGCATATGCCGGGCGTGACGGAGAAGGGCGACCTGGAGGCCGAACTCGCCGCCTCCGCCTTCGTGGTGGACGCCGAGTACACCACCCCCGAAGAACACCACGCGATGATGGAGCCGCACGCGGCGACCGCGCGCTGGGAGGACGGGCGGCTCGACCTCCTCGACTCCAACCAGGGCGCCACCTGGGTCCAGAGCGAACTGGCCAACCTGTTCACGCTCGACCCCGCGGCGGTGCGCGTGCGCTCCGAGCACGTCGGTGGCGGCTTCGGCAGCAAGGGGATCCGCGCCCACCAGGTCGCCGCGGTGATGGCCGCGCGGATTCTGGACCGGCCGGTGCGGGTGGTCCTGACCCGGCGCCAGATGTTCAGCCTCACCGGCCACCGCAGCCCCACCGCCCAGCGGGTCAGGCTCGGAGCCGACGCCGACGGACGGCTGCGCGCCCTGGAGCACCGCTCCCTGAACCGGACGTCGACCGTGTACGAGTTCGTCGAGCCCGCCGCGGGACCCGCCCGCGTGATGTACGACGCCGACGCGCACCGCACGGCCAACGAGGTCGTCCGCCTCGACGTGCCGTCACCGACCTGGATGCGCGCGCCGGGTGAGGCGCCGGGTGCGTTCGCCCTGGAGTCGGCGCTCGACGAACTCGCCGCGAAGGCCGGCCTCGACCCGATCGAGCTGCGGCTGCGCAACGACCCCGAGCGCGGTCCGGTGTCCGGGCTGCCGTTCGCCGGCCGCCATCTCGCCGCCTGCTTCCGTGAGGGCGCCCGCCGGTTCGGCTGGGCCGACCGCGACCCGCGCCCCGGCATCCGGCGTGAGGGCCGCCGGCTGCTCGGCACCGGCACTGCCGCCGCGTCCTTCCCGGCCGGCGCCGGACCCTCCACGGCGACGCTGACCGCGGAGCCCGACGGCACCTTCACCGTGCGGATCGCCGCCGCCGACATCGGCACCGGGGCCCGTACGGCGCTCACGCTGGTCGCCGCCGACGCCCTTCGGGTGGCGCCGGACCGGGTGCGGGTGCGGATCGGCGACAGCGCCTTCGGACCAGCGATGATCGCCGGTGGCTCCACCGGCACCCGGTCCTGGTCGTGGGCGGTCACGGCCGCCGCGGAGGAGCTGCGCGAGCGGCTCTCGCTCGGAGCGGACATCCCGCCGGACGGCATCACCGTGCGCGCGGACACCACCGAGGCGCTCGGCGCCCTCGCCCAGCAGGAGCGGCACTCCTTCGGCGCGCAGTTCGCCGAGGTCGCCGTCGACCCCGCCACCGGCGAGGTGCGCGTGCTGCGCATGCTCGGCATCTTCGCCGCGGGCCGCATCGTCAACCCGCTCACCGCCCGCAGCCAGCTCGTCGGCGGCATGACCTGGGGCATCTCCATGGCTCTGCACGAGGAGGCGGTCCGCGACCGCGCCTTCGGCGGCCTGTACGGCGCGGATCTCGCCGGCTACCACATCGCGTCCCACGCCGACGTCCCCGCTGTCGAGGCGGACTGGGTGGACGACCCGGACCCGGAGGACCCGGTGGGCATCAAGGGCATCGGCGAGATCGGCATCGTGGGAGCGGCGGCGGCCATCGCCAACGCGGTGTGGCACGCGACGGGCGTACGCCACCGGGACCTGCCGATCCGCCCGGACCGGATCCTCGGGGCGGGAGCCCCGGATGCTTGACATCGCCGGTGAGCTCAGCGGCTGGCTGGCCGAGGGCCGGCGGTTCGCGGTGGCCACCGTGATCTCCGTCGGCGGCAGCGCGCCGCGTGGCCCCGGCGCCGCGCTCGCCGTCGACGCGGACGGGACGGCGATCGGCTCGGTCTCCGGAGGCTGTGTCGAGGGGGCGGTGTACGAGCTGTGCACCCGGGCCCTGCTGGACGGCACTCCGGTCGTCGAACGGTTCGGCTACAGCGACGCGGACGCCTTCGCCGTCGGGCTGACCTGCGGTGGGGTCATCGATGTGCTCGTCACCGCGGTCGACGCGGACCCGGCGGTCCGCTCGGCGGTGACGGCTGCCGCGCACGGCGAACCGGCGGCCCTCGCCCGCGTCGTCCGCGGCCCCGCGCACCTCCTCGGACGGGCCCTGCTGACGCGCCCCGACGGCACCCGGCAAGGCAGCCTCGGGGGTTCTGCCGAGCTGGACCGGACGGCGGCGGAGGAGGCCCGCGCCCTGCTGGACGCGGGGCGCACCGGCACCGTCGAAGTCGGGGAGGACGGCTCGCACTGCCCGGGCGGACTCACGCTGCTCGTGGAGTCGAACGTGCCCCCGCCCCGCATGATCGTCTTCGGTGCGGTCGACTTCGCGGCGGCGCTGGTCCGGGCAGGCCGTTTCCTCGGCTACCACGTCACCGTCTGCGACGCGCGCCCGGTGTTCGCCACGCCGGCCCGGTTCCCCGACGCCCACGAGGTCGTCGTCGACTGGCCGCACCGCTACCTGCGGCGCACCGAGACCGACGGCCGCACGGTGCTGTGCGTCCTGACCCACGACGCCAAGTTCGACGTGCCCCTGCTGACGGAGGCGCTGCGGCTGCCGGTGGCCTACGTGGGCGCGATGGGCTCGCGCCGCACCCACACCGACCGCGAACGCCGCCTGCGCGCCGCCGGCCTCGGTGACGCGGAGCTCTCCCGCCTGCGCTCACCGATCGGCCTGGACCTCGGCGCCCGCACACCGGAGGAGACGGCGCTGTCCATCGCCGCGGAGATCATCGCGACCCGACGCGGCGGCACGGGCCGCCCGCTGACCGACTCGGACACGCCGATCCACCGGGCCGAGCCGGACCGGCATCGCGCCGAGCCGGACCGGGATCGGACTGAGCCGGACCGGCATCGCGCCGAGCCGGGTGGACGGCGGCCGGAACCGGACCGGGGCGCCGCGGCCGCCTGAGCACCTCGTACAGCAGCCGGTCCAGCGCCTCGCCGGGCACGGCGACCGCGTTCGCCCGCACCTCGTACGTGCCCGCCGTGCCCGTGGTGAACCGGCGGTGCAGCCCGGCCCCGGTGCCGGTGGCGGACAGGCCGGTGGGGTCGGCGGCACGGTCCAGCGAGCCGATCTGCGTGGCGGCCGTGGAGCTCTCCGCGGCGGTGGGCAGCCGCAGCAGCCGGGTCACCTGCACGTCGGGCAGGTCGCATGACGAAGGGCCGGAGCGCGTGCTCCGGCCCTTCGGGCGTGATCGGCCGTCGCGAGCCGGGGCCCGTGCGACCAGTCCTCGTAGCTCGGCCGGGTGAGCCGGCCGCTCCGGGCGCGGCCGGTGCGGTCCCGGCCCTCGGACGCCGGCCGGTGCGATCAGCCGGCCTCGGGCTCAGCCGCCGCGCTCGGGCATCGGGAGGTCACCGGTGTGCCCGTCCGCCCGAGGCGCGTCAGGCCGCCGTCGGCTCGGCCGCGTGGGTCTGGAGGCGGGTGACGACCTCCGTCAGCTGCTCGGCGACCTCGGTGTCCTCGGCCGGGTGGGTCTCGGCGAAGCGGGTCACGGAGCCCGGGATGGAGAGCTTGATGTCCTCGATCACCTTGCCGCCCGCGATGCCCACGGCCTTGCGGGTCTCGTCCTGCGCCCAGACCCCGCCGTACTGCCCGAAGGCGGTGCCGATCACGGCGACCGGCTTGCCCGTGAGGGCACCGGCGCCGAAGGGACGGGACAGCCAGTCGATGGCGTTCTTCAGGACGGCCGGGATCGTGCCGTTGTACTCGGGCGTGAACAGCAGCAGCGCGTCGGCGCTCGCGGCAGCCTCGCGCAGCTTCACCGCGGCGGCCGGCACCGTGCCCTCGACGTCGATGTCCTCGTTGTAGAAGGGGATCTCGGCGAGCCCCTCGTAGAGGGCGACGTCGGTGCCCTCCGGGGCGAGCTTGACGGCCGCCTCGGCGAGCTGGCGGTTGTGCGAACCGGCGCGGAGGCTGCCGACGAGGGCGAGGATGCGAACGGACATGAGAACTCCTGGGGGGTGAAACAAAGCCTTAACGAAGCGGACCGAGGTCCGCTTCTCTGTTGTAGCACCCTAACCGGACCACGGTCCAGTTTCTTCCCGATGCTTTACGCTGGCTTCATGTCCGCTGTCCCGCCGCCCACCCCGGCCCCTCAGGAGCCGGTGCCGCCGCAGGAGTTGCTCCAGCTCGGCACCGAGGTCGACGAGCCCTGCCTGCGCGCCGACGCCGCACGCAACCGGGCCCGGCTGCTGGAGGCGGCCGCCCGCCTGGTCGCCGAGCGCGGCGCGGACTGCCTGACCATGGAGGCGGTCGCCACGGCCGCCAACGTCGGCAAGGGCACCGTCTTCCGCCGCTTCGGCGACCGCACCGGACTGCTGTCCGCCCTGCTCGACCACTCCGAGAAGAAGTTCCAGGCCGCCTTCCTCAGCGGCCCCCCGCCCCTGGGCCCGGGAGCCCCGCCCGCGGAGCGCCTGCGGGCCTTCGGTCTCGCCATGCTGCGCCGCACGACCGACGAACTCGAACTGCAACTGGCCGCCGAGCCGGCCGCGGACCGCCGTTTCACCGCCCCGCCCCGCCGTGTGCTGCGCCACCACGTGACCCTGCTGCTGCGCGAGGCCGTCCCGGAGGCGGACTGCGAGCTGCTCGCCCACACCCTCATGGCCCCGCTCGACCCCGCCCTGATCCACCACCTGACCCGCCAGTGCGGCATGCCGCTGACCCGGCTGGAGACCGCGTGGGTGGACCTGGTCGACCGGGTGACGGGCGCGAGGCCCTGACCCCGGCCGACAGCGGGCCGTAACCAGCACCCCTGACGCTCAACTCCCCCGGCTGAAGGCGCCGTTCCGGCTTCTGCGAAGATGCGGTACGTCATGGTGCAGATACCGAAACCGCCCGCGCCCCCGTCCCCCGCACCGACGCGCTCCGTGCCCACGAGCGCCGATGTGGCCCGCCTGGCCGGCGTCTCGCGCGCGACCGTCTCCTACGTCCTGAACAACGCCGGTGCCGTCCGGATCAGCGAGCCCACCCGCCGCCGGGTCCGCGAGGCCGCGAGGGAGCTCGGCTACGTGCCGCACGCGGCGGCCCGCAGCCTGCGCGCGGGACACAGCCGTACGGTCCTGATGCCCGCCCCCGCCTTCCCCGTCGGACCCCTCTACAGCCGGTTCATCACCGAACTGCAGGAGGCGCTCAGCCGCCTCGACTACACCGTCGTGCAGTACGGCACCGTCGGCGTGCACGACGACGAGGCCGCCCGCGCCTGGGCCGAGCTGCGGCCCGTGGCCGTACTCGTCCCCGGCTCCGGACTCGGCCCGCGCGGCGTGACCGTCCTGAAGCGCTCCGGCGCCCGCGCCGTGATCACCCTCGGCCCCGAACCCGTCGAGGGCGCACACGCCCTGCTCATGGACCACGAGGTCGTCGGGCACAGCGCAGGCGCCCACCTCTTCGACCGCGGCAGGCGCCGGATCGGTGTCGTCGTCCCCCGCGACCCGGGCCTCGAGGCGTTCTCCGCGCCCCGCCTCGCCGGGGTGCGCGAGGCACTGCACGGCACCGACGCCCGCGTCACCGAGCTGCCCCTCGCCTACGACGAGGAGGCCGCCGCCCGGCTCGCCGCCCGCTGGCGCGGGCTCGGCCTGGACGCCGTGTTCACGTACAACGACGAGTACGCCATGCTGCTGATGCGCGCCCTCCTCGACGAGGGGATCCGCATCCCGGAGGAGACCGCCGTGGTCGGCGCCGACAACCTGATGCTGGGCCGGCTCCTGCGCCCCCGGCTGAGCACCGTCCACCTCGAACTGCCCTCCGGCTGCGAGCTGGCCGAGCTGGTCGACCGCGCGGTCCGCGACCCGGCCGCCGCGCCGGAGGCGCACAAGGTGCTCGGCGCCACGGTGGTGCGACGCGAGTCCAGCTGAGACGGCGCCTCAGGCCGCGACGCAGACACCGGCAGAGGCGTCCGGCCAGGCTTCGTGATCACATGCCTGGACAGGCGGAACGACAGCCGCGGCCGTGCTTCGTGGGGTGCGCCGCGTCCGGGGATCACGCGCCCTGGTTCGGTGCCTGGCCCTGCTGCGCCTCATGCTCGGCGATCTGCTGACGGACCGCGTCCATGTCCAGCTTGCGGGCCTGGCCGATCACGTCCGTCAGCGCCGCCTCGGGGAGGGCACCCGGCTGGGCGAACACGGCGACCTGATCCCGGACGATCATCAGCGTGGGGATCGACTGGATCCCGAAGGCCGCGGCCAGCTCCGGCTGCGCCTCGGTGTCCACCTTGCCGAACACCAGGTCCGGGTTCGCCTCCGCGGCCTTCTCGTAGACCGGCGCGAACTGCCGGCACGGCCCGCACCACTCGGCCCAGAAGTCGATCAGGACGAACTCGTTGTCCGTGACCATCTGGTCGAAGTTCTCCTTGGTGAGCTCCACGGTGCTGCTCATGGCGTGTTCCCTCTTCCTGGTGTCGGGTCGAGCCGTCGGCACAACACGGCCGGCCGGTCACGTATTCCGCGCCCCTACCCATGTGGCCACCACGCACACCACCCACCAGACTGACGCCATGACGGAATCGGAATCGACGCAAACCGCACCCACCTCCTACGACGTCGTGGTGCTCGGGGCCGGACCCGTGGGGGAGAACGTCGCCGACCGCACCCGTGCGGCCGGCCTCACCACCGCCGTGGTCGAGAGCGAGCTCGTGGGCGGCGAATGCTCCTACTGGGCGTGCATGCCCAGCAAGGCCCTGCTGCGCCCGGTCATCGCCCGCGCGGACGCCCGCCGCGTCCCCGGCCTGCGCCAGTCGGTGCAGGGCCCCCTCGACGCGGCCGCGGTGCTGGCCCACCGGGACTACGAGACCTCCGACTGGAACGACGGCGGCCAGGTCCGCTGGCTGGAGAACATCGGCGCCGACCTGTACCGGGGCCACGGACGGATCACCGGCCCGCGCACGGTGACCGTGACCGGCTCCGACGGCAGCCGGCGCGTCCTCACCGCCCGGCACGCCGTCGCGGTCTGCACCGGCAGCCGCGCCCAGCTGCCCGACCTGCCCGGACTCAGTGAGGTCAGGCCGTGGACCAGCCGGGAGGCCACCAGCGCAAAGACTGTGCCCGGCCGGCTCGTCGTGGTCGGCGGCGGCGTGGTCGCCACCGAGATGGCCACCGCCTGGCAGGCGCTCGGTTCGCGGGTCACGGTTCTCGTGCGCGGCAGCGGTCTGCTGTCCCGCATGGAGCCCTTCGCCGGGGAACTGGTCGCCGAGGCCCTCACCGAGGCCGGCGCGGACATCCGCACCGGCACCTCGGTGAAGTCGGTGACCCGGGAGAACGGCACCGTCCTCGTCGTCACCGAAGGCGGCGACGAGATCGAGGCCGACGAGATCCTCTTCGCCACCGGCCGCGCCCCGCGCACCGACGACATCGGCCTGGAGACGGTCGGCCTGAAGCCCGGCGGATGGCTCGGCGTGGACGAGAGCCTCCGGGTCTCCGGCTACGACTGGCTGTACGCCGTCGGTGACGTCAACTACCGCGCCCTGCTCACCCACCAGGGCAAGTACCAGGCCCGGATCGCCGGCGCCGCCATCGCCGCCCGGGCCACCGGCGAGTCCGTGGGCGAGGAGGACTGGGGCGCCCACGCCGCCACCGCGGACCACGCCGGCGTGCCCCAGGTCGTCTTCACCGATCCGGAGGTGGCCGCCATCGGCCTCTCGCTGGCCGAGGCGGAACAGGAGGGTCACCGCGTCCGCGCCGTCGACGTCGACATGTCCACCGTCGCCGGCGCCGGCCTGTACGCCGACGGCTACAAGGGCCGCGCCCGCATGATCGTCGACCTGGAGGACGAGATCCTGCGCGGCGTCACCTTCGTCGGCCCCGGCGTGGGCGAACTCATCCACTCCGCCACCGTCGCGGTCACCGCCCAGGTCCCGGTGTCCCGCCTGTGGCACGCGGTCCCCTCGTACCCGACGATCAGCGAGGTCTGGCTCCGCCTGCTGGAGGCCTACCGCGACAACTGACCTGCCGCACCGCCCCGTTCACCAGGACGCCACCAGCTCCAGATACTCCTCGCTCCACAGATCCTCGTCCGCCTCCGGCAGGAGCAGCACCCGGTCCGGGCGCAGGGCCGCGACGGCCCCCTCGTCGTGCGTCACCATGACGATCGCGCCCGGATACGTGCCCACAGCGGCCAGCACCTCGGCACGGGAGGCCGGGTCGAGGTTGTTCGTGGGCTCGTCAAGCAGCAGCACGTTCGCCCCCGAGTGCACCAGCCCGGCCAGCGCGAGCCGGGTCTTCTCACCCCCGGAGAGCACCCGGACCGGCTTGTCGGCGTCGTCCCCGGCGAACAGGAACGACCCCAGCACCCCGCGCACTTCGCCGTCGCCGAGGTGAGGGGCGACCGACGCGAGTTGCTGACGTACCGTCATATCGTGCTGAAGCGTGTCATGTTCCTGCGCGAAGTAGCCCAGCCGCAGCCCGTGCCCGCGCACCACCCGGCCGCCGTCCGGCCGGTCCCGGTCCGCGAGGATGCGCAACAGGGTCGTCTTCCCCGCCCCGTTGGGCCCCAGCACCACCAGGCGGCTGCCCCGGTCGACGGCCAGATCGACACCGCACAGCACGCGCTGCTCGCCGTACGCCTTGCTGAGGCTGACGGCACCGAGCGGGATCCGTCCGCAGGGCGCCGGCTCGGGCAGCCGGATCCGCGCCGTGCGCTCGCCGCGCCGCGCCGGTTCCAGGTCGGCGAGCAGACGGTCGGCGCGGCGGGCCATGTTCCGCGCGGCCACCGCGGTCGACACCCGGGCCCGCATCCGGTCCGCCTGCGCGTGCAGCGACGCCGCCTTGCGCTCGGCGTTCGCCCGCTCACGCCTCCGGCGCCGCTCGTCCGCCTCGCGCCGGGCCAGATAGGTGTCCCAGCCGGTGTTGTGGACATCCAGCGCGGCCCGCTGCGGGTCGAGGTGGAAGACCCGGTTGACGGTGTCGGCGAGCAGGGAGGTGTCGTGGCTGATCAGCACCAGTCCGCCCTGGTGGGCCGTCAGGAAACCGCGCAGCCAGCCGATCGCGTCCGCGTCCAGGTGGTTCGTCGGCTCGTCCAGCAACAGGGTGTCGTGGCCCGCGAACAGGATCCGGGCCAGCTCCACCCGCCGGCGCTGACCACCGGAGAGCGCGGCGAGCGGCCGGTCCGTCAACGCGGCCGGCAGCCCGAGACCGGCGGCGACCCGGGCGGCCTCGGCCTCCGCCGCGTACCCTCCGCGAGCCTGGAAGTCGGCCTCCGCGCGCACATACGCGTTCATCGACCGCTCGGTGCCGTCCGCCATCGCCTCCTCGGCGCGGCGCAGCGCCCGCACGGCACGGTCCAGGCCGCGGGCGGACAGGATGCGGTCGGCGACGGTGACCGACTGGTCCCCGGCGCGGGAGTCCTGCGGAAGGTGGCCGACGCCGCCGACGCGGGTGACCGTCCCGGCCGCGGGCCGCAGCACACCGGCCAGGATGTTCAACAGGGTGGTCTTACCGGCGCCGTTGCGCCCCACCAGGCCGACGCGGTCGCCGGGGGAGACGTGGCAGGAGATGCCGGACAGCAGCAGACGCGCGCCGACGCGCACGTCGGCATCACGAACGGTGATCATGAGAAGACGCTCCGAACAAGCAAGAGGACACACGGGTGGCGTGGAAGCGGGTCCTCGGCTAAGAGATTCGGGGCGTAGACATGCGGTCACGGTAACGGGGGCGGCGGGCCGGCCGCAGCTGAATTTCCGCGCCCCCTCCGGCTGCGGCTTACGCTGTGGGCTGCGGACTGCGGCGGGCGTTACGGGCCGCGGGCCGGGACTACGGCAGCTCGAAGCCCAGCGCCCGGGCGGCCTGTTCCGGCGTCGGCTGTGACCAGCGTTCCGCCAGCGCGTGGTCGGACGACAGCGAGCGGAGCTCGGCGCGGTCGAGGTAGAGCACACCGTCGAGGTGGTCCGTCTCGTGCTGCACGATCCGCGCGGGCCAGCCGGAGAACACCTCGTCGAAGGGGCGGCCGTGCTCGTCCTGGCCGGTCAGCCGCACCGCGGCCGGCCGCGTGACCACCGCCTGGTACCCGGGAACGCTCAGGCAGCCCTCGTAGAACCCGGCACGCTCGGGGCCGGCCGGCTCGTACGAGGGGTTGACCAGCACCCGGAACGGCTGCGGTGTCCGCCCGCGTGCCCGGCGTACGTCCTCCGGGACCGGGGCGGCGTCCTCGATCACCGCGATGCGCAGCGGCACGCCGACCTGCGGCGCGGCCAGGCCCACGCCCGGCGCCGCGTGCATGGTGACGCGCAGCGCCTCGACGAAACGGGCCAGCAGGGCGGGCTCCAACTGCCCGTCGAACGGCTCGGTGCCGCGCCGCAGCACCGGGTCACCGGCCGCGACGACGGTCAACGGGCCGGGCACGGCGAGGAGTTCCTCCACTCGTTCGGCGAGCGGCAGGCGAGGTTCGGCATGTCCCATCGCGCCAGCATGACATGCGCGGACGGCACTCCCGCCGACCCGTGTGGCACAGGTCACACGCGTGGCGCGGGAACTCGACGCCCCCGCGCCCCGACTACTGCATCACCAAGGTCGGAAACACGCCACGGGAGAACCCCACCGATGACCACCGCTCCCTCGACCCCCACGGACGAGGCTCCCCAACCCGCCGCCACACCACCGACAAGGAGCAACTGGGCCACCCTGCGCCCGCTGATCCTGCGCCTGCACTTCTACGCGGGCATCGTGGTGGCACCCTTCCTCCTCGTCGCCGCCCTCACCGGCCTGCTGTACGCCGCCTCCTTCCAGGCCGAGAAGATCGTCTACGACCATGAGCTGACCGTCCCCGTCGGCGACCGCAAGCTGCCGGTGTCCGAGCAGGTGGCCGCCGCCCGCAAGGCCCACCCCGAGGGCACCGTCTCCGCCGTGCGCCCCTCACCCGAGGCGGACGCCACGACCAGGGTGATGCTGTCCGGCGTGCCGGGGGTGGAGCCCGACCACACCCTCGCCGTGTTCGTCGACCCGTACACGGCGAAGGTGCGCGGCGCCCTCGAGCAGTACGGATCCACCGGCGCGCTGCCCCTGCGCACCTGGATCGACGAGTTCCACCGCGACCTGCACCTCGGCGAGACCGGCCGTCTCTACAGCGAGTTCGCCGCCAGCTGGCTGTGGGTGATCGCGGGCGGCGGCGTCGTGCTGTGGCTCTCCCGGCGCCGGGCCCTGCGCAAGGTGCGCGGCACCAGCGGGCGGCGCCGCACCCTCGGCCTGCACGGCAGCGTCGGCCTCTGGGCCGCGGCCGGCTTCGTCTTCCTGTCGGCGACCGGACTGACCTGGTCCACCTACGCCGGCGCCAACATCGGGGAACTGCGCACCGCGCTCGGCCAGGAGACGCCGACGGTGTCGGCCGCCGCGGGCGGCGAGCACGGCGGTCACGAGGCCGCCGCGGGCGCCGCGGGCGACGCGGCCCACGGGGTCGGACTCGACAAGGTCCTCACGGCGGCGCGGGCGGAGGGTCTCGGCGACCCCGTGGAGATCGTGCCGCCCGCGGACGCGGAGTCCGCGTACGTCGTGAAGCAGGTGCAGCGCGGCTGGCCCACCAAGCAGGACTCGGTGGCCGTCGACCCGGCCTCCGGCGAGGTCACCGACGTGCTGCGGTTCGCCGACTACCCGGTGCTCGCCAAGCTCACCCGCTGGGGCATCGACCTGCACACCGGCAGCCTCTTCGGTCTGCCCAACCAGCTCGCGCTGATGCTGCTGGCCGCCGCCCTGATCCTGCTGATCCTGTGGGGCTACCGCATGTGGTGGCAGCGCGGCCGGGGCTCGGCGTTCGGCCGCCCCCTGCCGCGCGGCGCCTGGCAGCAGGTCCCGCCGTACATCCTGGTTCCCTCCCTCGCGGTGATCGCCGTCCTGGGCTACTTCGTCCCGCTGCTCGGCATACCGCTGGCCGCGTTCCTCGCCGTCGACATCGTGCTCGGGGAGATCGCCCACCGGAAGGGGCGGCGCAGCTACGCCGAGGCGGGGTGACAGAGCTGCCGGTGCCCGGCTCCACAGGGGGGAGCCGGGCGCCGGCCACGGGCGGGCGACGGGGGTGGACGCGTCTCCACGTCCACTCGTCGCCTACTTACGCACTTGTCTCCTTGTCGTCTACTCGTCGTCGAACCGACCCGCCAGCGCGGAGGCGATCCGCAGGTGTGACGCGGCCTCCTCGGGCCGCCCCTGCCGCTGGAGGGTGCGGCCGAGCATCAGCCGGGCGTAGTGCTCCACCGGGTCACGCTCCACGATGACCCGCAACTCCGCCTCCGCACGGCGCAGTTGAGCCGAGTGGTAGTAGGCGCGGGCCAGCAGCAGCCGCGGTCCGGTCTGCTCCGGCACCTCCTCCACCAGCCCGGTCAGGACACGCGCGGCGGCGGCGTAGTCCTTGGCGTCGAAGAACATCCCGGCGCGCTCCCAGCGCTCGGCCGGCGTTCCGTGGTCGTAGTACGTGGTGTCCACTCGTGACCTCCTCGAAGGCCGAGAACGAACCCAGATGGTTGAATATTCCACTACTGGTCTCGGTTCCCGGCGCCGACGCCGGTGTCCCTCCGATCGGGCCGACCGCGCGGCGACGGACTGACGCACCACGCCCCACGCGGCTAGGTTGTCCGGCATGAGCAATCTTGAGCGCGATGCGGTCCCCTCCGTGTGCGGCGGGCGGGGCTTCGTGGTGGCCGAACCGGTACGGGAACTCCTCAGCCCTCGGCACGTCAAGCTCGGCGAGTCCAGCGAGGTCCGGCGGCTGCTGCCCAACCTCGGCCGGCGCATGGTCGGCGCCTGGTGCTTCGTCGACCACTACGGCCCCGACGACATCGCCGACGAGCCCGGCATGCAGGTGCCCCCGCACCCTCACATGGGCCTGCAGACGGTGAGCTGGCTGCACGAGGGCGAGGTCCTGCACCGCGACTCCACCGGCAGCCTCCAACTGATCCGCCCGCGTGAGCTGGGCCTGATGACCTCGGGCCGGGCGATCAGCCACTCCGAGGAGAGCCCCCGCTCGCACGCCCGCTTCCTGCACGGCGCCCAGCTCTGGGTCGCCCTCCCCGACGGCCACCGCCACACCGACCCGCACTTCGAGCACCACACCGGGCTGCCGGTGGTCACGGCGCCGGGCGTCGAGGCCACGCTGATCCTCGGCAGCCTGGACGGCGCGACGTCCCCCGGCACGACCTACACCCCGATCGTCGGCGCCGACCTGGCCCTCTCCCGGGGCGCCGACGTCCGCCTCCCCCTGGAGCCGGACTTCGAGTACGCGGTGCTGTCCATGTCCGGCGAGGCCCACGTCGACGGCGTACCGGTCCTGCCCGGCTCCATGCTCTACCTCGGCTGCGGCCGCACCGAGCTCCCCCTGCGCGCCGAGTCGGACGCCGGCCTGATGCTGCTCGGCGGAGAGCCGTTCGAGGAGGAGCTCATCATGTTCTGGAACTGGATCGGCCGCACCCAGCAGGAGATCGAACAGGCCCGCCAGGACTGGATGACCGGCACCCGCTTCGGCGAGGTCAAGGGCTACGACGGCGACCCGCTGCCCGCCCCCGAGCTGCCGGCGACACCGCTGAAGCCACGCGGGAGGGTCCGCTGACCCGCGCTCCCGCCCGGGGAGGGTGACGGAGTGGCCGGGGCGGCGCCGGTCGCACGCACGTCCTGGTTCGGGCCCGGGAAACATTCGTGTCACCCATGGCCGTTGCCCTGTGCATAGGGTGGTGCGTGTGATGGGACGGTACGAGTCGCTTCCCGGACCGGCACCGGCGGGCTCGTCCGAGCCCGGCGGGGACCCCTCCCCGGACGTCGACGCACCGCCAGGGCTGAGCGCGTTGCGCGCGGCGGTGCGGATCGGCACCACGCTCGACGAGGACCTCACCTGGGCGGAGCTGAGCCGAGAGGTCGCCGGGCTCGTGGGAGGCGCGGCGGCCGTACTGAGCCTCGGCCGGGAAGGCGGCCCGCGGTACGAGGCGGTGGTCGGCAACTCCGCGGCGCTGCCCGCTCCCGGATGGACCGAGGCCGCGGTACGCGACGCCGCGGGCCGGGGTGACGACGGGTCCGTGCATCCCGTGTCCGGGAATCGCCGACGCGTACTCTGCGTACCCCTCGCCGCCGGTAACGGACACAGGTACGGCGTGCTGGTGAGCGGCCGGGAGGACACACCGTTCAGCCCGTCGGAGATCGAGGCCGTCACCCTGCTGACCGAGATCGCCGCTTCCCACCTGCGCCATGCCCGGGAGTACGACGCGGTGAGCGGCATGGTCGGCAGACTGCAGCGTGCTCTGCTGTCGGAGCCGGCTCGGCCGCACCCCAATCTGGACGTGGCCATCCGCTATCTCCCCGCCGGGCAGAACACCCTGATCGGCGGGGACTGGTGCGAGACGGTCCGGCTGCACTTCGGCCGCACGCTGCTCGTCGTCGGCGACGTGATGGGACACGGCCTGGAGGCCGCCGTCGACATGAACGCCTACCGCTCGTCCCTGCGGTACACCGCCTCCGCCGACCTGCCGCCGCACCGCATCCTCCGCCAGCTCGACGACCTGGCCTCCAGCGAGCCGGAGCGCAGACCCGCCACCTGCCTGATAGCCCAGATCGACCCCAATCGCGGCCAGGTGACGCTCGCCAGCGCCGGTCACCTGCCCCCGGCCGTGGTCGAGAGCCAGGGCCGCACCTCACTGCTGCACGTTCCGGTCGGCCCGCCCCTGGGAACCGGTCTGGGCGGCTACGAGCCGGCCACCTACCGGCTCGACCCCTCCCAGACGCTCCTGCTCTTCACCGACGGACTCGTCGAGCGCCGGGACGAGGACATAGACCAGTCGCTGCACCGACTCTCCCAGGTGGACCTCGGCGCCGCCACGGGCGTCGAGGACATCCTCGACAGGGTGCTCACCCGCCTCGACGCCCGCAACGCGGAGGACGACGTCGCGGTGCTGGCCGCCCGGCTGCACCAGCGCTCCTCCCAGGCGCACACCCCGGCCGGCCCGGCCGCCGGTGGCCGTGGCTGACGTCCGGATCAACGCAGCAGCAGCTGGACGATCGCGACCGTGCCGACGGCGACGATGAAGATCCGCAGGGCGAGGGGCGGCAGCCGGCGGCCGACCTTCGCGCCCAGCTGGCCGCCGATCGCGGAGCCGACGGCGATGAGGAGGACCGCGGTCCAGTCGAAGTCGGCGACGAACAGGAAAAACAGGGCCGCGATGGTGTTGACGACGGCGGCGAGGACGTTCTTCACGGCGTTGAGGCGCTGCAGGGTGTCGTTGAGCAGCATCCCCATCAGGGACAGGTAGATGATCCCCTGCGCCGCGGTGAAGTAGCCGCCGTAGACGCTGGCGAGCAGCAGGGCGCCGAACAGGACGGGGCCGCCGTCGGACCTGGCGGCCGTGCCCGTGCGCGTGCGGCGGCGCTGCACGGCCGCCGAGATGCGCGGCTGGAAGATCACGAGCACCAGGGCGAGCGCGACCAGGACGGGGACGATCGTCTCGAAGGCGGTCTCGGGGAGCATCAGCAGCAGCACGGCGCCCGCGAGTCCCCCGACGGCGGCGGCCACGCCGAGCCTCATCACCAGCCGGCGCTGCCCCTTCAGTTCCTCCCGGTAGCCGATGGCACCGCTGACGGACCCGGGGATCAGCCCCAGGGCGTTGGACACCGTGGCGGTCACCGGAGGCAGCCCGGTGGCGAGCAGCACCGGGAACGTGATCAGCGTTCCCGAGCCGACGATCGTGTTGATGGTGCCGGCGCCGATTCCGGCAGCGAAGACCGCCAGTGCCTCCCAGATGGACAACGCCATCTCCTTCGCGTCGCGTGGTACGCCTCCCCGCCCTGCAGGTCGAGGGGCTGCACCGATCATGCACGAGGGCCTTCCGTGGTCGGGTGCCGGGGTCCGGTCCGATCCGGTCCGGACGACCTCGACCGTTCGCCGTCCCGGACGTTCTGTACACACCATCCAGCCCTTGGACGTATAGTCCAGGAGGGAGGGGGCGGCGGGACTGCGGAGGGAGTACCCCATGGCGGCCGATGAGGCGCTCCGGGCCGAGCGGGACGCGATCCTCGGGGCACTGAGGCCGGTGGCCGACGGGATCGCGGCCACCTTCGGGCCCGTCTGCGAGGTGGTGCTGCACGACTACCGGCGCCCGGAGGCGTCCGTGGTCGCCGTGGCCGGGTCGGTCACCGGGCGGTCGGTCGGCGGGGCCATGAGCGAGATCGGGATGCGGATGCTCGCCCGCGGAGACGAGGCCGCCGACGAGCTGAACCAGCTCACCCGCACCCGCGCCGGGACACTCGTGAAGTCCTCCACGATGCTGCTGCGCGACTCCACGGGCGCGGTCTTCGGCGCGCTGTGCGTCAACGTCGACGTCACCGCCGTCGGCCAGGTGCACTCCCTGCTCGGCGAGCTCGCCGGTCTCGGCACCGGCCCGGCGGCCGACCCGCCGACGACGACCTTCGGCAACGACATCGGCTCCGTGGTGGACGCCGTCGTGGACGCCCATCAGCTGCGCCGGCACCGCGGCTGGGCGCAGCTCGACCGCGCCGAACGCCTGCGGCTGTTCCGCGACCTGGACGCCGGCGGTGTCTTCGCCGTACGGCGCTCGGTCGAGCAGGTCGCGGCCCGCCTCGGCATCTCCCGCGCCTCCGCCTACAGCTACCTCTCCCGGGCCCGAACCGAGACGGACACCGCTGCGGAGACGCCGACCGCGAGCAGGTCCGGGACCGAGACGGGTGTCGAGACCGAAGCCGGCCCCGAGGCAGAGACCGGAACCGGTGCCGAGACCGAGACCGAAACCGGTGCCGAGGCAGAGACCGAAACCGGCGCCGGTGTCAGGAGCGAGACCGAAGCAGGGACCGCGACCGGTGCTGCCGCAGCCGAGACCGGAGCCGAGGCAGAGGCCCGCGCCGAGGCCGAAGCCGGTGCCGAGGCAGAGCCCGGAGCCGGTGCCGAGGCAGAGACCGAAACGGGTGCCGAGGCAGAGACCGAAACCGGCGCCGGTGTCAGGAGCGAGACCGAAGCAGGGACCGCGACCGGTGCTGCCGCAGCCGAGACCGGAACCGAGGCCGAGACCCACGCCGGGGCCGAGGCAGAGACCGGAGCCGGTGCCGAGGCAGAGCCCGATACGGAGACCGGAGCCGGTGCCGAGGCAGAGCCCGATACCGAGACCGAAACCGGCACCGAGGCAGAGCGCCATATCGAGATCGAGACCCGTGCCGAGGCAGAAACCGGTGTCGAGGTCGACGCCGGAGCCGGCGCCCGGACGACCCACCCCATCTCACCCGGAGGCCCCGCATGACGACCACCCGTCCGCCGGTCACCCTCGACGACGTCCGTGCCGCCGCCGAGCGTCTGAGGGGTGTCGCCCACCGCACCCCGGTGCTGCGCTCCCGCACCCTGGACGCGCTCGTCGGCGCCGAGATCCATCTCAAGTGCGAGAACTTCCAGCGGGTCGGCGCCTTCAAGTTCCGCGGCGCCTACCACGCCGCCTCCCGGCTCACCCCCGCGCAGCTGTCCCGCGGCATCGCCGCCTACTCGTCCGGCAACCACGCCCAGGCGGTCGCGCTGGCCGCCCGGGAGCTCGGCACCACCGCCGTCATCGTCATGCCGGAGGACGCCCCGCCGTCGAAGCGGGCGGCCACCGAGGGCTACGGCGCCGAGATCGTCACCTACGACCGCTACAGCGGCGACCGCGTGGCCGTCGCCGAGGCCCTCGCCGCCGAACGGGGCCTGACCCTGATCCCGCCCTACGAGCACCCGCACGTCATCGCCGGCCAGGGCACGGCGGCCCTCGAACTGCTCGAAGAAACAGGCGAGCTGGACGCGCTGCTCGCCCCGGTCGGCGGTGGGGGACTGATCGCCGGAAGCGCCACCGCCGTCAAGGGACTGCATCCCGCGACCCGGGTGATCGGTGTCGAGCCGGAGGCCGGCGACGACACCAAGCGGTCGCTGGAGGCCGGACACCGCGTGAGCATCCCCGTCCCACGCACCATCGCCGACGGACAGGCCCTGCACACCCCGGGCGAACTGACCTTCTCCGTCAACCGGCGGCTGCTGGACGGGATCGTCCTGGTCGGCGACGACGAGATCCGCGACGCCATGAGGTTCGCCTTCGAACGCCTGAAGATCGTCCTCGAGCCGAGCGGCGCCACCCCCCTCGCCGCGCTGCTCACCGGCCGCGCGGGCCCGCTCCGCGGCCGGGTCGGGGTGATCCTCTCCGGCGGGAACGTCGACGCCGCACGCTTCGCGAGCCTCTGCGGCCCCGGCGACTGACGTACGCCCGGCGGGCCCGTCACCCGAATGGCGCCCCCGAGTGGCCGGACGGACGATGGAGTGGCGGGCCCGGCCCCGCACCGGGCGCGGTCGGAAGGGAGAAGGCCATGCTGGAGGTCAAGACGCTGGACAAGCCGGACGAGCGGCGCGACTTCCCGAGGGGACACCTCGAAGCGGTCCACATGACGGGGCTGGACTTCGCGGTGGCCACGTTCGAGCCGGGATGGCGCTGGTCGGAGTCCGTCGCGCCGATCGCGGGCACGGACAGCTGCGAGATCCACCACAACGGCTACGTCGTCCAGGGCCGTCTGCGCATCCGTATGAACGACGGTTCCGAGGGCGAGGTCGGCCCCGGTGACGTCTTCGTCTGCCCGCCCGGCCACGACGCGTGGGTCGTCGGCGACGAGCAGGTGGTGGTGTACGACTTCGCGGGCGCGATGGCCCAGGAGTACGCGAAGAAGGACTAGCGCGAGGCCCGGAACACGAGGTCGGAAGAGGAAGAACCGGGACGACGGACGCGGGGCAGGCCCGCCGGCGCCGAGGCCGTGCCGTGAACCACTGAGGAGCGCACATGGCGAACGTGAGCGACACGGCCGGGGCCGACCGTGCCCTGAAGGACAAGCACCGCGCGATGTGGGCCCAGGGCGACTATCCGTCCGTGGCCGCCGAGATCATTCCCGGCCTCGGGGAGGCCCTGGTCCGGGCGGCCGGGGTGAGCCCGGGGGACCGCGTGCTGGACGTGGCGGCGGGCACGGGGAACGCCGCGATCCCCGCGGCCCTGGCCGGCGCGGAGGTGGTGGCCTCCGACCTGACGCCCGAACTGCTCGAGACCGGGCGGCGACTGGCCCGGGAGCGGGGCGCGGAACTGCAGTGGCGGGAGGCCGACGCCGAGGCGCTGCCCTTCGACGACGCCGCCTTCGACGTCGTCCTGTCCTGCGTCGGCGTCATGTTCGCCCCGCACCACCAGAAGGCCGCCGACGAACTGCTCCGGGTCTGCCGGCCGGGCGGCACCCTCGCGGTGCTGAGCTGGACCCCCGACGGCTTCCTCGGCCGGATGCTGGCGACCATGAAGCCCTACGCGCCACCACCGCCGCCGGGCGCGCAGCCGCCTCCGCTGTGGGGCGACGAGAACCATGTGCGCGCGCTGTTCGGTGACCGGATCACCGACGTCACGGCGGAGCGCCGCACGGTCACGGTCGACCGCTTCGCCTCACCCGAGGAGTTCCGGGACTACTTCAAGCAGCGCTACGGCCCGACGATCAGCGTCTACAAGGCGATCGGCGAGGACGCCGAGCGCGTGGCCGCGCTGGACCGGGAACTGGCGGACCTGGCCCGCCGCCACGACCGGGGATCCGGCGAGGGACGCGTCGTCATGGAGTGGGAGTACCTGCTGTTCACCGCCCGCCGGGCGGGCTGACGGCCTCACACCGGGAGCAGCCGCCCGACCAGCGTGCTCAACTGGCGGACGTTGCGGCACTCGTGCATCTCGACCAGGTCGGCGTACTCCGGTGCCGCCGAGTCGCCGGTGCCCCACTGTGAGCGCGGCTCGGGGTTGAGCCAGTACACGCGCCGTGCGCGACCGGCCAGTTCGCGCACGGCCGGCAGGTTCGGGTCGCCCATGTTGTTGCGGGCGTCGCCGAGCACGAACACGGTGGTGCGCGGGCCCACGGCATCGGCGTACCGCTCGGTGAACTCGCCCAGCGCTACGCCGTAGTCGCTGCTGCCGTGCCAGCCGGTGAGTGTCGCCTCGGCGCGGATGCGGGCGCCGAGACCCTCCGGGTCGGCGGCGCCCTGCACCAGCAGCCCCGTCACCTCGTCGACGCGGTTGACGAAGGCGAACACCCGCACCTTGCTGAACTGGTCGTGCAGCGCCTGCACCAGCAGCATCGTGAAGTCCGAGAACCCCGACACCGATCCGGACACATCGCACAGCAGCACCAGTTCCGGCCGGGCGGGCCGGCGCCGGCGCAGCACCGGACGCATCGGCACGCCGCCCGTGGACAGCGATCCGCGCAGCGTGCGCCGCAGGTCGATGCTGCCGCGTGCGGCCCTGCGGCGGCGGGCGGCCAGCCGGGTCGCGAGCTTCCGTGCCAACGGCTGCACGGTCCTGCGCAGTTCGGCCAGCCGGTCCTTCCCCGCGAACAGGAAGTCCACGCGGTCGGCCGTCGGCGCCACCGCGCGCCGGGCGATCTCGTCCCGGCCCCGGCGCTCGGCCACCCGGCGCCGGGCCTCCGCGGCGACCATCCGCCGGAACTCCTCGATGCGCCGCCGGATCTCGTCCTCCAGCAGCCGGTCGCCGAACCCGGTGGCCCCGTCCCGCGCCCGCACCTGGTCCCGCACCCGTGTGAGCAGCGTCTGCGGACGCAGCCGGTCGAGGGTCTGGTGCGACGACCAGCCGTCCGAGGCCGGTGAACCGCCGTAGCCGCCGAAGCCGTCGACGGCCTCCACCGCGAGGCGGCCCATCAGCGCGGCGTCGTTGTCGGCGAGGGCCGCTGCCAGGCGGTCGCGCAGCTCGTCCCGGTCCGCGGCCTCGCCGTCCGGCGCGCCGACCCGGCGCGGGAAGTACAGGTCGAACACCGCGTCGAAGACGGGCCGCCCGCCGGTCGTGTGCAGCAGCGTCGCCGCCAGCCCCTCCCGCAGCAGTGCCCGGTCGGCGAGCCCGAGCGCCTCCGCCGCCCGCGCAGCGTCGACCGTCTCGCCGGTGCCGATGTGCAGGCCGTGCGCGCGCAGGGCGTCCACGAGGCCCGTCAGCCGCGCCGCGAGGTCCTCGGCGGTGTTCACACCGCGTCCAGGTCGAGCTTGGCCCCCGCCTTCAGGACGTCGTCCTGGTGCTTGAGGATCACGCCCAGGGTGTCGTGCACGACCGTCTCGTCGAGGGTGCCCGCGCCGAGGGCCAGCAGGGTGCGGGCCCAGTCGACGGTCTCGGCGACGGACGGCACCTTGCGCAGGTCCATCGCCCGCAGCGCGCCGATCACCCGGACGACGGACTCGGCGAGCGCGGCGTCGATCCCCGGCACCTTCAGCCGTACGATCCGCCGCTCCAGCTCTGCGTCGGGGAAACCGATGTGCAGGAACAGGCAGCGCCGGCGCAGCGCCTCGGACAGCTCGCGGGTGGCGTTCGAGGTGAGGACGACGAAGGGGCGGCGGGTCGCCGTCACCGTGCCCAGCTCGGGCACGGTCACCTGGAAGTCGCTGAGCACCTCCAGGAGCAGGCCCTCGACCTCGATGTCCGCCTTGTCCATCTCGTCGATCAGCAGGACCTTCGGGTCGTCGCCGCGGATCGCGGTCAGCAGCGGACGGGGCAGCAGGAACTCCTCGCTGAAGATGTCCGTGCGCGTCTCGTCCCAGCTCTCGTCCCGGCCGGCGCTGATGCGCAGCAGCTGCTTGGCGTGGTTCCACTCGTACAGGGCCCGGGACTCGTCGACGCCCTCGTAGCACTGGAGCCGCACCAGGCGCGCCCCGGCGACCTGGGCGACGGCCTTGGCGAGCTCGGTCTTGCCGACCCCGGCGGGCCCCTCCACGAGCAGCGGCTTGCCGAGCCGGTCGGCGAGGAACACGGTCGTGGCGACCGCGGGGGAGGCCAGGTAGCCGGTCTCGGCGAGGCGCGCGGAGACGTCGTCGACGGAAGTGAACATGACGCTATCTAAGCGCTTGCTCACCGTCTTTATCAACAGGTCTGGTTTTGAAATGTTTCAATGACCGTTTCAAAAGCTGTCGAAATTCTTTCGCTCGATCCATGGACACCAGTCACAAGTCTCACTACCTTCACCGGCGATCGCACTGAATCGATACAACTCCGACGGCCGAAAGGAATGACGGCGTGAAGGACGGAGAGCACGAGAAGCGCACCCTGATCCGCCGCAGAACGGTTCTGGCCACCACACTCGGGGCACTGCCCGTGATCACGGCGTACCAGGCCGGCCGCGCGACCCCGGCCGCCGCGGCCGGCGGTGACGGCACCTCGGTGACCGGACTGACCGTCGAACACCGCGTGAACCCCCTCGGCACCGACACCGCCCGGCCCCGCTTCGGCTGGCGCACCGACTCCGCGGCCCGTGGCCGCCGCCAGAGCGCGTACCGCATCCTGGTGGCCACCGCACCGAGCCGGCTCACCCCCGGCCGCGCGGACGTCTGGGACAGCGGACGCGTCACCTCGCCCGACTCCGTCGCGGTGCCCTACGACGGCCCGAAGCTGCGTGCGGCCACCCGCTACCACTGGACGGTGACGGTCTGGGACGAGCACGGCCGCGCCCGGCCGGCCCGCGATGCCGCCCACTTCGAGACCGGACTGCTCAGCGCCGACGGCGTCACGCACTGGGACGGCGCCCGCTGGATCGGCATGGCCGGCAAGATGCCGAACAGCGCCGGCGCCCCGTACCTGCGCCGCCAGGAGCCCCTGCGCCGCGGCCGGGTGCGCGAGGCGCGGCTGTACGTCTCGGCCCTCGGCGTGTACGACGCCTACATCAACGGCCGCCGTGTCACGGTGCCGCACGACGGGCAGCCCACGGCCGAGCTGCTCACCCCGGGCTGGACCAACTACGACGCCCGGATCAGCTACCTGACCTATGACGTCACCGAGTTCGTGACGGCCGCCCGGGCGCACGTCACCCTGGGCGCGGTGCTGGGCAACGGCTGGTACAACTGCCGTGTCTCCGAGGGGAGTACGTACTACTCCAAGGACGGCAACCCGCTCGCCCTCAAGGCCAAGCTGCTGATCCGCTACACCGACGGCTCCACCCAGACCGTCGTCACCGCGCCGGACGCCGGCTGGAAGGCCACCGACACCGGCCCCCACCGCGCCGACGACCTCTACGACGGAGAGACCTACGACGCCCGCAAGGAGCTCACCGGCTGGTCGGCGAACGGCTACGACACCTCCGGCTGGGCCGACGTCACCGAACACGACCTCACCGCCCGCTTCCCGGACGTGAAACTGGTCGCCTACCCGGGAGACAGCGCCCGCATCGTGCCGGCCTGGGACCTGCGCCCCCGCTCCGTCACCGTCCACACGGGCGTCACCGGCGAGGCGGGCAGCCCCAACGGCATGGGGCGCGTCGTCACCGACGCCGGCCGCACCGTCACCGACCCCGACCGCGCCGCCACCGCGAAGGTGACCCTGCGCCCCGGCGAGACCGCCGTGATCGACCTCGGCCAGAACATGGTCGGCGTCCCCCGCTACAGTCTGCGCGGCCCCGCCGGTGCCGAAGTGACCTTCCGCTTCGGCGAGATGCTCAACGACGACAGCGCCGGCGCCGACGGCCCCGCGGGCTCCGTCTACCGGGCCAACCTGCGCTCCGCCAGGGCGACCAGCACGTACATCCTCAAGGGCGACCCGAACGGCGAGACCCACCAGGACTCCCTGACCTTCTACGGCTTCCGCTACGCCTCCGTCACCACCACCCGGGAGGTCACCCTCACCGGCTTCACCGGACGGGTCGCCACCTCCGCCCTCCGCGACATCGGCACCGTCACGACCGACGACGCCAAGGTCAACCAGCTCATCAGCAACGTCCGCTGGGGCCAGCGCGGCAACTACCTGTGGGTGCCCACCGACTGCCCCCAGCGCGACGAACGCCTCGGCTGGACCGGCGACACCCAGGTCTTCTGCGCCACCGGCCTGTACAACACCGACGCGACCGGGTTCCTGAGCCACTTCCAGGAGAACCTGATCGACTCGCAGCGCATCTACGGGCTCGACGGCGCCCAGTTCACGGCGGTGTCACCGGGCAACCGCTACAACGCCGCCGCCCCGGTGAGCGGCTGGGCCGACTGCGGCGTGGTCGTCCCCTGGACGCTGTGGCAGATGACCGGCGACCGGACCGTCGTGGACCGCAGCTGGGACGCCATGACCCGCTACATCGACTGGATCCGCCGCAGGAGCGCCGACGGCCACACCGGCCAGGGCGCCCTGTTCGCCGACTGGCTGGCCCCGCAGAGCACCGGGACCCAGCTCATGAGTGACGTCTACTACGGCTACAGCGTGCGCCTGATGGCCCACATGGCGCGAGCGACCGGCCGGACGGCCGAGGCGGAGACGTACGACAAGCTCTTCGCCGGCATCAGGCGGACGTTCATGAGCACCTACCTGAAGACCGACGACGGCACGGTCACCGTCCGCTCCAGCCTCGGCGGCAAGCCGATCAACGGCCCCGACCCCGAGGACGACAGCCAGACCGCCCTGCTGTGGGTGCTCAAGCTCGGCCTGTACGACACCGAGGCCCAGCGCCGCCGGCTCGTCGAACTGCTGGCGCAGAACATCGGCAACGACGCCGCCTACAAGGAGGCCCACCCCGACAGCACCCGCGTCCAGTACGCCGAGAACACCCTGTCCGTCGGCTTCCTCGGCGTGAACGTCCTCGCCCCCGTCCTCACCGACGAGGGCCGCGCCGACCTCGCCTACCAGCTGCTCCACCAGAACGCCATGCCGTCCTGGCTGTACTCCGTCGACAACGGCGCCACCACGATCTGGGAGCGCTGGAACTCGTACTCGAAGGAGGACGGCTTCGGACCGGTCGAGATGAACTCGTTCAACCACTACTCCTACGGAGCAGTCATGGAGTGGATGTACGAGTCCATGGCCGGCATCGCCCGCGACCCCGGCCACCCGGGCTTCCGGCACTTCTTCCTGCGCCCGCACGTCGACCCGACCGGAAGGATCAAGCACGTCACCGGCTCCCACCTGTCGCCGTACGGCGAGATCCGCAGCGAGTGGATCCGGCGCGGCCGGACCCTCACCTACCGCGCGCAGGTGCCGGCCAACACCACCGCGACCCTGCGCATCCCGGCCGCCGAGCCCTCCGCCGTCCGCGCGGGCCGGACCCCGCTGGACCGGGTCGACCAGGTGAAGCACCTGGGCTTCGCGGACGGCACCGCCTCGTACAAGCTGCCCTCGGGACGCTACGAACTGACCGTGTCCCTCGGCTGACCGTCCACCAGCACCACCTCCAGGGTGCGCGGACCGTGCACCCCCTCGACCCGGTCCAGCTCGATGTCGCTGGTCGCCGAAGGACCGGAGATCCACGTCAACGGGCGGACCGGGTCGAGGCGTTCGAGCGCCTGCGGGACGGAGGAGACGACCTGCTCCGGCACCCGCACCACACAGATGTGGTGGTCGGGCACCAGGGTGATGCGGCGGCGGCCCTGGTCGGGGGAGCCGTCCAGCACGATGGTGCCGGTCTCGGCGACGGCGACCGCGCAGGCGGTCACCACACTGTCCACCCGGTCCAGTTCGTGCGCGGTGCTCTCCGCCCGGTCCGCCACCCGCCTCACGTCCGTCTCCGCCAGCCAGCCCTCGTCCAGCCCCGGCGGGACCACCACCGACGACGCGCCGCGGGCCCGCAGCAGCCCGGCGATCGTCCCCGCCAGCCCGTCGGCTCCGGTGCGGTGCACGATCGCGCGGTAGTCGGCGAGGTTCGCGGCGAGGAGCTCGACGGTCTCCTCGGCGGTCCGTTCACCGTGCTCACGCAGATAGTCACGGGCGACCGCCTGCTCGTACGGGGTGTCGTCCGCGGGTACGTCGGCGAGGGCGCGCCGCACCCGGCCCAGGATCCGTTCCCTGCTGCTCACTTCGCCTCGTCCTTTCCGCCACGCGTGCGCTGCCACCAGTCGCGGAACGGTTCCGCCGGCACCGGCGGCAGATCCCGCGAACCGCTCCACGCCCTGCCCGGCCCCGGCAGGGTGCGCGGATGCAGTCGGCGGGTGCGGGAGGCGAGGCGCTGGCCGGTGCGCAGCGCCCCGGGGCGCGTGAACGCCCAGCGGGCGGCGCGCATCGCGGCCCGCTCGGCGGCATGCCCCTTGGCGGGCCGCAGCACCACCTTGTTGCCCTCACGCGTCACCGGCCCGCCCTCCACGACCCGCTCCCGCAGGTGCACCAGCACCTCGGGGATGTCGATGGCCACCGGGCACACCTCGTAGCAGGCCCCGCACAGGCTCGACGCGTACGGCAGTGACGCGTCGATCTCGCTCGCGGTGCCCCGGAGCTGCGGGCTGAGGATGGCGCCGATCGGGCCGGGGTAGACCGAGCCGTAGGCGTGTCCGCCGGCCCGCTCGTACACCGGGCAGACGTTCAGGCAGGCCGAGCAGCGGATGCAGCGCAGGGCCTGCCGGCCGACCTCGTCGGCGAGGGTGTCGGTGCGGCCGTTGTCGAGCAGCACCAGATGGAAGGTCCGCGGGCCGTCGGCCGTCCCGGAGTCGGTCGTGCCGGTCCACGTCGACGTGTACGGGTTCATGCGCTCGGCCGTCGAGGAGCGGGGCAGGGTCTGCAGGAACACCTCCAGGTCCCGCCACGTCGGCACGATCTTCTCGATGCCGACGACCGAGATCAGCGTTTCGGGCAGGGTCAGGCACATCCGCCCGTTGCCCTCGGACTCCACGACCACCAGCGTGCCGGTCTCGGCGACCATGAAATTGGCCCCGGAGATCCCGACCTTGGCGCGCAGGAACTTCTCCCGCAGATGCAGCCGGGCCGCCTCGGCGAGCTCGGCGGGGGAGTCGGTGAGTCCGTCGGGGGCGGGGCGGCCCCACTCGCTCATCTCGCGGGCGAAGATGTCCCGGATCTCACCGCGGTTGCGGTGGATCGCCGGGACCAGGATGTGCGAGGGGCGGTCCTTGCCCAACTGCACGATCAGCTCGGCGAGATCGGTCTCGTAGGCGCGGATGCCCTCCGCCTCCAGGGCCTCGTTCAGCCCGATCTCCTGCGTGGCCATCGACTTGACCTTGACGACCTCCGACTCGCCCGTCTCCTTGACGAGCCGGGCCACGATCCGGTTGGCCTCCTCGGCGTCCGCCGCCCAGTGCACGATGCCGCCCGCGGCCGTGACCGACTCCTCCAACTGCACCAGATACCGGTCCAGATGGCGCAGCGTATGGTCCTTGATCCGCTTCCCGGCCTCCCGCAGCTGTGCCCAGTCGGCGACCTCCGCGACCGCCTTCTCCCGCTTGCCGCGGATCGTGTGCGTGGCGTGCCGCAGATTGCCGCGCAGGGTGGCGTCGCGCACGGCCTGGTGCGCGGCCTCCGGAAACGCCGGCATCCCGACGAACGTCCCACTCATACGGCCGGCTCCTCCTCCGTGCTCGCCAGGATCTCCGCGATGTGCACCGGCCGCATCCCGGTCCTGAGTCTGCTCATCGTGCCCCCGAGGTGCATCAGACAGGAGTTGTCCGCCGCGCACAGCACCTCCGCGCCGGTCGACTCCGCGTTGCGCACCTTGTCGGCGCCCATCGCGGCGGAGACGTCGGAGTTCTTCACCGCGAACGTGCCGCCGAAGCCGCAGCACTCCTGCGCCCCCGGCAGCTCGATCAGCTCCAGCCCCTTGACCGCCTCCAGCAGCCGCCGGGGCCGGTCGCCGAGACCGAGACCGCGCAGCCCGTGACAGGTCGGGTGGTAGGTCACCGTGTGCGGGTAGTACGCCCCGACGTCCGTCACGCCCAGCACGTCCACCAGGAACTCGGTCAGCTCGTACGTCTTCGGCACGACGGGCGCCAGGGTCGTGGCCAGGGTGTCGCCGCGCCCCTCCGACCGCGCCCGCTCACCCATCCGCGGATACAGCTCCCGCACCATCGCCCCGCACGAGCCGGACGGCGTCACGATCGCCTCGTACGCGCCGAAGACCTCGGAGAACCGCACGGCCATCGGCTCCGCCTCGTGCCGGTACCCCGTGTTGTAGTGCGCCTGCCCGCAGCAGGTCTGGGCCATCGGGAAGTCGACCTCCACGCCCAGCCTGGTCAGCAGCCTCACCACGGCGCGCCCGGTGTCCGGATACAGCGTGTCGTTGACACAGGTCAGGAACAGGGCGACACGCATCGCGGCTCCTAGGTGATCGATCATCGGGTCAAAGCAGGGTAGTGCGCGGTCCCGCGCCCGGGGGAGACCCCGGTCAGGCCCGGGCGAGCCGGGCCTGCGCGGCCTCCCAGCGCTGGATGCCGCCGCGCGGTTCGTACCGCGTCAGCAGCTGCGTGCGCGTGAGCAGCCGCCGCGTTCCGGCCAGGTCGCCGACCAGTCCGTGCGCACGGGCCTGCACCAGCACGTTGCCCAGCGCCGCCGCCTCCGTCGGCCCGGCGACCACCGGCAGCCCGCAGGCGTCGGCGGTCAGCTGGCACAGCAACGCGTTGCGGGTGCCGCCGCCCACGACGTGCACCACGTCGACCGGATGCCCGGCGAGCCGCTGGGCGTCCAGCAGCGCCCTGCGATGGGCCAGGGCCAGCGAGTCGAGGATGCACCGGGTGACCTCGGCGGGGGAGTGGGGCACCGGCTGCCTGGAGTCCCGGCACGCGGCGGCGATCCGCTCGGGCATCCGCCCCGGCGCGAGAAACCCCGCGTCGCCGGCGTCCACCACCGACCGCAGCGCCGGCACCTTCGCCGCCTCCCGCAGCAACTCGCCCAGATCGGGCTCGCCCCAGGCGCGTACGCACTCCTGGAGCAGCCACAGGCCCATGATGTTGCGCAGATAGCGGACCGTGCCGTCGAGCCCCAGTTCGTTGGTGAAGTTGGCGGTCCGGCTCTCCTCGGTCAGCACCGGGGCGTCCAGCTCCAGACCGGCCAGGGACCAGGTGCCGGTGCAGATGTAGGCGAACCGCTCACCGTCGGCGGGTACCGCGGCCACGGCCGAGGCGGTGTCGTGCGAACCGACCGTCGTCACCGGCACCGGCCCGGCGAGGCCGGTCTCCTCCAGCACCTCGGGCCGCAGCACTCCGGCCGGGTCCCCCGGTCGCCGCAGCGGAGCGAACAGCCCGAGATCGATGCCCAGCCGCCCTGCGACACCGTGCGCCCAGTCCCGGGTGCGCGGGTCGATCAGCTGCGTGGTCGAGGCGTTCGTCAGCTCCGTGCCCTGCTCACCCGTCAGCCAGTACGCCAGCAGATCCGGGATCAGCAACAGCCGCTCGGCCCGGTCCAGTTGAGCAGAGCCTTGCGCGGCGGACAGCTGGTACAGCGTGTTGAACGGCGCGTACTGCAACCCGGTCGCGGCGTACAGCTCGTCGGCCGGCACACTCGCCCACACCTTCTCCGCGACGCCCTCGGTGCGCGCGTCGCGGTAGTGCACGGGATTGCCGAGCAGCGCCCCGTCCGCGTCCAGCAGCCCGTAGTCCACCGCCCAGCTGTCGATCCCCACGGAGTCGACCGCCCCGGCCGCCCGCAGCCCGTCCAGCACCCCCGCGTACAGCCCGAGGATGTCCCACCGCAGCCCCTCCGGAACCCGCACGGGCCGGTTGGGGAAACGGTGCACCTCGGTCAGCTCCAGGCTGTGCGGGCCGACGCGGCCGACCATGACACGTCCGCTGGACGCGCCGAGGTCGACCGCGGCGTACGCCTTCGTGCCCACGCTCATCGCAGGAAGGCCGCGGCGACGCCGGCGTCGACCGGGACGTGCAGGCCGGTGGTGTGCGTGAGGTCCCCGCCGGTCAGCGCGAACACGGCGTTCGCGACATGCTCGGGCAGCACCTCGCGCTTCAGCAGCGTCCGCTGCGCGTAGAACTCGCCCAGCTTCTCCTCCGGCACCCCGTACACGGCCGCGCGCTGAGCGCCCCAGCCGCCCGCGAAGATCCCGGAACCGCGCACCACACCGTCCGGGTTGACCCCGTTGACCCGGATGCCGTGCTCACCCAACTCGGCTGCCAGAAGCCGCACTTGATGAGCCTGGTCGGCCTTGGTCGCCGAGTAGGCGATGTTGTTGGGACCGGCGAAGACGGCGTTCTTCGACGCGATGTAGACGATGTCACCGCCCAGCCCCTGCGCGATCATCACCCGGGCCGCCTCGCGCGACACCAGGAAGGACCCGCGGGCCATGATGTCGTGCTGGAGGTCCCAGTCCTTCGCGGTCGTCTCCAGCAGCGGCTTGGAGACGGAGATCCCGGCGTTGTTGACGACCAGGTCCACCCCGCCGAAGGCCAGCACCGCCGCCCGGAACGCCTCGGCGATCTGCTCCTCCGACGTGACGTCCACGGTCACGGCGACGGCCTTGTCCGGACCGCCCAGCTCCTCGGCCACGGCGGCGGCGTTCTCCCCGTTCACATCGGCCACCACGACACAGGCACCCTCACCGGCCAGCCGCTCGGCGATCGCCTTCCCGATCCCGCTCCCGGCACCGGTCACCAGCGCCACCCGCGTGGCCAGCGCCTTCGGCTTCGGCATCCGCCGGAGCTTGGCCTCCTCCAGCGCCCAGTACTCGATGCGGAACTTCTCCGCCTCCTCGATCGGCGCGTACGTGGAGACCGCCTCGGCCCCGCGCATCACGTTGATCGCGTTGAGGTAGAACTCGCCGGCCACCCGCGCGGTCTGCTTGTCCTTGCCGAAGCTGAACATCCCCACCCCGGGCACGAGCACGATCGCCGGGTCGGCCCCGCGCATCGCGGGGGAGCCGGGCTCGGCATGCCGCTCGTAGTAGGCGGCGTACTCCTCCCGGTAGGCGGCGTGCAGCTCCTTCAGCCGGGCGACGGCCTCGTCCAGGGGCGCCGTCGGCGGCAGATCGAGCACCAGGGGGCGGACCTTGGTGCGCAGGAAGTGATCCGGGCAGGAGGTGCCGAGCGCGGCCAGCCGCGGATGCTCGGCCCGGGCCAGGAAGTCCAGTACGGCCTCGGAGTCGTCGAAGTGCCCGACCTGCGGCCGGTCCTGCGAGGCGACCGCCCGCACATACGGCGCCAGCGCGGCCGCCCGCTCCCGCCGCGCGTCCTCGTCCAGCGCCTCGTACCCCTCGATCACCGGCCCGAACGGCTCCGGCCGCCCCCGCTCGGCGAGGAACTGCTCGGCGGTACGGATGATGTGCAGCGCATTCCGCTCGCACTCCTCCGACGTATCACCCCAGGCCGTGATCCCGTGCCCGCCGAGAATGCACCCGATGGCCTGCGGGTTGGCCTCCTTGACGGCCGCGATGTCCAGCCCGAGCTGAAATCCGGGCCGCCGCCACGGCACCCACACCACACGGTCCCCGAAACACTCGGCGGTCAGCTTCTCCCCGTCGGCGGCACAGGCGAGCGCGATCCCGGAGTCGGGATGCAGATGATCCACGTGCGCGGCGTCGACGAGCCCGTGCATGGCGGTGTCGATCGAGGGCGCCGCACCCCCCTTGCCGTGCAGGCAGTAGTCGAACGCGGCGACCATCTCGTCCTCACGCTCGACCCCGGGATAGACCCCGACGAGCCCCCGCAACCGATCCAGCCGCAGCACGGCCAGCCCGCTCTCGGTCAGCGTCCCGAGATCACCCCCGGACCCCTTGACCCACATCAGCTCCACATCACCCCCGGTGACGGGATCGACATCGAGTCCCTTCGCGGAGGCGTTGCCCCCGGCGTAATTCGTATTCCGAGGATCGGCACCAAGCCGATGAGAACGAGCAAGCAGAGCAGCAGCTTCGGGATGAAGAGCCATGATTCCGGTTCCTTTTGAAACGAGGGTGACTGGACCTACCTGAAGGGGCGCGGGGCTGTGCCGGATATGCGGCTCCGCCGCGTGGGCGCGATCAACCACACTCAACCCGCAGCCCGCAACGCAACAGGACGTGGCAGACGCTCACGCCCCCCAACCGGCCTGCTCCCCACCCACCCGCTCAGCGACAATCCGCTCGGCCCACCCGGAACGGCGGTACGCAGAAACAGGGTCGGGGTCCAACCCCATCTCCTCCCGCACTTCACCAAGCATCGGCCGCACATCGGTGTTGTACGCATCCATCAGCACGGCATTGGCCCCCAGCACGTCCCCCGCGGCCTGCGCCGCAGCCAACGCCTCCCGGTCCACCAACAGCGCCTTCGCCGTGGCCTCCTGAACATTCATCACCGACCGGATGATCGCCGGGATCTTCGCCTCGATGTTGTGGCACTGATCCAGCATGAACGCGACCTCGGGCGTGAACCCACCACCCCGGATCACCTCGTACATGATCCGGAACAACTGGAACGGATCGGCCGCCCCCACCATCAGGTCGTCATCCGCGTAGAACCGCGAATTGAAGTCGAACCCCCCGAGCTTCCCCTCCCGGAGCAGCGTCGCCACGATGAACTCGATGTTGGTCCCCGGCGCGTGATGCCCCGTGTCGACGACGACCTGCGCCTTCGGCCCCAGCTTCAGACAGTGCGCATACGCGGTGCCCCAGTCCGGCACGTCCGTCGTGTAGAACGCCGGCTCGAAGAACTTGTACTCCAGCAGCATCCGCTGCCCCTCGCCGAGCCGCTCGTACACCTCCGCGAGCCCCTCGGCCAGCCGGTCCTGCCGGGAGCGCACATCGTCCTGTCCGGGATAGTTCGTCCCGTCGGCGAACCACAGCTTCAGGTCCCTCGACCCGGTCGCGTCCATGATGTCGACGCACTCCAGCAGATGGTCCACCGCCTTGCGTCGCACCGCCGCGTCCGGATGACAGATGCTGCCCAGCTTGTAGTCGTCGTCCTGGAACGTGTTCGAGTTGATCGCGCCGACCCGCACCCCCCGCTCCTCGGCGTACTTCGCCAGCGCGGCATAGTCGTCCACCCGGTCCCACGGAATGTGCAGCGCCACCGTCGGCGCGACCCCCGTGAACTCGTGCACCTTCGCCGCGTCGTCCAGCTTCTCGTACGGCGTGCGCGGCACCCCCGCCTGCGCGAACACCTTGAAGCGGGTTCCGGAGTTCCCGTACGCCCACGACGGCGTCTCGACGGCCTGTGTCTTGAGAGCGGCCTTCGCCGCGGCGAGCTCGGTCACGTCAGGGCTCCTGTGACATCGGGTCGTAACGACCACTGAGTGAAACGATTCAGAAAGGGAAGCTATGGGGAGCCCGTAGGGGTGTCAACCCCCTCGGTCGAGTCCAGTCGCCGTGACCAGCGCGTGATCTAAAGCTGTCGAAAGTTTTTCGACCGGGACCCATTGACGGGTGGTACGTGACGTGCCTAACGTCCCGGCAACCCAGTTGAAACCTTTCACGACGCGGAGGGTCATCCCGCCGGCGTCGTCGAGGAGCCCTCATGACCCACCCGTCCGACACGGGTCCGGCCCCGGTCCTCGCGCTGAGGGACATCTCCAAGTCCTTCGGCGCGGTCCGCGCACTGCGGGACGTCTCCCTGGAGCTGTTCCCCGGGGAGGTGCACGCCCTCGCCGGCGAGAACGGAGCCGGCAAGTCGACCCTGATCAAGACGCTCGCCGGAGTGCACCGGCCCGACGCCGGGCAGGTGCTGCTCGACGGCAGGCCCGTGGTCTTCCACGGCCCCGGCGACGCCCGCGACGCCGGGATCGCCGTGATCTACCAGGAGCCCACGCTCTTCCCCGACCTCTCGATCGCCGAGAACATCTACATGGGCCGCCAGCCCCGGCGCGCCCTCGGCCGGATCGACCACAAGGCCGTGCACACCGCCACCGCCGCGCTGATGCGACGGCTCGGCGTCGAACTCGACCCCGACCGCCCGGCCCGCGGCCTGTCCATCGCCGATCAGCAGATCGTCGAGATCGCCAAGGCGCTCTCCTTCGACGCCCGCGTCCTGATCATGGACGAACCGACCGCCGCCCTCACCGGCAGCGAGGTCGCCCGCCTCTTCGGCGTCGTGCGCACCCTGCGCGAACAGGGCGCCGCGGTGCTGTTCATCTCCCACCGGCTGGAGGAGATCTTCGAGATCTGCCAGCGGGTCACCACCCTGCGCGACGGCGCCTGGATCGGCAGTGAACCCCTCGACGGCATGACCGAGGACGACCTGGTGCGCCGCATGGTCGGCCGCGACCTCGAGGAGCTCTACCCCAAGCAGGACGTCCAGCCCGGCGAGATCGCGCTCAGCGTGCGCCGGCTGACCCGCGAGGGGGTGTTCACCGACGTCTCCTTCGACGTGCGGCGCGGCGAGATCGTCGGCCTCGCGGGACTCGTCGGCGCGGGGCGCACCGAGGTGGCGCGAGCCGTCTTCGGCATCGACCGCTGGGACGCCGGGGGGGTCGAGGTGGACGGCAAGCCGCTGGTCAACGGCGCCCCGTCCACCGCGATGGCCGCCGGACTCGCCCTCGTCCCCGAGGACCGGCGCGCCCAGGGCCTGGTGATGAACATGTCCATCGAGCGCAACATCGGCCTCACCGGTCTGCGCACCACCGTGCGGGCGGGCCTGATGGACCGGGGCGCCGAGCGCAGCCGCTCCCTGGACTGGGCGGTCAAGCTCCAGGTCAAGTACGCGCGGATCGCCGACACCGTCTCCACCCTGTCCGGCGGCAACCAGCAGAAGGTGGTCCTCGCCAAGTGGCTCGCCACCGGGCCGAAGGTGCTGATCGTCGACGAGCCCACGCGCGGCATCGACGTCGGCACCAAGGCCGAGGTGCACCGCCTGCTGTCCCAGCTGGCCGCGGACGGCGTGGCCGTCCTGATGATCTCCTCCGACCTGCCCGAGATCCTCGGCATGGCCGACCGCGTGCTGGTGATGCACGAGGGCCGGCTCACCGCCGAGATCCCCCGCACCGACGCCACCGAGGAAGCCGTGATGGCCGCAGCCACCGGGAGGGCCGTCGCATGACCGTGACCACCCCTCAGCAAGCCCCCGCCGCGGAGGTGCCCGAGGCCGGTGCCACCCGCCTGGTCGACCGCGTGTTCAAGATGCGCGAACTGGCCATCCTCGTCGTGTTCCTGGTGATGATCGCCGTCACCCAGGCCGGCAACAGCGAGTTCCTCTCCGAACAGGGCATCAAGGACCTGCTGCTGAACGCGACGATCCTGGTGCTGGTCGCCACGGGCCAGTCCCTGGTGGTGATCACCAGGAACGTCGATCTGTCCGTGGGCTCCACCCTCGGCATCAGCGCGTTCGCCGCCGGCACGTATCTCCAGGGCGGCGGGAACCCGGTCGTCGGTGTCGTACTGGCCGTGCTGCTCGGCATCGGCTTCGGGCTGCTCAACGGACTGCTCGTCAGCCTCGGCCAGGTACCCGCCCTCGTCGTCACCCTGGGCACCCTCTACATCATCCGCGGCATCGACTCCATCTGGGTCGGCTCCCGGCAGATCACCGCCGCCGATCTACCCGGCGGATTCGTCGACTTCGGCTCCGGCGGAATCTCGGCGGTGCCGTATCTGGCGCTGATCGCGTTGGCCGTGCTCGCCGCCACGGCGTACTACCTCAAGCACTTCGGCAGCGGCCGCGAGCTGTACGCGCTCGGCTCCAACCCCGAGGCCGCGCGGCTCGCCGGCATCCCCGTACGCAAGCGGATCCTCACCGCGTACACCTTCTGCGGCGCACTGGCCGGTCTCGCGGGCGCCCTCTACCTGGCCCGGTTCGGCAACGTCGACTCCGGCACCGGCAACGGCTACGAACTCACCGTCGTCAGCGCGGTCGTCGTCGGCGGCGTCGTCTTCACCGGCGGCTCCGGCAGCGTCTACGGCGCGGCCCTCGGCGCGCTGCTGCTGACCTCCATCAACAGCGTGCTGCCCGCCCTCGGCGTCAGCTCCGTCTGGGTGCTCGCCATCAACGGCATCCTGCTCATCCTCGCCATCGCGGTCGACCGGATCGTCGCGGTGCGAGTGGGCTCCGCCCTGAAGAAGAGGAACGCCCGTCATGCCTGACTCCCTGATGCGCGCGGCCCGTTGGGACACGGTGGTCGGCGCGCTGCTGATCGTCGTACTCCTGCTGTCCTTCGGTTTCGTGGACGGCTTCGGGAACGCGCTCAATCTGTCCTTCCTGATCGGCAACACCCTTCCGATCGCGTTGATCGCCCTGCCGATGACGCTGCTCGTGGTCTCCGGGGAGATCGATCTCTCCGTGGCGTCCACCGCCGGCCTGTCCGGCGCGGTGATGGGGGCGCTGTGGAACCAGGGCCTGGCCATCGAGACGATCATTCCGATCTGTCTGCTGCTGGGTGTGGTGTGCGGGCTGATCAACGGCCTGCTGGTGACGCGGCTGGGGCTGCCCTCGCTGGCCGTGACCATCGGGACGCTGGCCGCGTACCGGGGGATCGCGCAGATCGTGCTGGGTTCCGATGCGGTGACCGATTTCCCTGCGCAGTATCTGGACTTCGCGGCCGGGCGGATCGGCGACACGTTCGTTCCTTATGCCTTCCTGCCTTTCCTCGTGCTGCTCGCGATCGCTGTGGTGGCGCTGCACGCCACTCCGTTCGGGCGGTCGCTGTTCGCGATCGGGGCGAGTGAGGAGGCGGCGAGGTTCGCCGGGATCCGGGTCAAGCGTCAGAAGCTGATCCTGTTCACGGTGACGGGGTTGATGGCGTCGCTCACGGGGGTGTTCTGGGCGCTGCATTACGCCAGCGCTCGCTTTGACAACGCCACGGGTCTTGAACTCTCGGTCGTGGCTGCCGTGTTGCTCGGGGGCATCGACTTCGACGGGGGCAAGGGCACGTTGGGTGGTGCGATTGCGGGGGTGTTCCTGCTTGGTGCGCTGCAGAACGTGATGAGTCTGCAGGATGTTTCGGCGCAGTCGCAGATTGTTGTGACTGGTGTGTTGCTTGTTCTGTCCGTGCTGGGGCCGCGGGTCGCGCGGCAGATCGCCGTTGTGCGAGCTCAATCGTCCGGCTAGCAGGTCGTGTGTGGCTGGCCCCGCAGTTCCCCGCGCCCCTGGCGGCGTGTCCCTTTCCCTCTCTTCAAAGGACCCAACCATGCCCGTCCGACGTTCACTCGCCTCTCTCGCAGCCGTCACCTCTCTCGCCCTCGCCCTCGCCGCCTGTGGCGGCACCACCAAGGAGGACGTGAAGAACGAAGGCGGGGCTGCCGCCACCGCCGGCAAGGCCGATCCGAATGCCGAGCTCAAGAAGGGGCTCACCGTCGGGTTCCTGCCCAAGCAGGTGAACAACCCCTACTTCACCACCGCCGACAAGGGCGGGGAGAAGGCGCTCAAGGAGCTGGGGTCCACGTACAAGGAGGTCGGGCCCTCCAGCGCCACCGACACCGCCGGGCAGGTCAGTTACGTCAACACGCTGACCCAGCAGCAGGTCGACGCCATGGCCGTGTCCGCGCAGGACCCCGGCGCCCTGTGCACCGCGCTCAAGCAGGCCATGAAGAACGGCATCAAGGTCGTCACCTACGACTCCGACACCACTCCCGGCTGCCGCAACGCCTTCGTCTCGCAGGCGTCGGCCGAGGACCTCGGCCGGACCGAGGTGCAGCTGCTCGCCGAGCAGATCGGGTACAAGGGCGAGATCGCGATCCTGTCCGCCGCACAGACCGCGACCAACCAGAACACCTGGATCGAGTTCATGAAGGACGAGCTCAAGGATCCCAAGTACAAGGACATGAAGCTGGTCAAGGTCGCCTACGGAAACGACGACGCCCAGCAGTCGTTCCAGCAGACCCAGGGCCTCCTCCAGGAGCACCCGAACCTGAAGGGGATCATCTCCCCGACCACCGTGGGCATCAAGGCCGCCGCCCAGTACCTGTCCGGCTCCAAGTACAAGGGCAAGGTCAAGCTGACCGGCCTCGGCACCCCGAACGACATGCGCAAGTACGTCAAGAACGGCACCGTCGAGGCGTTCGAGCTGTGGGACCCGGCCAAGCTCGGCGAGCTGGCGGCCCGTACCGCCGTGGCGCTGGCCTCCGGGCAGATCACCGGCAAGGAGGGCGAGACCTTCACCGCCGGGGCGATGGGCGAGTACACCATCGGCAAGGACGGCGTGATCAACCTCGGAAAGCCCACCGTCTTCAACGCCGAGAACATCGACAAGTTCACCTTCTGATCACCGAGCTCGTACGGGAGGAGCGGTACTTCATGCAGCGTGTCTGTTTCCTGCTCAAGGTCCGCCAGGACAGGATCGCCGAGTACCGCGAACGCCATGCCGCCGTGTGGCCCGAGATGCGCGCGGCGCTCTCGGCCACCGGCTGGCACAACTACTCCCTGTTCCTGCGCGACGACGGCCTCCTCGTCGGCTACCTGGAGACCGAGGACTTCGAGGCCGCCAAGGCCGGGATGGAGGCCACCGAGGTCAACGCGCGCTGGCAGGCCGAGATGGCTCCCTTCTTCGAGTCCCTCGACGGCGCCCGCCCGGACGAGGCGATGAAACCGCTCACCGAGGTCTTCCACCTCGCCTGACGACGAAGCCCGCCCGACCGGCACCGTCCGCCGGGCGGCCGTGCCGGTAATGTGAAGAGACCCCGGCCGCCCCGTCTCCTTGGAGGTCCCTGCCCGATGGCCCAGTCGGTGGGTATCAAGGACGTCGCCCGAGTCGCCGGAGTCTCCGTCGGCACGGTGTCGAACGTGATCAACCGCCCGGACACGGTCGCCGCCGAGACCCGGGCACGGGTGCTGTCCGCCATCGACCGGCTCGGCTACGTCCGCAGCGAGTCGGCGCGCCAGCTGCGCGCGGGCCGCAGCCGGATCATGGGCCTGCTCGTCCTCGACATGGGCAACCCCTTCTTCGTGGACGTGGCGCGCGGTGCCGAGCGCGCCGCCCGGCAGGCCGGACTCGGTGTGATGGTCTGCAACAGCGCCCAGAACCCGGGCGAGGAGGCCGAGTACCTCTCCCTCTTCGCCGAGCAGCGGGTGCGGGGCGTGCTGCTCACCCCGGCCGACGCCACCGGCCGCAACATCGAGGCCTTCCGCCGGCACGGCATCCCCTTCGTGCTGGTCGACCGGGTGGCCGAGGGCGCCACCGAGTGCTCCGTCTCCGTCGACGACGTGGCCGGCGGCGCGCTCGCCGTACGCCACCTCGTGGACGCCGGGCACCGGTCCATCGCCTACGTCAGCGGGCCGCCCGGACTCAACCAGGTCCGGGACCGGCGCACCGGCGCCCTGAACGCGCTCGCCGAGGCCGGGCTCGGCCCCGACCGCCTGCGGGAGCTGCCCACCGAGCGGCTCGACGTCGCCGCCGGCCGGGACGCGGGCGCCCGCCTGCTCGGCCTCGCCGACCGGCCCACCGCCGTGTTCTGCGCCAATGACCTGCTCGCCCTGGGGGTGCTCCAGGCCATGTACGCGGCCGGGGTCGGCGTCCCCGACGACCTCGCGATCGTCGGCTACGACGACATCGAGTTCGCGGCCGCCGCGGCCGTCCCGCTCACCTCGGTGCGCCAGCCCGCCGTCACCATGGGCGCCCTCGCCGCGGAGCTGCTGCTGGAGGAGACGGAGGCCGACACCGCGGAGCGGACCCATGAGCACCGAAGGGTCGTACTGAGCCCCGAACTGGTGGTGCGCCGCTCCAGTCTCTCCGCCCGCTGACCGGCCGTTCAGCAGGAATTCCGTCATCCCGGCTCGTTGACCGCAGAAACGTGTGCTGAACTGGGTCGCGGTCCGACCGTCCGTCCGTCCCGGGAGCCCCGTTGACCCACAGCTACCGCCAGCCCGGAGTCGTCCTCACCGACCGCCGCTTCACCGTCCCGCTCGACCACGACGACCCCTCGGGGGAGACCATCGAGCTGTACGCCCGCGAGGTCGTCGCCGCCGACAAGGCGGGCCAGGACCTGCCGTGGCTGCTGTACCTCCAGGGCGGACCCGGATTCGGGGCGAACCGTTTCGTCGGGAAGCAGGCCTGGCTCGGCCGGGCCCTGAAGGAGTACCGCGTGCTGCTCCTGGACCAGCGCGGCACCGGCCACTCGACCCCCGCCAACCGGCAGACCCTCCCGCTGCGCGGGGGTCCCGCCGCACAGGCCGACTACCTCACCCGCTTCCGCGCCGACTCCATCGTCCGCGACTGCGAGGCGATCCGCCCCGAGGTCACCGGCGGCGCCCCCTGGACCGTCCTCGGCCAGAGCTTCGGCGGCTTCTGCACGGTCACCTATCTGTCCACCGCCCCCGAGGGCCTGGACACCGCGATCATCACCGGCGGGCTGCCCTCGCTGGACGCCCACGCCGAGGACGCCTACCGGGCCGCCTACCCGCGCATCGAGCGCAAGGTCACCGCCCACTACGCCCGCTACCCGCAGGACGTCGACCGCGTCCGCCGCATCGCCGACCACCTCCTCACCCACGAGGTGACCCTGCCGAACGGCTACCGCCTCACCGTGGAGGCGTTCCAGTCCCTCGGCATCGTCCTCGGCAGCGGCGACGGCAGCCACCGGCTGCACTACCTCCTGGAGGACGCCTTCGTCCGCACGCCGTCCGGCCCCGCCCTGTCGGACGCCTTCCAGGAGCAGGTCCAGGGCATGCTGTCCTTCGCGGGCCACCCGCTGTACGCGCTCGTCCACGAGGCGTGCTACGGCCAGGACGCCCGGCCCACCGCCTGGGCCGCCGAGCGCGTGCGGGCCGAGTTCCCGCAGTTCGACGCGGCCAAGGCGCTCGCCGGTGACGAACCGGTGCTGTTCACCGGCGAGACGATCCACCCCTGGATGTTCGACTGCGACCCCGCGCTGCGCCCGCTGCGGGAGACCGCCGAACTGCTCGCCGCCCGCACCGACTGGACACCCCTGTACGACCCGTCCCGCCTCGCCGCAAACGAGGTCCCGGTGGCGGCGGCCGTCTACCACGACGACATGTACGTCGACACCGCCCACTCCCTGCGCACCGCCCGCGCGATCCGGGGCCTGCGCACCTGGGTGACGGACGAGTTCGAACACGACGGAGTCCGGGCGGGAGGCCCCCGGGTCCTGGACCGCCTGCTCGCGCTGGCGAGGGACGAAGAGTGACGTCGAGTGATGACGGCGGTCTGGGCAACACCCACTCTCCTGCGGCGGAACACATAGTCTGCTGACATGACCGAGCCGACGATCAGTCAACTCCGACCCATGCCCGACGATTGGCAGCGCGCCCTCGCCGTGGTGGCCCATCCGGACGACCTCGAATACGGCTGCTCCGCGGCGATCGCGTCCTGGACCGACGCCGGCCGCGAGGTCGCCTACGTACTGGCGACCCGCGGCGAGGCGGGCATCGACTCGCTCGCCCCCGCCGAGTGCGCTCCGCTGCGCGAGCAGGAGCAACTGGCGAGCGCGGCGGTCGTCGGCGTGTCGACCGTGGAGTTCCTCGACCACAAGGACGGCGTCATCGAGTACGGGCCCGCCCTGCGCCGGGACATCGCCGCCGCCATCCGCCGGCACCGGCCCGAACTGGTCATCACCCTGAACCACCGGGACACCTGGGGCGGCACGTACTGGAACACCCCGGACCACGTGGCCGTCGGCCGTGCCACGCTCGACGCCGCCGGCGACGCCGGCAACCGCTGGATCTTCCCGGAACTGACCGAGCAGGGCCTCGAACCCTGGGACGGCGTCCGCTGGGTCGCGGTCGCCGGCTCCAGCACCCCCACGCACGCCGTGGACGCCACGGACGGGATGGAGCGCGCGGTGCGCTCCCTGCTCGAACACCGCGCCTACATCGAGGCGTTGACCGACCAGGACCCGGAGGAGTACGTGCGGGGCTTCCTGGTCGGGTTCGCGCAGGAGGCGGGCCAGCGGTTCGGGGGCCGGCCGGCGGTCACCTTCGAGCTGTTCCCCAGGATGACGGCATGAGCGACGAGGAACTGCTGGCGGAGCGCTTCGAGGAGCATCGCGCCCGGCTCCGGTCGGTCGCCTACCGCATGCTCGGCTCGTCGGCCGAGGCGGAGGACGCCGTCCAGGAGACCTGGCTGAAACTGGGCCGCACCGACGCCGACGAGATCGACAACCTAGGCGGCTGGCTGACCACCGTCACCGGCCGCGTCTGCCTCGACATGCTGCGCTCGCGCACCGCGCGCCGCGAGCAGCCGATGGACGAGACCTTCGTCCCCGACCCGGTGATCAGACCCCTCTCCCACATCGACCCGGAGCAGCAGGCGATGCACACCGATTCGGTGGGCGTGGCGCTGCTGGTGGTCCTGGAGACGCTGGAGCCCGACGAGCGGCTCGCGTTCGTCCTGCACGACATGTTCGCGGTGCCCTTCGACGACATCGCGCCGGTGGTGGAGCGCAGCTCGGCCGCCACCCGGCAGCTGGCCAGCCGCGCCCGCCGCCGGGTGAAGGACGCCACGCCCTCCTCGGAGCCCGACGTCGGCCGTCAGAGACAGGTGCTGGACGCCTTCATGGCCGCCGCACGCGGAGGTGACTTCGAGGCGCTGGTCGCGGTCCTCCACCCGGACGTGGTGCTCAGGGCCGACGCCGGTGCGCTGGTCCGCGGGGCCGGCGCGTCGAAGAGGCTCCAGGGCGCGAAGACGGTGGCCGAGTCGGCCATGATGTTCGCCCGGTACACCGCCGCGGCGACCACGGCGTGGGTGGGCGACTCCCTCGGCCTGGTCAGCCTGGTCGACGGCCGCCCGCACTCGGTCATGTCCGTCACGATCGCCGACGGCCGGATCACCGGCATGTACATCCTGGCCGACCCCGAGCGGCTCGACCGGCTGGAACTGCCTGACCTGGAGGGTTGAGCCCGGACCGGCTCTGCGGGCCGACCGGCCGTTCCGTATGCTGAACGTCATGCGGAACAAGACGGCCGACCAGGCGGACCTGCGCGGCGACTGCGAGCAGTGCTTCGGACTGTGCTGCGTCGCCCTGCCGTTCGCCAGGTCGGCCGACTTCGCGGTGGACAAGCCCGCCGGGAAGCCCTGCGGCAATCTGCGCGAGGACCACCGGTGCGGCATCCACGCACGGCTGCGGCAGCAGGGCTTCACCGGCTGCACGGTCTACGACTGCTTCGGCGCGGGCCAGAAGGTCTCCCAGGTCACCTTCGGCGGCCGGGACTGGCGCACCGGGCCGGCGGAGCACGCCCGGCGCATGTTCGACGTGTTCCCGGTGGTGCGCCAGCTGCACGAGCTGTTGTGGTACCTGACCGAGGCCGTGAAGCTCCCCGCCGCCCGCCCGATCCACAAGGAGCTGCGCGCGGCCCTGGAGAAGACGGAACGGCTCACCCTGCAGACCCCGGAGGAACTGCGGGCACTGGACGTCGGCGCACACCGCCAGGAGGTCAACGCGCTGCTGCTCAGGGCCAGCGAGCTGACGCGGGCGGGCATCCGCGGACGCAGGAAGGACCGCAGGGGAGCGGACCTGATGGGCGCCCGCCTCAGGGGCGCCGACCTGCGCGGCATCAGCCTGCGCGGCGCCTACCTGATCGCCGCCGACCTGACGGGCGCGGACCTGCGCAACACCGACCTGATCGGCGCGGACCTGCGCGACACCGACCTCGCAGACGCCGACCTGACCGACGCCATCTTCCTCACCCAGCCGCAGGTCAACGCGGCGAAGGGCAACAGGGGTACGAAACTGCCGAACTCACTGACGCGCCCTGTCCACTGGACCGAGTGAACCCTCCAGGGGCGCGGGGAACTGCGCGAGAAACCACACACCACCCGCAGCCGACCCACTTCAGGTAGCCCCCAGAAGCTTCGCTTCGAGCGCACCCCGCACCACCCGCCGCTCCACCCCCAGCCGCAATCCCTCCGGCATCAACGTCAACCGCTCGGTCACGCGCAACCGATACCCCGGATCAGCCCGCAACTCGTACCGCCGCAGCAACAGCCCCAGCACCAGCGTCGCCTCGTGCAGAGCGAACTGCCGCCCGATGCAGGCCCGCGCCCCCGTCCCGAAGGGCTTGAAGACGTGCGGCGGACGGGACCGCACCGCCCGCGCCTCGAACCGGTCCGGGTCGAAGCGCTCCGCATCCGGCCCCCACACCTCGGGATCCCGGTGCAGCAGCGGCGTCAGCACCAGCGCCCACGCACCCCGCCGCATCGGATGCTCACCCCCGAGCACGGTGTCCTCACGCGCCTCCCGGGCGAACGCGGGTGCCGTCGGCCACAGCCGCAGCGACTCGTCCAGCACCCGGCGGACGTAGCGCAGCTTGGCCACCTGCTCGTAGCCCGGCGCCTCGGTGTCGCCCCACACCCGGTCCACCTCGGCGCGGGCGCGGGCCGCGATCTCGGGGTGGCGGGCGAGGTAGTGCAGGGCGAAGGACAGCGCGCCCGAGGTGGTCTCGTGGCCCGCGACCAAGAAGGTGATCACCTGGCGGCGGACGTTCTCCGCCGACAGCCGCTCACCGGTCTGAGGATGCGCGGTGTCCAGCATCCGGTCGAGCAGATCCCCGTCCCCGCCGCCGTCCGCGCGCCGCGCCCGCACCACCTCGTCCACGATGCGGTTGAGGCGGTCGATGTCGGCAGCGTTGCGCCGGCTAGCCCGGCGCAGCAGCAGCGGCGCCAGCGGTCCCGGCACCGAGTTCAGCCGCTGCGCGTAGGTCAGCGTCCCCACCATCGCCGTCACGAAGGGGTGCGGACGGGACCGTTCGAACGAGCCGAAGTCGTACCCGAATCCGGTGCGTGCGATGGTCTCCAGCGTCAGCTTGGTCATGTCCCCGGGCACGTCCACCGTGCGGCCCGCGGCCGCCGCCCGGTCCCAGTGGTCCGTCAGCCGCTCCGCCACCGCCAGCATCATCGTGTGGTAGCCCGCCATGGCCTCGCGGTTGAACCCGGGGGCGAGCACGTCGTGTGCCAGCTGCCAGTTGGGCTCGTGGTTGTACGCGGTGAACAGGCCGTCGCCCGCGACCGGCCGGAGATTGGCCACACCCAGCCCGACGTGCTTGGCGAAGCGTGACTCGTCGGCGAGATCGGCCACCAGGCCGGCGCCCCACACGAACACGAACTCCTTGCCGAAGGCATTCCGCCGGAAGACCGGCCCCAGCGGGGCGAACTTCATCGAGTCCTGCAGCGGAGTGCGCCTGCTCGCGCCGATCACGTCGCCGAGCAGCGGGAGACGGTACGGCGGGTGCGGGATGCGGTGCAGTTCGGGCCAGCCCAACTCGGCGCTGCGAAATCCCTTCGGCAGTCCGGACGCCTGTGTCGTCGTCTCCGCCATTGAACGATCCCCTTCGACCCGGCGAGCCTGCGCGACGCGTGTTGTACGTGAGTTCAATAACGCGCCCCAGTCTGGTCCGGCCGCTGAACCGGCGTCAAGTACAGTGCGGGAATGCCTGCGAACCAGGGCGAGCGCACCCGCCGCCGGCTCAGTACCGAGGAGCGCCGCGAGCAGCTTCTGTCCGTCGGGGCGCGGCTGTTCTCCGACAGCCCCTACGACGACGTGTGGATCGAGCAGGTCGCCGAGATCGCCGGGGTCTCGCGAGGGCTGCTGTACCACTACTTCCCGACCAAGCGGGAGTTCTTCGCGGCGGTGGTGGAGCGTGAGAGCGAGCGGATGCTGCGGATGACGGCCGCGGTCCCCGGCGTTCCGGTGCGCGAGCAGCTCACCGCGGGCCTCGACGCGTATCTCGCGTACGTCGAGGCGCACGCCCACGGCTATCGCGCCTTCCATCGCGCCGACGCGGCCGGGGATCAGGCGGTGCGCCGGGTCTATCAGCGTGCCCTCGCGGCGCAGGAGGAGCAGATCCTCGCGGCGCTGGCCGCGGACCCCGAGTTCGGCGCCGCCTTCGAGCAGCGGCCGGACGTCCGCCTCGCCGTGCGCGGCTGGCTGGCCTTCACCACCGCCGTCTGTCTGGAGTGGCTGCGCGGCTCGGAGTTGAGCCGGGAGCAGGTGCGCGACCTGTGCGCACGCGCCCTGCTCGGTGTGCTCACGCGCTGAAAGGTCTCGTAAAGAGCACGTGCCCTGGTTGGCGCACACCCCGAACTTCGATAGGTTAGGCAAGGCTTACCTAAGAGGAGGTTTCGGGGATGGGTGACGACACGCACGGCTGGACGGCCGCTCCCGGCGCGGCGGAACGGGCCCGCTCGGTGCTGGCCGCCGCATGGTCCTGTGCGGTGACCGCGGAGGGCACCCGGGAGGAGTTCGTCGGCGCCCACACCGTGACCGACGACGGACGCGTCCTGCTGCACGTGCCCGAGGACAGTGTGCTGCTCGCCGCCGCGATCTGCGCGGTGCGCGGCGAGCCGTCCGCCGTACTGGAGTTCGCCGACGTCGCACCCGTCCCGGTGCGCGGCAGGATCCGGGCCCGGCTGTGGCTCGCCGGCTGGTTCTCCGTCCAGGACGGCCACCTCGCCTTCCAGGCCACGCGTGTCGTACTGCGCCGGCCGTCCGGCACGGTCGTCGTCGACCCGGACGAGTTCGCCGCGGCGGCGCCCGACCCGCTCGTCCTCGCCGAGGCCCGGCTGCTGACCCACCTCGCCGACTGCCACGCCGACGCGGTGGAACGGCTGACCCGCCTCGTCGACACCGACAGCCTGCACGGCGCCGTCCGCGTCCAGCCGCTCGCCGTCGACCGGCACGGGCTGACCCTGCGCATCGAACGCGCCCGCTCCCACGGCGACGTACGCCTGGCCTTCCACGCGCCCGCCGACGACGTCGCCCAGCTCACCGAGCGCATGCACGTGCTGCTCTCCCAGGCGAGCGCCGCGTCCTGCCCCCGCGCCCTACAGCGGCAGCGCACAGACCGCGACAGGTGAGGCGAACGGCTCGCCCGCCGGGCGCAGCTCACCGCTGCCCTCGTCCACGTGGAACACGGTGACGGTGCCGGACTTCTGGTTCGCCGCGAACAGCAGCCCGCCGTCGGGGGAGAACGCGATGTGCCGCGGGAAGTCACCACCCACCGGCACGGTGTCGAGCAGACTCAGCCGGGCGCCGTCCCCCTCGATCGCGTACCGGGTGAGGCTGTTGTCGCCGCGGTTGGCGAGATACGCGAACGCGCCGTTCGCCGTCACCAGCAGCTGCGCCGGGTAGTTCGTGCCGGGACCCGTGCCCGTGGACTGCGGCGCGCCGATCCTCACCTGCCCCGAGTCGGGGTCGAACGCGCACACCGCCACCGTGTTGTCGACCTCGTTGGCCAGATAGGCGTACCGGCCCCCGGGGTGGAAGGTCAGGTGCCGCGGACCCGCGCCGGGCCGGGTGCTCGCGCGAGCGGCCCCGGTCAGCGTGCCGGTCCTCTCGTCGAGCCGGTAGGTGTACACGGTGTCCGTGCCCAGGTCGACGGCGAGCACATGGCCGCCGTCCGGGCTGGTGAGGAACTGATGGGCGTGCGGGCCCTGCTGACCCGGGCCGGGCGGGGGAGCGGAGTGCGTGACCAGGTCACTGCGCTCGCCGAGCGCCCCCGAGGCGTCGATCGGGTGCACCGCCACACTGCCGGAACCGTAGTTGGCGCTGAGCAGCCACCGCCCGCCCGGATGCACCGACAGATGGCAGGGCGCCGCGCCGCCGGTGCTCCGGCTGCCCAGGACCTTCCGGTCGGAGAGCCGGACGGCGGTGACGGCACCGTCCTCACGCTCGTCGACGGCGTACAGGGTCCGGCCGTCCGGGTGTACGGCGAGATACGACGGGTCGGCCACCCCGCTGATCGTCCCGGTGCCGGTGATCCGCCCCGTCGCCGGGTCGTACGTGGCCAGCCCGATGCCCTTGCCGCCGCCCTCGGCCGAGGTGTAGGTGCCGAGGCAGAGCGGACGGGGCCCGGAGGGCGACGGGCTCTCGCGCCGCGAGCCGCTCGTGGGCGCCGGTGCCTTCGGCGACGGTGAGTCCCCCGCGGGTGTCCCCTCGTCGTCGCACGCCGCGACCGTCACGGCCGCAGCCGCCCCCGCGAGCGCGCGGACGAACCGCCGCCGGCTCCACTGACCCCTGCTCATCTGCACACCTCGGTCGTCATCGGCCCGCCTATGCCCACCCACCACCCGACTCGGTAGGCCGAGAAGCTGGCGACAGCCATCCTGCCGTGCCCGGTGCGGCCCGGCTCGGTCGGCTGGGAAGCGGGCCGCAGCCGCCCGGCCGTGCCTGCTGCGCCCCGGTTCGGTGGGCCGAGAAGCGGGCCGCAGCCGCCCGTGCCGGTGCGGCCCGGCTCGGTCTGCCGGGAAACACCGTAGCCATCCGGTCGTGCCCTGCGCGGCCCTGCGCGGCCCGGCGCGGCCCTGCGCGGCCGGTGTGGCCCGGCTCGGTCGGCTGGGAAGCGGGCCGCGGCCGCCCGGCTGTGCCTGCTGCGCCCCGGTTCGGTGGGCCGGGAAGCGAGCGACAGTCATCCTGCCGTGCCCCGTGCGGCGCGGCTCGGTCGCCCGGGAAACCGCGGTCATCCGGCCGTGGCTGCTGCGGCCCGGCTCGGTCGGCCGGCGAGCGGGCCGCAGCCATCCGGTCGTGTCCAGTGCGGCCCGGCTCGGTCGGGCGGCTGGTGGTGGATACCCAGCCACCCTGGCGTCGATCATCCGCCAGGGTGAGGAGGGCCGCGCGGTTGGGGACGTCCCGGGGGCGTCGGCCGGGGTCACTTGACGCGGTGTGCCGCTCCACCGGGCTCGCGGCGCAGCCGGGCCGGTACGCGTTCCCGGAGCCGGGTCAGCCGCGGCAGGCGTTCGCGCTGCTCGCGCGTGTGCCGGTCGAGTTCCTCGAACAGCCGGCGCGTACGGTGCTCGGTGTCCATCTCGTCGAGGATGCGGTTGACCTCGGTCAGCACGGCGCCGTGCAGCTCCCACTGGTTCGGGTCGCGCTGGACCTCGTCGAGCAGCAGCTGCGCCAGCTTGTCGCGGGTGGCCGCGGCCTGCCGCAGCTGGGAGGCGAGCCGGTCCTCGGCCGACTCGGCGCTCGTGCTCACACTGGTGGTCACCAGCACGGCGAAACTGACGACGGCGTCGGCGATCTCGGACAGCAGCTCGTCGAACGTCGCGCCGGTCTCCGGCTCGAACAGCCGCTCGGGCTCCCGCTCCTTGGCCAGATCGGTCAGCGTGCGGGCCAGCACCCGCAGCACCACCGTGCAGATCTCCAGGGTGTCCAGACCCGTGCGCAGCACCACCCGGTGCAGCAGCCCCTCCCGGACCCGCGGATTGAGCCGCAGACTGTCCTCCGCCTGCCTCAGGGCCGCGTCCACCTCGACGATGTCGTGGTCCAGCCGACGGGCCTCGTGCAGCCGGTCCGCGGCCTGATGCGGCGGCGTGGGGCCGGTGGCCTGCTCACCGATGCTCAGCATCAGCTGCCGCATCCGGCGCGCCAGCCCTTCGATCGACTCCCCGGCCTCCTCCACCCACACCGGAGGCGCCAGCAGCAGATTGAACCCGAGCCCGACGACCGCGCCGATCAGGGTCTCCACGACACGGGCCCAGGCGTACTCGCCGTGGGTCGTGACCCCGAGCACCAGCATCGCGCTGATCGCCACCTCGGGCACGAACTCGTCCACGCGCACCAGATGGCCGACGACCAGCGACGCCAGGATCAGCAGACACAGACTCCACCAGGTCAGACCCACCAGGAGGCTGAAGAGAATCGCGACGAGCACCCCCGCCACCACGGAGTTCACCCGGCGCACGCCGGTCGTGAGCGTGGAGTACAGGGTGACCTGGACGACGAGCAGCGCGGTCAGCGGCGCGGTGAGGGGAGCCTCCTCGGGGCTCAGGCGCAGGGCGATGACGTAGGCGACCGTCGCCGCGACGGCCGAGCGCACCGCCTGCACGGTCACCGGGTCCCGGTGCCGCCTGACGAACTCCCTGGCATGCGCCGTCCACTCACGTACCACTCGCATCTAGCGACGGTTCCCCTTCCTTGATCCCATCGAACACGTTCGCACCTGAGGAAAACCCCACTGGCGCACCTCGGCTGTCCGCAACCGGGAACGGAGGCGGACCGGATGGTGCCGGGCGACGCGGGACGAAAGCCTTGGATCATGAAACGGCTACGCACCGGAATCGTCCCCGCCCTGCTCGCCGCCTGCCTCACGTGCGCGACGATCGGCGCCGCGGGAGCCGCACCCACGGCCACCGCCCCCGCCGCTGCGTCCGCCCGTGCCGCCCCCGCCGTGAGCGAAGGAGCGGTCGTCGCCGCGCTCGACCGAGCCGCCCACCCGCTGCGCTCCGTCGAACCGGGCGGCGACACCCGGGATCTACGGCCCCTGGACCGGATGATCGGCGAGGCGCGCCTGGTGGGCCTCGGCGAGGCGACCCACAGCTCGCACGACTTCTTCGCGCTCAAGGACCGGGTGTTCCGCCGGCTCGTCGAGGAGAAGGGCTTCCGCACCTTCGCCCTGGAGGCGCCCTGGAGCACCGGCCTGCGCCTCGACGCCTATGTGGTGCACGGGACCGGAGACCCGCGGCGCATCATGCGCGAGGAGTTCCAGCGGGACCACCTGTGGTGGAACAACACCGACTGTCTCCGGCTCATCAGGTGGATGCGCGCCTACAACGTGCGGCACCCCGAGGATCCGGTCCGGTTCATGGGCGACGACATCGCCTGGACCGGCCCCGAGCTGTACGACGCGGTGACCGCGCATGTGGCCCGGCACCACCCGGGACTGTCCGCCCGCTTCGCCGAGTTGTACCGCGGGCTGCGCCCCACCGTGACGACCGGGCCGTACATCGAGCAGTACATGAGGAAGCCGTACGCCCAGCGCCGGGAGATGGCCCACCGTACGGCGCAGGCGCTGCGGCTGCTCCGCGCCACGGGGCCGGCGCCGGGCGAGGACCGCGAGGCGCATGCCTGGGCGGTGCAGCACGCGCGGGCCATCGACCGGACCGCCGGACAGTACGCGTTCGACTTCGAGTCGCCGGCCGGGATCAGCGAAGCCATGCGGTACCGGGAGAAGGCGATGGCCGCCAACGTCGTCTGGTGGCAGCGCCGGACGGGCACCAAGGCGGTGCTGTCCGCACACGACGACCATGTGGGCTACGAGTCGGTCGACCCGGCCGGCTCCCCGGTGATGCAGGGCGCCTTCCTGCGCCGGCGCCTCGGCTCCGGCTATGTGAGCGTCGGCGTGACCTTCGACCGCGGCTCGTTCAACGCCACCGGTCCCGACGGGGTGATCCGCCGCTGGCGGGTGGGGCCGGGGGAGCCGGGGAGCAACGAGCACGTCCTGGACCGGGTGCGTCACCGCGACTACGTCCTGGATCTGCGGACCGTCGCGTCACCCGCCGACGCGTGGCTGCGCACGGCCCGGCCCACGTGGCGCGTCGGCACCGACTACCCCGACGGCCCCTACGACGTGGCCCTCGCCCGGAGCCACGATGTCCTGATCCACCTGCACGAGGTGACGGCGGCCCGGCTGCGGGACCAGTAGGGGCCGGGGCGCCTCGCGGCGAGGGCCAACAGCTTGTCGAGGTGCAGCTTGTCGAGGCAGCGGGCCTACAGCTTGTCGAGGAAGGCGTGCAGATTGTCCAGCGTGCGGTCGATCTGCTGCTCCAGGGTGAGGCTCTCCTCGAAGCGGGCCCCGGTCTCCGGGACCTTCCTGCCGCGCAGGTAGAGCGAGCAGGCGAGGTCGGTGCACATGTAGGCGCCGACCGAGTTCCCCTCCCGGCCGGCCGGACCCGCCTTGCGGGCGGTCATCAAAGAGACACCGCCGCGCGGATGGGTCGTCAGACACAGGGAGCACATGCTGCGGTGCAGAAAGCCGCGCTGGGCGGGCTGGAAGCGCAGGGCCACCCCGACCAGCCGGTCCTCGCGTTCGGTGACCAGATACGCGCGATCGGGTGCGCCCGGATCCCGCCAGCCCAGGAAATCGAGGTCCTCCCAGGGGCGTTCGCCGAGATCGCGCGGCACGGCCAGCCGCTTGGCCTCGCCCTTCGAGCAGTTGATGAACGAGTTGCGGATGTCCTGCTCGGTGAGCGGTCGCATGACGGTCTCCAGGTGCGGTCGAGCAAACCTAGGGGGTCTAGGTTTCCGGGCCAGGGTAAGGATGCCGAAGGAGGGTGGGCCAGCGAATTTCCCGGGGCTGCCTCGTCCGGCATTAGTTCACAGCGTGAAATAAGGGAGGAGGAAAGTCGCGCGGAACCGGCCCCGGGCGGTATGTTGCAGGTCGGGCAGGGGGCGGAAGGAGCCACATGGCGGGGCGGAACGGGCGCACGGTGCGCGATCTCAGGCGAGCCAACCGTACGGCCGTGCTCCAGCGGCTCTACTTCGACGGACCCCTCAGCCGCTTCGAACTGGGCCCGGCGACCGGACTCAGCTCCGGCTCGGTGAGCAATGTCGTCGCCGATCTCGTGGCCGACGGCCTGGTCGAGGAGGCCGGCAGCGTCGACTCCGACGGCGGCCGTCCGCGCACCCTGCTGCGGGTCGCGCCGGGCAGCGGCCACATGATCGGCGTCGACGTGGGCGAGACGCGGGTGCGCGTCGAGCTGTTCGACCTCACCCTCACCGAGCTCGCCCGGGCCGAACGCCCGCTGGAGCAGCAGCGCTACGCGGTCGAGGTCATCGTCGACCACATCCGCTCCGGCATCGCCGACGTGCTCACCGCGGCGGACCTGGCGCCCGACCGGCTCCTCGGCGTCGGCATCGGCGTCCCGGGCATCGTCGAGCGCACCGGCGACCGGGGCGCCGTCGTGCACGGGCAGACCATCGGCTGGGACGCCGTACCGCTGGAGGCCCTGCTGCGCACCGGCTCCCCGCTGCCCGCCACCGTGCCGTACTTCATCGACAACGGCGCGAAGACCCTCGGCCAGGCCGAGATGTGGTTCGGCGGCGGACGCGGCGCCCGCAACGCCGTCGTGGTCCTCTTCGGCTCCGGCGTCGGCGCCTGCCTCGTCACACCCGAGGTGGAGCACGGCCGTGCGGTCGAGTGGGGCCATCTGACGGTACGGGTCAGGGGGCGCCGCTGCCGCTGCGGCGCGCTGGGCTGCCTGGAGGCCTACGCGGGCGCCGAGTCGCTGCTCGCCAGGTGGCGCGAGGAGGGCGGCCGGGTGCCCGAGGGCACCGACGAGGAGACGGCGCTCACCGCGATGCTCGCCGCCGCCTACCCGGCCGACGGCACGGCGGCCGACGGGACCGCGCTCGCCGTACTGGAGGAGACCGCCGAGTACCTGGGCGCGGGGCTGTCCGACCTGATCAACCTGTTCCAGCCCGAGCGCATCCTCGTGGGCGGCTGGGCCGGGCTCCAGCTCGGCTCCCGTTTCCTGCCCGCCGTGCGGCGGCACGCCCGGTCGTACGCACTGCGCCACCCGGCCGAGAAGGTGACGATCGACATGGGCCGTCTGGGGCCCGACGCGGTCACCGTCGGCGCGGCGATCCTGCCGCTCGCCGACTTCTTCGCCCGTGGCGGACGCCGTCCGGAACCGGACCCGGAGTCGCCGCCGCCCGCCTGGCGCACCGCGCTGAGGGAGCGGGCACCGCGCTGAGGTTTTGCCGGTCACGGCGGAGGTACTCGCGGAGGCTGTCCGACGGAACGAAGGGAGAGTGCCGTGACCGACCACCGCCTCGAAGGACCGGGTGAGAACGGTGCGGCCGTCCCCCGTGACCTGCCCGACCAGCAGGCCGGCGCCGGCGAGGACCCCTGGGAGGTGGCCCCCGGCGCGGCGCAGCAGGCTGCGGAACGCGAGTCGGAGGGATCACCGGAACCCGCCGAGCCGACCGAGCCGACCGAACAGAGGGAGCCGGGGGAGCCGACGGATCGTACGGAGCCTACGGAGCCGTCCGGCGCCGACGAGACCGAGCCGGAACAGACCGAGCCGGAACAGACCGGGCCCGGGGAGACCGAGCCCGACGTGCCCGACACGGACGAGGCCGGCACCGGCCGCCGCGGCGCCCCGCACGCCGCGTCGCCCAACCCGGAGCACCCCGTCCCCGACGAGTCGTCCGCCTGACCGGTCCCGCCACGGGGCTCAGCCCACCTTCCTGCCCCGCATCGGTTCCGTGTCCGCTCCCGCGCTCTCACGCAGACCCTCCAGGAACTCCTCGAGTACCTCCGTCGCCGTGTGCAGCGGGCGCCAGCCCAGTTCCGCCCGCGCACGGGTGCAGTCCATCAGCGGCAGCCGCAGTACCGCGTCGAACAGGTGCGGCGACGCGGGCAGCAGATGCAGACCCCAGGCCGCGGCGACCGCCGAGCGGGCCGCGGTGCGGGGCAGGCGCACGCGGCGCGTGCCGAGCATCTCGCTGAGCAGTTCCGCGTCGACCGGTGGCTCGGCGGCCAGGTTGAAGGCACCCCGCACGTCGCCGTCCAGCACCGCCAGCCGGTAGGCGGTCGCCGCGTCGTCGGTGTGCAGCGCCTGCACCCGCAGCCCGGGGATGTCGGGCAGGAACGGCAGCACATCCGGTCGCAGCAGCGGGCCCGGCAGGAAACGGCCGCCGAAGATACGGCGCTGTTCGCTCGCCGACTCACGCTTGAACAGGAACGCGGGCCGCATCCGCACCACCCGCGTGTCCGGATGATCGCGTTCGAAGGTGTCCAGGGCCCGCTCCAGATACGCCTTCTCCCGGCAGTACGCGGCGTCCGGCCAGCCGTGCGTGGGCCACGACTCGTCGACCGCGTGATCCTTCGGGCCCGGCGAGTACGCCCCGACCGACGAGGCGTGCACCAGGGCCGGTACGCCCGCCTCGGCGACCGCGTCGAACACGCGCATGCCGCCCAGGACATTGGTGCGCCAGGTCGTCGCCGGATCGTGCGTCGGCTGGAACGCCCAGGCCAGGTGGATCACCGCGTCCGCGCCCGCGAACTCCTCGGCGAGGTCGGACCCCTCGGAGGCCAGATCCACCGCCGACCAGGTGGTCTTCGCCGGTGACCACTCCGGGAGGCGCCGGGCCAGGCCCAGCACGGATGCGACCCGCGGCTCCTCCGACAGGGCGCGCACCACACTGGTGCCGACGTTGCCCGTGGCGCCCGTGACCACGACCCTCATGCCCGCGTTGCTGCTCACCGTCCACTCCTCTCGGCCGGATGCTCCGTGGAGCCGACCGAGTACCCGGAAGACGGGCCGGGAAAGAGAAAGCCCCGACCGCGACGGGGGAATCACGGTCGGGGCGGACAAGGGGTGGGCGCGGATGGCGGTCGCCTCTCGGCGAAAGGCTCCACAGGGCTTCAGCCGAACGATCGTCCCTGTGGGCGAATGGTGAGGCCCGGGGACACTGTCCCATCCGCACCCACGCCTCGTTCAACGGGCAACCACCCTCGGGTGTTCCGCCGAATGTCTCCGTTTGGGGTGATGTGCGTCACTCGCCGTGTACTTCCGGAACGAGGTCGGCCCAGAGGTTCTCGGCCTGGAGCAGCAGCGTGCCCAGCACCGCCGCCCGCGCGGCCCCCCGCCCGGCGTGCTCCCGCAGCCCTTCCTGCAGGTCCTCGTGCAGCTCCCGCATCACCGCCCCGGTCCGCTCGTCCGGCCGGGAGCCCGTGGCGGGGCCGTTGTCCCGCAGGCGGCGGGCCTCCGCGCGGCAGGTGTCGCCGATCAGCTCCAGCAGCCGTCCGTAGCCGCGCAGCACCTCCGTGTCCGGCGGAGCGGGCGTGCGGTCCTCGTCGGCGGCCACCGCCAGGGTGCGCGTCAGCGCCGTGACATGCCCGATGACCCTGCTGAACCGGTCGTCCTCCTCCTCCGGCGGCAGCGCGGCGGTCGGCGCACGGTGCAGGGCGCGCAGCGCGCCCGACGTGAACCGCAGGCTCTCCCGGCTCCAGCCGCGCGCCGAACGCAGGGCGTCCAGCCGACTGTGCAGCCGCAGCGACGCCGCGTGCCGGTCCGCGGCGCTGTGCGCGTCCCAGTCGCCCTCCCGCAGATCCCCGGCGACCGCGTGCAGCAGATCGCCGGTCTCCCGGGCGAGCGCGGACAGGTTCTCCCGCACGTCCCGCAGATGGATCGGCGGCAGGACGAGCGCGTTGACGGCGACACCGATGGCCGCGCCGAGCGCCGCCTGACCGAGCCGGTGCCCGACCGCCGCCGCGCTCACGGTGCCCGAGGCGATCGTGAACAGGGCCGTGGTGGCGGCGTAGACGCCCTGGTCACCGAAGCGCGGCCAGTTGGACAGCAGCATCAGCACCGGGATCGACAGCGCCAGCGCTCCCGTCGCGTCGTCCGTCACCACCTGCGCCCCCGACGCCACCAGGGCACCGACACAGATCGCCGTGAACTGCCGCCCCGCCTGCAGCACCGAGCTGTAGACGGTCGCCTGCACCAGCACCAGCGCCACCCAGGGCGCCATCAGCGCCATCGGATCGCCGAGCCACACCCACGCCACCAGCCACGCCAGCAGCGCCGCCGCGGCGGCCTTCAGCGACTGGACGAGCTGGTCCCGTTCCCGCCCCGGCCCCCGCCAGGCGGCCCGCGCCGCCCGTCCGGCCGTCCGCACGTCCCGCCGTACGGCGTCCGCCATCCGGGGCAGCGGCGCCGCACGGCCGCCCGCGTCACCCTGCCCCACCGTCTCCTCCCACACACGCGTCATGCGCAGCGGGTATCCCCGAGCCCCGGGAGCTCACGCCAGCGGACTGCCCGCCAGCGAGGCCAGCAGGTGCGCCGGGTCGTCGTAGACCGCCTCGGCGCCCGCCTCCTCCAGATCGGCGCGCGGGATGCCGCCGCACAGCACGGCCACACAGCGCACGCCGGCCCGGCCTGCCGCCCGCATGTCCCACACGGTGTCGCCGACGAACACCGCGCGCCCGGCGGGCACCCCGGCGAGGTCCAGGGCGTGCTCGACCGGTTCGGGTGCGGGCTTGCCCTCGTCCACGTCGTCGGAGCTGGCCGTCGCGGTGATCGCCTCGTCGGCGTCGATCGCCCGGCGCAGCGCGCTCAGTTCCGCACCGCCCGCCGAGGTGGCCAGCACCACCTTCCAGCCGTCCGCGTGCAGCCGCTTCAGCAGCCGGCCCGCGTCCGGCAGGGCGGGCAGCCGGTCGAAGTACTGCCCGTACAGCGCCTTGTGCGCGGCGCTCAGCTCGGCGTCGCGGTCCGTGTCCCGCCCGTCGCCCAGCAGATGCGCGATCAGATCGGTGGAGGGCAGGCCCACGGCCCGGTGGACGGCGTGCATGGGCACCCGGTGGCCCGCCTGCCGGAACGCCTCCCACCAGGCCGTCACATGCAGATGGTTGGTGTCGACCAGCGTGCCGTCGACGTCGAACACGGCCGCGCGTTCCATTCCTGTCCCTTCCTCCGACTTCTCGTGAGCGGCGCGAGTACCCACGTCCGCCCGCCCGTCCTCGCCCGTCACGGCAGCCTGCGCTCCCGCGTCCAGCCCAGCAACTGCTCCAGCGACCAGGTGGTGACCACCCGCTCGGGCGGCACCCCGCACTCCTCCGCGCGGGCGCAGCCGAGGATCTGCCAGTCCAGCTGGCCCGGCGCGTGCGCGTCGGTGTCGATGGAGAACAGCACGCCCGCCTCCACCGCCCGGCGCAGCAGCCGCTTCGGCGGGTCGAGCCGCTCGGGCCGGCTGTTGATCTCCAGCGCGGTGCCGGTCTCCGCGCACGCCGCGAACACCTGGTCCGCGTCGAACTGCGACTCGGGCCGCCCCCGCCCGCTCAGCAGCCGTCCGGTGCAGTGCCCGAGCACGTCCGCGTGCGGATTGCGTACGGCGGCGACCATGCGGCGGGTCATCGAGCGGGCGTCCATGCGCAGCTTCGAGTGCACGGACACCACCACGACGTCGAGCCGCTGCAGCAGCTCCGGCTCCTGGTCGAGGGAGCCGTCCTCGAGGATGTCGCACTCGATGCCGGTCAGCAGCCGGAACGGCGCCCACGTCTCGTTCAGCCGCGCCACCACCTCCAACTGCTCGCGCAGCCGGTCCGCCGACAGCCCGCGGGCCACGGTCAGCCGCGGCGAGTGGTCGGTGAGGGCGGTCCATTCGTGCCCGAGCGCCGCCGCGGCCCGGCCCATCTCCTCGATCGGGCTGCCGCCGTCCGACCAGTCCGAGTGCACATGGCAGTCCCCGCGCAGCAGCGCCCGCAGCGCCGCACCGCCCCGCTGTGCCGGCGTCTCCGCCGCCGCCTCGCCCTCCAGCTTCTCCAGATAGCCGGGCACCCGGCCGTCCAGTGCCTCCCGCACCACCTGCGCCGTCTTCGGGCCGACCCCCTTCAGCGACTCCAGCGACCCCGCCGCCGCCCGCTCGCGCACCTCCTCGGCGCCCAGCTCCGTCAGCACCCGGGCGGCGGTGCGGAACGCCCGGACCCGGTACGTCGGCGCCAGTGACCGCTCCAGCAGAAAGGCGATCCGCTCCAACGCCTCGACGGGATCCATCGGCCACCTCCTCGCTCCAGAGTTCCCCAGCAGGCGTACCGCCGCACGGCGTAAGCGCCGGTTTGCCCCCTGTCGCGCCGGGTACTGCGATGCCTCGTTCCGCTCCCTGCCGGCGAGGAGGCCGTCGATGTCCGCTCCCACCACCCCTGCCAGGGCCGCCGTGATCACCGGCGCCGACTCCGGCATCGGCCGGGCCACCGCCGTACGCCTGGCCGCCGCGGGCCTGGACGTCGGCATCACGTGGCACAGCGACCGGCAGGGCGCCGAGGAGACGGCCGAGGAGGTACGGGCCCACGGCAGGCGTGCCGAGGTCGCCCCGCTGGACCTCACCCGGCTGCCGGCCGCCGCGGACACCGTCGACGACCTGTGCGAGCGACTGGGCCGCATCGACGTGCTGGTCAACAACGCCGGCACGGGCACCATGACGCCCTTCCTCGACCTCGACCTCGCCACGGTCCGCGAGGTCCTCGACGTCGATCTGGTCGGCCCGTTCCTGTGCGGGCAGAAGGCGGCCCGGCACATGATCCGGCAGGGCGACGGGGGCCGCATCGTCAACGTGACGTCCGTCCACGAGCACCAGCCGCGCGTCGGCGCCGCCCCCTACTGCGCGGCCAAGGGCGGCCTCGGGCTGCTCACCCAGGTGATGGCGCTGGAACTCGCCGAGCACGGCATCACCGTCAACGCCGTCGCCCCCGGCGAGATCGCCACCCCCATGACCGGCCAGGAGGACACCGACCCGCACACCGAGTCCCGCCCCGGCGTCCCGCTGGGGCGGCCCGGTGACGCCCGAGAGGTCGCCGCCGTCATCGCCTTCCTCGCCGGACCGGACGCCTCGTACGTCACCGGCGCCTCCTGGAGCGTGGACGGCGGAATGCTGCGGATGGGCCCGCAGGCCGGATCGCACCTGACGAGCGACGACTGGCGACGCCCCTGACGGAGGCCCGGCGGCGCCCGGGGACGAATGCCGCACCCGAACGCCGCGTTCGCGCCGATTGCGCTCTACGCTCTATTCATGACCGAAAGCGCGAGCCCGCACATCGCCCATCCGCGGATCATGGTGCTCGGAGTGCAGCCCGGGAAGCCCCCGTTCCGGATCGTGGAGATCGACGGACAGGTGGTCGGCGAGGCGAAGGCCGTCACCGATGTGCTGCAGGCCGCCGCCGCGTTCGGGATCACCGTCCACGACCTGGACGACCCGGACGTGGTCCGCTGGGTGGGCGGCGACAAGTTCACCTGGACCGTGCACTAGAAGCACGGTCGCGTCCCACGGCGCCGGCGCCCGCGGCGGGCGCCGCGGGCGGCCTGTGCCGCTCACGCCTCGCGCCGCCGTGCGTGCACGGCGCGGCCCAGCCGCCGGCCCAGCAGCAGATAACCCAGCAGCGCGCCGCCGGTGTTCAGGATGACGTCGTCGACGTCGAAGGCACGCCCGGTCACCAGCGCGCCCTGCGCGAACTCCACCAGCAGCATCACGACGGCGGTCAGCAGCAGCACCCGCAGGAACCCCCGGGTGCGCGGCGCGACCACCGGCGTGAGGATGCCGAAGGGCACGCCCAGCAGGATGTTGCCGCCGATCTGCCGCACCGCGTCCTGCAGCGCCGGCTGCTCCAGATAGGCCCGCAGCGAGCGTCCGGGGTGCAGATTCGTGTGCGTCAGCGCCTCGGAGGCGGGGGAGGGCTGCAGGGTCAGCCGAGCGAGGATCACCGCGAAGACCACCATGAACACGAAGGCGCACAGCATCGCCAGCAGCCGCAGGGGCAACGGCAGCGGACGCCGCCCGTCCGGCTCCTTGGCGCCGCGCGCCGGCGGCCGGGGGCGCCGACGCCCGGCGGAGACGGGATGCGAGGCGGTTCGGGCCATGGGGTCCTCCAGTCGTCGACATGCGTGCGTGGGACGGCGGTTGCTGCGGCGGACGGCCTCCTCAGCCGCCGTAGGTGACCTTCACGTCCTTGAAGCCCAGGGAGCGCAGCAGACCTTCGAGCATCTCCGTGGTGTTGGCCTCCGCCCGGGCGGTCAGACCGCTCTCCTTCGCCGCGTCGCCGATGTGCCGTACGGCGAGCTTCTGCACGGCCTGTTCGCTGTTGGGGTTGTCCGAGAACAGGTCGCCGAGCCGGTCGAACAGCCCGCGCTGCTTGGACACGGCGTAGGAGCGCTCCGGGTCCAGGGCCGGGGCCCCCAGGCGCGCGTGGGGCAGCCGCAGGGTGGCCGACGTACGGCCCTCGTCGACGCGCACGGCGTCCTTGCCGACCTTCCCCAGGTCGACGTAGGCGTCCACGGTGCCGGCCCCCACGTACAGGGTGCGGCTGCCGCGCAGCGCGTCGGGCAGGTACTTGGCGTCCTTCTCGAGGTCGACGACGACCTGGAAGTTGCCGGAGGCGGCCTCGTAGCGGCTGAGGTCCTGGATCGACTCCAGCAGCGCGGGACCGGAGCGGTCGCGGGTCTCGGTGCCGAACACGTCCTTCAGGCCCGGCAGACCGCTGAGCCGGATGCCGGCGAGCAGCACGACGAGCAGCAGCACCACCGCGCTCAGCGCCTTCACCCAGGCCGGCATGCGCGCGGACAGGCGCCTGATGGGAGTCGTCATGGCGGACGGCCCTCCTTCCTACGGGTGCGCATGCCCGCCATCTCCGGTGTCAGACAGGCCGGTTGGGGGACGGACGACGGCGCCGGGCGCACGAAGGGGGCGCACACACCGCACCGGATGCCGGACCGGCGGCGGAGGGGGAGCGCCGCAGCAGGCCAGTAGCATGAGCCTGGCCGGGCCGACATGATCATGCGAGGAGACCGACCGTGCGAGACATCGCCGTGTTCAGCGGCAGTGCCCATACCGAACTCGCCGAGGAGGTCTGCGCCCATCTCGGCGTGCCGCTCAGCCCGACCCGGGTCAGCCGGTTCGCCAACGACTGTCTGGAGGTCCAGCTCCAGGCCAACTGCCGTGAGCGGGACGTGTTCCTGGTGCAGCCGCTGGTCAAGCCGGTGCAGGAGCATCTGGTGGAACTGCTGCTGATGTGCGACGCGGCCCGCGGGGCGTCGGCGTCCCGGATCACCGTGGTGATGCCGCACTACTCCTACGCCCGCTCCGACAAGAAGGACGCTCCGCGCATCTCGCTCGGCGGGCGTCTGGTCGCCGATCTGCTGGTGGCGGCGGGCGCGAGCCGGGTCCTGGCGATGACCCTGCACGCGCCGCAGGTGCACGGCTTCTTCTCGGTGCCCGTCGACCATCTGCACGCCCTGCGCGAACTGGCCGCGCACTTCCGGCAGTACGACCTGAGCCGCACCACCGTCGTCTCGCCCGACCTCGGCAACGCCAAGGAGGCGGCCCACTTCGCCCGGCTGATCGGGGCCCAGGTGGCCGCCGGCGCCAAGCAGCGGTTCGCCGACGACCGGGTGCAGATCAGCTCCGTCATCGGCGAGGTGGCCGGACGGGACGTCATCGTCCTGGACGACGAGATCGCCAAGGGCAGCACCGTGCTCGAACTGCTCCAGCGGCTGCGGGAGTTGGGAGCGCGGTCGATCCGCGTGGCCTGTACCCACGGGCTGTTCGCGGCCGGCGCGCTCAAGCGGCTGAGCGAGCAGCCCGACGTGCTGGAGATCGTGTGCACCAACACCGTCCCGGTGCCGGCGCACGAACACACCGACAAACTGCGGATCCTGTCCATCGCCCCGGCGCTCGCGGAGGCGGTGCGGCGCATCCACAACGGGGAGTCGGTCAGCGCCCTGTTCGACACACCGCCGACGGCCTAGGGGATGTCCGCCCGGCACTCCCCCAGCCTCCGGCCGGGGGGACCCCCAGAGCACGCACCGGAGGCCGCAGGGCCCGCCCTCCGGGCGGACGACGCGACGTTGCGGACCCCCTGGGGAGCGGCCAGTCGGTCACACGGGTCCCGGGGTCGCCTCCGGCTGCTCCAGGGCCGCGTCCAGCGTCGGACGCGGCGGCAGCAGCCGGGCGAGACCGGTGATCCGCAGCATGCGCAGCGTCAGCGGGTGGGCGCACACCAGGTGCAGCCGGCCACCGTGGTCCATGACCCGGTGCCGGGCGCGGTAGAGCAGCCGCAGGCCGGAGCAGTCGAAGAACTCGATCCGGGTCAGGTCGATCACCACCCGGGCGTCCGGCTCGGCGGTCGCCGCGTCCAGATGCGGGACGATCTCCGCTGCCGCGGCGATGTCGATCTCACCGCGGAACTCCAGCACCGTGTGTCCCCGGTCCCGGTGGACGCGCAGATGCCGGGTCAGCGGTGCAGGTTCGTGCCGCACGACGCCATCGCCTCCAGCCTGCTCCGTGCGCGGGACTCCCCGGGTTGCCCCGGGACGGGGAGCGGCGCCAACACCGTTCCCCGCCAAGCAAGTTACCCTCGACCGACTGAATTTGAGCATGTTCGATTGACATATGTCTCCGAATTGCAGCCGTAGACGCGGCTCCCGACTGAATCCGCTCGGTGGGGATATCCGTTCTCCTACAGGGCGGGGCACGGCCGCCCCGCGACCCCGGACCCCGCGGAGGAGACATGGCACTGGTGAAGGCGGGCGTCGTGGTGCTCGACTGCGCCGAGCCCGAGAAACTCGCCCAGTTCTACAAGGAGTTGCTGGACGCCGAGGAGACGGACGCCAACGCCAACCGGGTGGAGCTGCGGTCCGGTGACGGCTTCCGGCTGGCGCTGCGCCGCGACGTCAACGCGACCGCCCCGAGCTGGCCCCGCCCCGAGAACTCGCTCCAGGCCCACCTGGAGTTCGTGGTGGACGACGTCGACGCCACGGAACGCCGCATCGTGGGTCTCGGCGGCCGTCCCATGGAGGCGACCGACTCCACGGGCCCGCTCGACGAACGGGGCTACGCCGACCCGGCCGGCCACTCCTTCACCCTGCGCCGCGGCGCCCCCACGTCCCCCAAGCAGGGCTGAGACCGACGCACACGCGACGAGCCGGACCGCAGGCACCCGCCGAGCCGGACGCACACGACGAGCCGGGCGCGGACGCACGCGAGGTGCGGCCCGCGCCCGGCTCGACACGCGTCCCGACGGACCCGGCGTCTCAGTCGCGCCCCTCCTTGTCGGGGGCGGGCCAGGTGCCGGTCGAGCGCTCGATGGCCTTGGCGCCGGCCCGGTCCACGGCGCTGCGCACCACCGCGAAGATGGCGCCCTGGATCGCGGCCGCCAGCAGGATCTCGCCCCAGCGGCGGTCCCGGTCCAGCGCGTCGGGTGCGTTGTCCTCGTGCCGGATCACCTTCCAGGTCTTCTGGAAGGCGAGACCCGCCACGGTTCCGCTGGTCCAGCCGAGGGCGAACCCGATCGGCTTGTACGCCAGCGGCAGCTTCTTCTTCTTGCTCTTCTTCGCCACGTGGATCTCCTAGGTCGCTCGGCTGTGGTCATGGTCGAATCGGGTCAGGGGCGGCCCCGGGCGGGGACCTCCTCGTCGGCACGGACCGGTCCCGGCGGGGTCCCGTCCCCGAACGGCCGGCCACCCAGCTCCTCGCGGTGATGGGGCGTCAGCCAGCCGGACAGGTCGGGACCGAGCGGCACGATGCCGGTCGGGTTGATGCCGGTGTGCACCTGGTAGTAGTGCCGCTTGATGTGGTCGAAGTCGACGGTGTCGCCGAAGCCGGGGGTCTGGAAGAGATCGCGGACGTACGCCCACAGGACCCGGTTCTCCGTCAGCTTCCACCGGTTGCACTTGAAGTGGCCGTGGTACACGGCGTCGAACCGCACCAGCGTGGTGAACAGCCGGATGTCCGCCTCGGTGATCGTGTCGCCGACCAGATACCGCTGCCCCTCGAGCCGCTTCGCCAGCAGCTCCAGCCGCCGGAACACATCCGTGCACGCGGCCTCGTACTCCTCCTGCCCGGTGGCGAAACCCGCACGGTACACGCCGTTGTTGACGTCGGCGAAGACGTCCGCCATCACCGCGTCGATCTCGTCGCGCCGCTCCTTCGGGTACAGGTCCGGCGCCCCCTCCCGGTGCAGGGCCGTCCACTCGGTGGCGAGGTCGAGCGTGATCTGCTGGTAGTCGTTGGTGACCAGCTTCCCGCTGGGCACGTCCACGATCGCCGGCACACTCACCCCGCCCGGGTAGCCGGTCTCCCGCCGGTCGTAGGCCTCGCTCAGATACCGGATGCCGAGGACCGGGTCCCGGCCGCCGGGATCCAGGGTGAAGCGCCAGCTGCGGTCGTCCTGGACCGGGTCGGCCACGGCCAGCGACAGCGCGTCCTCGAGGCCGAGCAGCCGCCGGGACACCAGCGCGCGGCTCGCCCACGGGCAGGCCCGGCTGACGACCAGCCGGTACCGGCCGGGCTCCACCGGCCACCCGTCCTCGCCGTCGGCGGTGATCCGGTCCTTGAAGTGTGCCTTCGACCGTGTGAACGCCTTCCTGCCGTAGGAGCTGTTGCCGCCGTCCCCGTCGTCGCGGCTCATGGGTCTCCTCCTCCTCGCCGTTCCCGTTCAGGGGTCCCTGTGACCGCGTTCCCCGTTTTCCGCGGTCGGCACGGTGTGACCTAGTCCGACCGGGGCAATCGCCCGACGTGAGTACACGATCGGATCGCAGGACCAGGGTCACCGTGCTGGTGGCGCTCGGGGCCAATGTGGTGATCGCGGCGGCGAAGGCCGTCGGCGGGCTCGCCGTGGCGTCGCCGGCGCTGCTGTCGGAGGCGGCGCACTCGGTGGCGGACAGCATGAACGAGGTGTTCCTGCTGGCCGCGCTGCGCCGCAGCCGCCGTCCCCCGGACCGGCGCCACCCCTTCGGCTACGGCAAGGAGCGGTTCTTCTGGTCGCTCCTCGCCGCCGTGGGCATCTTCGTCATGGGCGGCTGCTTCTCCTTCTACCAGGGCGTCGAGGCGTTGCGCGGCGGCGGCGCGGAGGACCTCGGCGGCTATGTGGCCGGACTCGTCGTGCTCGGTGTCGCCCTCCTCGCGGAGGGCGGCTCACTGCTGCGGGCGCTGTACCAGGTGCGCAAGCAGGGCGGCGCGGGCAGCGGACTGCGCGACCCGGCGCTGCGCACGGTGGTCGCCGAGGACGGCACCGCCGTGCTGGGCGTGACCCTGGCCGCAGCCGGCATGGTGCTGCACATGGTCACCGGGCAGGTGGTGTGGGAGGCGGCCGCCTCGTTCGCCATCGGCGCGCTGCTGGTCTACGTGGCCTACCGGCTCGGACGCGACGCCCGCGCCCAGCTGGTCGGCGAGGCCGCCGACCCGGAGGCGAGCGAGCGGATCCGGGCGCTGCTGCGGGCCCAGCCGGAGATCGACAGCGTGGAGGCGCTCTTCACGATGAAGACGGGGCTGGACACCGCTCTGGTGGCCGCCAGGGTCGACCTCGCGCCGGGTATGGACAGCGAGCGCGTGGAGGACGTCGCCGTGCGCATCAAGCAGTCCATCGCCGATGTCGTCCCCGAGGCGGAGCAGATCTTCCTCGACGTCACCGACCACCGCGCCCCCGAGGCCCGCGAGGCATGGGAGAGCCCCGCCGCGACGGGGGAACGCGGCGGGGCCTGACACTCGGATGCCCGGCGCCGGGGACTTCATGCACGCCGAACGGAGCAATTTCCGGCGAGATCCGCAGGCCGAGGCAGAGGGCCGTCAGCCGGCGTCGACGGGTTCCAGCACGAGGACCGGGATCTCCCGGTCCGTCTTGCGCTGGTAGTCGGCGTACGGCGGATACGCCGCGACCGCCCGCTCCCACCACTCGGCCTTCTCCGCCCCGCTGACCTCACGGGCCGTCATATCGCGCTTGACCGGGCCGTCCTGGAGCTCGACCCGCGGCTCCGCGCGGAGATTGTGGTACCAGACCGGATGCTTCGGCGCCCCGCCCAGCGAGGCCACCACCGCGTACCGTCCCTCGTGCTCGACCCGCATGAGCGGCGTCTTGCGCAGCTTGCCGGTCTTCGCGCCGCGGCTGGTCAGCACGATCACGGGGTAGTTCGTACCCTGCAGGGTCGTCCCCTCCGTACCGCCGGAGCGCTCATAGCGCTCCACCTGCTCCCGCACCCAGCGCGTCGGGCTCGGTTCGTACTCTCCGTCGAGAGGCATGCCATCCGTCCCATCGTCGTCACCGGTCGACTGTGCTGTGTGCCATGCAACACCGACGACCGTACGGATTCATCCGTGCGACACGGCCATCCGCAGCGCGAGGGCCGTCATCACCGCGGCGGCCACCAGCGCGGTCACCAGTCGTCCCCGGTGTCCGGTCAGCGCCCGGCCCAGCAGCGCGCCACCGCCGGCGAGCAGCACCTGCCAGCTCGCGGACGCGGCGAAGGCGGCCGTCACGAACACCGCCTGCTCCGTCGCCCCCGCCGTCGTGCCGGCCTGCGAGCCGAGCACGAGCGCCGCGAAGTAGATCACGGTGGTGGGGTTGAGCAGCGTGATCCCGAGCAGCACGGCGTACGCCCGCGCGGGGTCCGGGGGAGCGGGGGCACGGCGGGTGGCGAGCCGGCGGTCGCGGTACTGCCGTACGGCGCCGGCCGCGCTCCACGCCGCCAGCGCCAGCAGCACCAGCACACAGACCCAGCGCAGCGGCCCGAGCACCGGCCGCAGCGCGGACGCCAGGGCGGAGCCGCCGACGGTGGCCGCGAGGGCGTACAGACCGTCCGCGGTGGCGACCCCGAGGGCCGCGCAGACCCCCGTGCGCAGCGAGGTGCGGGCGGTGAGGGAGACGAGGTAGGTCCCGACGGCGCCGACGGGCACGGCGATGCCGTACCCGGCGATCAGCCCCGCGACGAGGGCACCGGTCATGAGCCGGGCGGTGTCGGTCTCAGCATGGGTGGATCCTGCGGCTGAGGGGGTGGTGTGGACAACCGATTTTTTGCGGATCGCGAATTCAGGGACCCGAATGGCATTGACAACGTGTCAAAGGGTGGTGATGTCGCAGGTGGGAGGAGAATGCGTGGAATCCCTTGTTCCTCCTTGCCGACCTGTGCAAAGGTGTGCGCTGTCGGCGTGCAGAAAATGCATTTCCGAACGCCCTTGAGAGGAACGCAGCCGTGAGGCGCACCGGCCTGTCGGACTCCCCGGATTCGTCCCGCCCCTTCGGTGTCACGGACGAGCAGCTGAGCGCCGAGCTCAGCACGTGGACGGGGGCCACGCCCGCGCTGCATCCCGTGGGGGAACTGCTGGACCGGCACTGGGAAGCCGCCTTCACATACGCCCGCCTGTGCACCGACGGCCCCCGGGCCGCCGGCATGCTCACCACGGCCGCGTTCACCCGGCTCCTCGGCGAGACGCTGCGGCACAACGGCCCGGCCTCCGCGTGGCGGCCCCAACTCCTCGTCACCGTGCGCCGGATCGCCGCCGAGTGGGACGGCGACGGCAGACGGGACCTGCTCCACCCCGGCCTCAGGGCCGTGGCCCGGCACGGTGGCCGCCCGGGCGCCCTCCTGCTGCCGCGGCCCGAACGGCGCCTGCTGTCCGGCGCGTTCCAGCGCCTGCCCCGGACCGCCCGGTGCCTGCTCTGGCACGCCGAGGCTGAGTCCGAACCGCTCGCCCTGCCCGCCGGGCTGCTCGGCATGGACGAGGAGAGCGCCCGCATCCAACTGGGCCGCGCACACGACCGGTTGCGCGAGGAGTGCCTCCAGCTCCACCGGGAACTCGCTCCGGTGCAGGAGTGCCGGAGCTATCTGCGCATGCTGGACGTGACCTGCCGGCGCACCGGCGTCACCCTCGATCCCGACCTGCGCCACCACCTGGACACCTGCACCCACTGCCGGTACGCCGCGGACCAACTCACCCGCTTCACCAGAGGACTCGGGACGGCGCTGGCGGAGGCGGTCCTCGGCTGGGGCGCCCGGGACTACGTGGCGGCGAGGGCCCGCGCGGCCGAGGGCACGCGCACGACCGACGCCGCGGCGACGCCCCCGGCCCGGGAGGTCTTCGATATCGCGGTGGCCGCCGGTGATCTGGCCGGCGTGCGGAAATTCCGGAATGCCGAGGAATTTCCAGGTGCGGAGGCCGGTGTGTTCCCGGACGCCGGTACGGACGAGGATTATGCCGCGTATGCCGGGTCTTTTTCGCATCCGGTGGCCGAGCCGTTTCCCGGGCAGGTGACCGAGCCCTTCCGGCAAGGCCGCAGTACCGCCGGTCCGCCCCGTGCGCACGGCCGGTCGGGGCCGGCGCCCCGGCACGCCGCCCCACGCTCCGCCCGGAAGGCCGTCCGTCGCCGTCACCTCGCCACGGGCGTGCTCACCGTCAGCGGCCTGGTCGTCCTTCCGCTGGTCCTCTGGGCCGCCGTCGGAGCCGACGACGCCACCGACCCGGCCCCGCCACGCGGCGACGGCCGGTCCTCCCGGGCACCCGGTGCCGGGGCGGCGTCCTCGGCAGGCGACCCCTCCTTGATCGGCACGGGTGCCCTGCGCGGACGGCTGCTCAACACCGCCTCCGGCCTGTGCGTCGGCCTCGTCGGCGGGAAGGCCGTCACCGGTGCCGAGGCCGCGCTCACCCCCTGCTCCGCCGCGGAGGTCCAGCAGTGGACCTATGAGACCGACGGGCGGCTGCGCAGCGCCGCCGATCCGGACCTGTGCCTGGATTCCCGCATCGGCTACGCGGTGCGCCTGGACGCCTGTACGGGCGGTTCCCGCGCCGACGCCGACGACGTCCGCTACGACTTCACGGTCCGGGGCGCACTGGTCCCCCGCTCGGACCAGCGGCTGGCTCTCGCACCCGCCGCCACCGACGGCTCGGGTGCCCTCGTCGTGAAGCTCCGCACCGACGACGACACCCAGCGCTGGGCGATCGACGACGCCGTGTCGGCCGACCTGCGGATGAAGGCCGTCCACTGGGACGCCGACGTCACCAGCCCCTACCCGACGCCCGGCGCACGCGGGCGCTGATCACGCCCACCCCTGCGTCAGGGCCCGGTCCCGGGCTGCAGCACTGTGAGGAACACCTTGGAGGCGTTGCCCGCGACCGGGACCTCGCCGGCCTTCCACGCCACCTTCAGCGGCTCCCGTTCGTCCGGCGGGGTGACCAGCAGTGCCGCCGGTACGGCCGCACGGGCGCCGGACACGCCGGGGCTCGCGTACCGCAGCCCCGCCCAGGCGCTCTCGCCGGGCGCCAGCGTGACGGTGCGCGGGTCGCCGGGGGTGCGCTCGGGGTCCGGGCCGAGCCGCCGGCCGGCCGCGTCGACGAACGCGGCACCCGGATAGCCGTACACCGTGCAGGTGCGGGACGAGTCGTTGGTGAGGACGACCGGGAAGTTGCGCTGTCCGGCGCCCGGGTCCATCCGGCCGACGCCCGCGCTCAGTTCGGACGTCCGGCAGCGGGTTCCGGAGGGCTCCGTCCGCTCACCGGCGCCCGTGGCCGGGGAACGTTCGGAGGAGTGCACCGACGCCGCGACGGTGTCGCTGGGCACCGCGCGTGGGGTCGAAGGGAGCGAGGACCGCTCGGCGGGGGCCGAGGGTCGGGGTGACGTGCCGGTGGTGGTGCTCTCGGTGCCGCAGGAGGCGAGGGTGCCGACCACCAACAGTCCGCTCGCGAGTAACACCGCCCGGCGTGCGTACGCCATGGTTCACCTCATTCGTCGAGCCGTCGACGGCGTACGGCAGCCCGGCACCGCGCACCGCCGCCTTCCCGGGTGTCCTCGACTCGCCCCGGGAAACGGCCTACCGGCACCGGCGCACGGCTCACAGCTCGTCCAGCACCCCCAGCTCCGCCCAGATGGTCTTCCCCTCCGGGGTGTGCCTGCTGCCCCAGCGCTGGGTGAGCTGGGCGACGAGGAGGAGCCCCCGGCCGCCCTCGTCCCAGGTCTTGGCCCGGCGCAGGTGCGGTGCCGTGTGGTTGGTGTCGGACACCTCGCAGATCAGGGTGGAGCCGTCGTGGATCAGACGCAGCCGGATGGGCGGCGCACCGTACCGGATGGCGTTGGTGACCAGCTCGCTGACCACCAGCTCCGCGGTGAACGAGGCGTCGGTCAGCGCCCACACGGCCAGCTGGTCCAGGACCTGCTTGCGGATGGGGGCGACGAGCGCCGGGTCGGCGGGGATGTCCCAGGTCGCGACCTGCGAGGACGGCAGCCCGTGGGTGCGGGCGAGCAGCAGCGCCACGTCGTCCGCCGTGCCGCCCGGCTGGAGCAGGCTGTGCAGCACGCGGTCGCAGGTCTCGTCGAGCGGACCGGAGGGCGCGTGCGCCAGCGCCTCGCGGAGCAGCGCGTGGCCGCTCTCCACGTCACGGGTGCGGGACTCGAGCAGGCCGTCGGTGTAGAACGCCAGCACCGTGCCCTCGGGCAGGTCCAGCTCCGCGGACTCGAAGGGCAGCCCGCCGAGGCCGAGGGGCGGCCCCGACGGCAGGTCCAGCTGGCGGGCCCGGCCGTCCGGCGGGACCATCACGGGCGGCGGATGCCCGGCCCGTGCCAGGGTGCAGCGGCGCGACACCGGGTCGTACACCGCGTACAGACAGGTCGCGCCGACCTCGCCCGGGCTCCCGTCGCCCGACTCCTGCGACAGGTGCAGGACCAGGTCGTCGAGGTGGGTGAGCAGTTCGTCGGGGGCCAGATCGATGTCGGCGAGGGTGCGTACGGCCGTGCGGAGCCGGCCCATGGTCGCCGACGCCTGGATGCCGTGGCCCACGACGTCCCCGACCACCATCGCGACCCGCATCCCGGACAGCGGGATGACGTCGAACCAGTCGCCGCCCACCCCGGAGCGCGCGGCCGGAAGATAGCGGGACGCCGCCTCCACCGCGGCCGTGTTCGGCAGGGTGCGGGGGAGCAGGCTGCGCTGCAGCGTGAGGGTCGTCTCGCGCTCGCGGGAGTAGCGGCGGGCGTTGTCGATGCACACGGCGGCGCGGGCGCTGACCTCCTCGGCGAGCAGTACGTCGTCATGGGTGAACGCCTCGGGCCGCCGGTAGCGGGTGAAGGCGGCCACGCCGAGGGTGGTGCCGCGGGCCTGCAGCGGCACCGACATCATCGAGTGGACGCCGAACTCGCGGACCTGCCGGGCGCGCGCATCGTCCACCGCGAGCCACGGATCCAGATCGCCTGAGGCGACCGAGGCGATGATGCTGTGACCCGCGATCAGCGAGTCCGCATGGGGCGCCGCCGCCGGGTAGACGACGATCTCACCGGCGTCGGTGACCGACTCGGGGCTGCCCGGGGTCAGGGAGTGGTGGGCGATCCGGCGCAGGGAGACGGGGGCTTCGAGCGGGCTGACGGGATCGCTGCCGGGCTCCAGCGGCTCCAGCAGGTCGACGCTGACGAAGTCGGCGAGCGCGGGCACACAGACCTCCGCCAGTTCCTGCGCCGTGCGGGTGACGTCGAGGGTCGTGCCGATGCGGATGCTGGCCTCGTTGACCAGCTGCAGCCGCTCCCGCGCCCGGTACTGGCCGGTGAAGTCGTGGGCCGTCACGCACACGCCGCGCACCCGGCCCGTGTCGTCGGTGAGCGGTGCCATCCGGGCCAGCCACGCGTGCGCGCGCATCTCGCCGGTGGCCTTCATGAACGTCTCCATGTCGTGCCTGCGGCCGGTCCGCAGCACCTGGCGCAGGTGCTGTTCCAGCTCGGAGTGCTGGTGCCGGCCGCCCACGTCGGTGGGCCGCAGGCCCCGCAGATACTCGGCCGGCAGCCCGAGGAGCTCCGCCATGGCGTCGTTGACACCGCGCAGCCGCAGCCGGTCGTCGAAGACCATGGTGGCGCAGGGCGACTGGGAGACGGCCACCCGGACCAGCGGATCGTCGGGCAGTTCCTCGTCCGGGGAGCGCAGCGGCGACACGGCGAGCCAGTCGCCGGTCCCGCCGCCGTCCGGGTCCCGGCGGTGGGCGAGGACCCATGCGGTGACGGTACCGCCGTCGCGGTGCCGCAGCGCGAGCGTGCCGCTCCACCGGGCGTCGACCGGGGGCCGGGGTGCCGGCTCCCCGTCGGCCAGCAGTTCGGCGGCCGGGCGTCCGACGACCTCCTCGGCCGTGTGGCCCAGCAGCAGACGGGCCCCCTCGTTCCACTGTGCGAGCGTGCCGTCGGCGGCGATGACGGCCCGGGCCGTCACGGCATCGTCGAACGGGTCGTCCGGCCTCATCGTCGCCACTCCATCGCGCACACTCACCGTGAACCGGTGTATCGCCTGAGTTCCAGCCTAGTGCGTCTCAGGCTCCCGTGGATCCGGAGCGTCACCCGCGCCGGGGCCAGGGCGCCGGCCCTCACCGGTCCCGTCCCACCCGTTGACGCAGTGTCACCCCTGCCACAACCATGGTCCCCAGTCGAATGGGAGCGCTCCCACCTGTGAGCCGCCGGGGCGCCGCCCGCACCTGTCGCAGAGGAGACCGGACGTGAACAGACGAGGAGCCCAGACGTGAACAGACGCAGAATCGCGCTGTTGTCCCTGACCGGCCTGCTGGCGACCGCCCTCACGGCCCTGCCCGCCGCCCCGGCCGGCGCCGACGAGACGGAGCAGGTCAGGAACGGCGGTTTCGACACCGGGACCGAGCCCTGGTGGACCTCGCCGAACGTGACCGCGGGCCTGTCCGACGGCCGCCTGTGCGCCGACGTGCCCGGCGGCACCACCAACCGCTGGGACGCCGCCGTCGGGCAGAACGACATCACCCTGGTGAAGGGGGAGTCGTACCGCTTCTCCTTCGCCGCGACCGGCTCGCCCGCGGGGCACTCCGTGCGCGCGATCGTCGGCCTGTCGGTGGCGCCGTACGACACCTACCACGAGGTGACTCCGCAGCTCAGCGTCTCCGGCGACACCTACTCCTACACCTTCACCTCACCCGTCGACACCACCCAGGGCCAGGTCGGCTTCCAGCTCGGCGGCAGCGCCGACCCGTGGCGGTTCTGCCTGGACGACGTGTCCCTGCTCGGCGGGGTGCCGCCGGAGCCGTACGAACCCGACACCGGCCCCCGGGTCCGCGTCAACCAGGTCGCCTACCTGCCCTCCGGGCCCAAGAACGCCACCCTCGTCACCGAGGCGACCGGGAAGCTGCGCTGGGAGCTCAAGGACGCCGACGGCGACGTGGTCCGGCGGGGCTGGACCGTGCCGCGCGGCGTGGACGGCTCCTCCGGGCAGAACGTCCACTCCATCGACTTCGGCGACCACCGCACCCGCGGCACCGGCTACACGCTGACCGCGGACGGCGAGACCAGCCGGCCCTTCGACATCGGCACGCGCGCCTACGAGCGGCTGCGGCTGGACGCGGCGAAGTACTACTACACCCAGCGCAGCGGCCTCGCGATCCGCGACGACCTGCGCCCCGGCTACGGCCGTCCCGCCGGGCACGTGGACGTCGCCCCGAACCAGGGCGACGGCAAGGTCCCCTGCCAACCGGGTGTCTGCGACTACACGCTCGACGTCACCGGAGGCTGGTACGACGCGGGCGACCACGGCAAGTACGTCGTCAACGGCGGCATCAGCACCTGGGAGGTGCTCAGCACCTACGAACGCGCCCGGCACGCCCGCACCGGACAGGCCGACAAGCTCGGCGACGGCACCCTGAACATCCCGGAGAGCGGCAACAAGGTGCCGGACATCCTCGACGAGGCCCGCTGGGAACTGGAGTTCCTGCTGAAGATGCAGGTGCCCGAGGGTGAGCCGCTGGCCGGCCTGGCCCACCACAAGATCCACGACGAGCAGTGGACCGGGCTGCCCCTGCTGCCCGACGACGATCCGCAGAAGCGGGAACTGCACCCGCCGACCACCGCCGCCACGCTCAATCTGGCGGCGACGGCCGCCCAGGCGGCCCGCCTGTACAAGGGGTACGACAAGGAGTTCGCGGCGCGGGCCCTGGCCGCCTCCCGCAAGGCCTGGGCGGCGGCGCTCGCCCACCCGGACATCTACGCCGACCCCGACGACGGCATCGGCGGCGGTGCCTACCCGGACGACGACGTCACCGACGAGTTCTACTGGGCCGCCGCCGAGCTGTATCTGACCACCGGTGAGCGGCAGTTCCAGCAGTACGTGCTGAACTCCCCGGTGCACACCGCCGACATCTTCGGACCCCTCGGCTACGACTGGGCCAGGACGGCGGCCGCCGCCCGGCTCGACCTGGCCACCGTGCCGAGCGGACTGCCCGGCCGCGACAAGGTCCGCCGCTCCGTGGTCGAGGGCGCCGACCGCTATCTGGCGACGCTCCGGGACCACCCCTACGGCATGCCGTACGCCCCCGAGGACAACCGCTACGACTGGGGCTCCAACCACCAGATCCTGCACAACGCGGTCGTCATCGCCACCGCCTACGACATCACCGGTGCCTCCCGGTACCGTGACGGCGCCCTGCAGAGCATGGACTACATCTTCGGCCGCAACGCCCTGAACATCTCTTACGTCACCGGCTACGGCGAGGTCGACGCCCGCAACCAGCACAGCCGCTGGTACGCCCGCCAGCTCGACCCGGCCCTGCCGAACCCGCCCGACGGCACCCTCGCCGGCGGTCCGAACTCGAGCATCCAGGACCCGCTCGCCCAGTCGAAACTCCAGGGCTGCACGGGTCAGTTCTGCTACATCGACGACATCCAGTCCTGGTCGACGAACGAGCACACCATCAACTGGAACTCGGCCCTGACCCGGATGGCGTCCTTCGTGGCGGATCAGACCTGACGCTCTCCACCAGTTCCCCCGGCCGCTCGTGCGCGGTCAGCGTGTGCAGCCGGGCCTGATCGAGCGGCTGCCGCACCTCGACGTACTCGCCGTGCGGCAGCCGCTTGATCACACCGGTCTCCCGGCCGTGTTCCACCAGCTCCCGGTCGCGCAGCTGAAGCCCGTGGCAGATGCGATGGGTGACCATGAAGACCACGGCCGGGACGACGAACACCGCGATGCGCACCGCCCAGGTCACCGTGTTGATCGACAGGTGGAGGCGGGTCGCCACGATGTCGTTTCCGCCGCCCGCCAGCAGCACCAGGTACAGGCTGATCCAGGCCGCGCCGATCCCCGTGCGGACGGGACGGTTGCGCGGCCGGTCCAGGATGTGGTGCTCGCGGTCGTCCTTGGTGAACCGCGCCTCCAGGAACGGGTACACGCCGATGAACGCCAGGAGCAGCGGGAAGGCCACGATCGGGATGAACACCCCGAGCACCAGTGTGTGGCCCCACAGGTCGATCTCCCAGCCCGGCATGATCCGCACCAGCCCCTCGGCGAACCCCAGGTACCAGTCGGGCTGCGCGCCCGTGGAGACCTGGTCGGGGCGGTACGGGCCGTAGGACCACACCGGGTTGATCGTCGCCACCCCCGCGATCAGCGTCAGCAGCCCGAACACCAGGAAGAAGAATCCGCCCGCCTTCGCCAGATAGACCGGCATGAACGGGGCGCCGACCACATTGCGTTCGGTCCGTCCGGGACCCGCGAACTGGGTGTGCTTGTGGTGGACGACCAGGAGCACGTGGGCCACCACCAGCGCCGCCATGATCCCCGGGATCACCAGCACGTGCAGCGAGTAGAAACGGGCCACGACGTCGTCGCCGGGGAACTCGCCGCCCAGCAGGAACATCGACAGATACGTCCCCACGACCGGCACCGACAGCAGCGCGCCGTCGACGAACCTGAGGCCCGTGCCCGACAGCAGGTCGTCCGGGAGCGAGTAGCCGAACAGGCCCTCGAAGAGGCCGAGGAACAGCAGCAGCCAGCCGAACAGCCAGTTCACCTCGCGCGGCTTGCGGAACGAGCCGGTGAAGAAGTGCCGCATCATGTGCGTCAGCATCCCGGCGATGAACACCAGGGCCGCCCAGTGGTGCAGCTGCCGGATCAGCAGCCCGCCGCGCACATCGAAACTGATCTCCAGCGTGGAGGCGTACGCCTCGGACATCCGCACCCCGTTCAGGGGGGTGTAACTGCCGTGGTACGTCACCTCGTTCATCGACGGATGGAAGAACAGCGTCAGGTACACGCCGGTGAGGACCAGCACCACGAAGCTGTACAGACAGATCTCGCCGAGCAGGAAGGACCAGTGGTCCGGGAACACCTTGCGCAGATACCTGCGGCCCAGCGTGTGGATGCCGAGCCGCCCGTCGAACCAGTCGGCGAGCCGTTCGCCCCGGCTGCCCTGCGGGGTGCCCCGGGTGTCGGAGGCCGTGCTGCGGACCATGGATGCCCTCCCGTGTCGCGCGCGCTCACCCGTGCGACGGCACAAGGGCGCCGGAATGTGACATCGACCGGAACGAATGTGACCGGGGTCTCACCCGTTCTCTCACCGTCCGCTTCCCGTCGGTACCGCACCGTATCCGCTGTGACCTGCGGGTATTTACGAGCCAGTACCCGAGCGGTACCGTGAAGTCATGCCAGCTCTCAACGTGGAGTTCAGCGACCGCGAGCTAGAGGACCTGCGGCAGATCGCCAAGGAGCGCGGTACGTCCATGAAGGCGCTCGTGCGCGAGGCGGCGGCGGCCGACATAGCCCGCCACCGGGCGCTGCAGGAGGGGGCGGAGGCGTTCCGCCGGTTCTTCTCCTCCCATGCCGACGAATTCGCGGCCGCCTTCCCGGACGACGAACCCCCCACCAAGGGCGAGGGGCGGGCCGCCTGACCCATGGCAGCCGTCCTCCACATCGACGTGCCCTGGCTGCTCCAGCGGCACGAGGAGGTCCTTCCGGACCAGCCCGTCATCAACGACTTCTCCGCGCTGGTCGCCGCCGTCGCCCGGCACCGCGTGGACCCGCCGCGCCTCGGTGTCGACTCCGACCCCGCCTGGCGGGCCGCGGCCCTGCTGCACACCCTCGCGGTGCTCCGGCCGCTGCCGTCGGCCAACGCCCGTTTCGCCTGCGCCACCGCGGTGGCGTACATGTTCGTCAGCGGCGTCGGCATCGACCCGCCCTACGGCGCGCTGGTCGACCTGGCGCGCGATCTGATGTCCGGTGCGACGGACATCTACGGTGCCGCGGACCGGCTCCGCTCCTGGCAGATCTGACAGGCAGGTCCGGGAGGCGGCGTCCGGCGGGGGAGTGGCCCCCGGGGCCGCCGGCCGAGGGCGGGAGGAACGGGGCCGGCGGCCGTGCGCGCAGGAGAGCCGCCGTCCTGGCGCGTGACCTCCGAGAAGGGCCGTCATCAGTTGACTACGCTCCGGCGTGCGCCGGGAGCGTGCGCGGCGCACTCGACTGGGGCGTGCCGTTCACACGGGGTGTGCGGGCGTGCTGAAAACCCGGGCCGAAAGCCGTTCCCGGCAAGGCCGGTGACCTTTTCCTTTCTGACTTTCTGTCAACGCGCAGATCTTCCTCAACCGCCTTGTTGGGCCTGTGCCGCTTGTGCGAGAGTGAGCCACCCGTGGGGGGTTAAAGGCCGGGGATCGCACACGCGTTGAGGAACCGGGTCCGATTCGCCGGTGGTGAATTCGCGACTCCCCGCGCCACGCCAAAGAGGTATGAACCAATCGGGCTTCCTTTTCGGCGTACCGGAACCCTTGAGCACATGCGCGTGGGAAGGAACCATCTCAGTGCCCACCCCCCACCCCCCTCGACCTCCGTTCTCCCCGCCCGGCGGGGATCGCGGGGAGTCCGACGAGTTCCTCGCCGCCCGGCTGCGAGGCCGTCCGGAGGGCGAGGCCGCCCATGGTGTCGCGCTGCTGACGGCGCGGCACTGGCAGTCCATGCACGACTACGCGACCGTCTGCCTGGCCTCCTCGGACCGGCTCGCGGCCATGGTCACCGCGGCCGCCCTGCACCGGGTGCTGGACCGGATCGCCCTCGGTGAACCGGCCGTCGCGCTGCGTCCGGTGCTGCTGGTGGCCGTGCGGGACACGGTCCGCGAGTGGGCCGAGGACGATCGAATAACAAATGCGCTGCCGGGCTTGCAGAAACCCGCCGGTGGGCGCGGTATGCGCGCGGCGACGACCATGACTCCGGAAAATCGCACACTCGCCCAGCGGGCATTTGCGTCCCTGCCCGGACAGGCGCGCTGTTTGCTCTGGCATGTCGAGGTGGAGGCGGAACCCATATCCGTACCCGCCGGTCTGCTCGGCATGGATACCGACATCGCGTCGGGCACACTCGAACAAGCACGGGACAGATTCCGTCAGGCATGTGTCCATGCCCATCAAGAACTGGCACCGAGCAAGGACTGCCGCTTCTACAACCGGCTCCTCGACGTCCCCATCCGCCGGGGCGGCGCCCTGCTCCCGGACGTGCGCGACCATCTGTCGGAGTGCCGCCACTGCCGGGACGCGGCGGACCAACTGAGCCATTTCGAGGGCGGCCTGGGCACTCTGATCGCCGAGGCGGTGCTCGGCTGGGGCGCCCGCCGTTATCTCGACTCACGCCCCGGCCGCACCGCGTCCGGGCCACGCGGCTCGCGCGCGGCCCGCCGCGGACGGCGCGGCGGCGGGCAGGGCGGCGGCAGCCGGCACCGGCTGCTGGCCCGGATCCCCGTGCCCGCCCGGCTGCACGACCTGAGCCTGCCGGACCCGGTGCGCTCCACCAGGACGCTGCTCACCGGCCTCGGAGCGGTGTCCGCCGGGGTCCTGGTGAGCGTGCTCATCGCCGGGTCCTCCTCACCCGACGGCACAGGCGCCGACCCCACCGGCTCCACCAGCGCCGCGGGCGGCAGAGGCGTCGTCCCGTCGGTGTCCCCGCCCGGCGTCGCCGGACTGCCCACGGCGCCGGGGCAGACCCGCCTGCGCAACGTCGCCTCCGGGCTGTGCCTCGACACCCGGGGCGAGCCCCAGGACGGGGTGGGCACCCAGCTGGCGGAATGCTCCTCGGCCTGGAGCCAGCAGTGGACGTTCGAGGACGACGGGCTGCTGCGCAGCGTGGCCGACCCCGGTCTGTGCCTGGACTCGCACAAGGACGCCGGTGTCGTGGTGCTGGGCACCTGCCCCGAACAGGACGACCGGCGGGGCGACGACGTGCGCTACGACCTGACGCCGCTCGGCGAGTTGCTGCCCCGCTGGGACCGGCAGCTGGCCCTCACCCCGGCCGGCCTCGACGCGAACGCCGACATCGTCGTCAAGGTGCGGGACCGGACGGTGGGCCAGCGCTGGGTGACGGACCCCGTGAGCACCACCGCGACCGGTTCACTGTCGATCAGCGACTCCGGCGCGCCGGCCGCACGGCACGCGGAGCTCACCGAACCGGTGTCGTGAACGGGCCGGCCGGGGCGACCGCCCGCCCCGGCCCGCCCGCACCCGACGTCGGGCGGGTCGGGCGGGGTCAGGCGGGATCCTCCACCAGGTCGCCGGGACCGATCGTGGCCGGGGAGGCGTGGCCGGACAGGGCGAGGGTGAGATCCAGCTCGGCGAGCAGACAGCGGATCACATGCTCGACGCCCGCCTGCCCGTCGAGCCCGAGCCCGTAGACGTACGGCCGGCCCAGCAGCACCGCCCGCGCGCCGAGCGCCAGCGCCTTGAAGACGTCGTCGCCGGTGCGCACCCCGCTGTCGAACAGCACCGTGAGCCGGTCGCCGACGGCCTCCACCACGCCCGGCAGCGCATCCGCCGCCGCGATCGACCCGGCCACCTGACGGCCGCCGTGGTTCGACACCACCACCCCGTCCATCCCGGCGTCGGCCGCGAGCCGGGCGTCGTCGGGGTGGAGCACTCCCTTGAGGACGATCGGTCCGTCCCAGTTCTCCCGCAGGAACGCGAGATCCGGCCAGGTCTTGGCGGGATCGGAGAACATGCCGACGAAATGCATCACGGCCGCGTTCGGGTCCTCGTCGACGGGCTTGGCCAGTCCCGCCCGGAACGCGGGGTCCGAGAAGTAGTTGGCGGTGCCCACCCCGCGCAGGAACGGCAGATACGCCTGGTCCAGGTCCCGGGGCCGCCAGGACAGCAGGGGAGTGTCCAGGGTGACCACCAGCGCGGTGAACCCGGCGGCCTTCGCCCGGCCGAGGAAGCTCCGGGCCACCTCCGGGTCCTTCGGCCAGTACAGCTGGAACCACCGCTCCGCCTCGCCCATCGCCTCCGCGACCTGCTCCATGGGCGTGCTGGACGCGGACGACAGGATGAACGGCACGCCCTGCGCGGCCGCGGCCCGGGCGGCCGCCGACTCGGCGTCCGGGTGCATGATCGACAGCACCCCGACGGGCGCCAGCGCGAGCGGGGCCGGCAGCGCGCGGCCCAGCACCTCGACCGACAGATCACGGGCGTGCACGTCGCGCAGCATGCGCGGCACGATCCGGCGGCGCGCCAGGGCGGCCCGGTTGGCGCGGGCGGTGCTGCCGTCGCCGGCGCTGCCCGCGACATAGCCGACCGGCCCCGGCCCGAGCCGCTGCTCCGTCAGCTCCTCCAGCCGGGTCAGATCCGTGGGCAGCCGGGGCACGGCCCCCGTCATGCCGTTCAGATAGATCTCGTACTGAAAGTCCGCCCAGTGCTTGCCCATACGCGCCGGCCCACCTCTCCTGGTCGCATCGCCCAGCCCACACCGCGCCCGACGATACCGGCGAGTACACCCGGAGGGATCTGCCGGGAGGGGGCGGACCCCGGGAGTCAGGAGTCCGCCGACGTGGCCAGGATCCGGGCCAGTTCGCGCGGGCGGGAGAATATCGGCCAGTGGCCGGTGTTCATACGGATCAGCTGCCAGCGGTCGCTGCGCAGGAGCTCGCTCACCGCCGGCATCGGCTCCTCGCCGTCCAGCAGGCACTTGATGTAGGTCGCGCGGAGATCGCCCAACGAGCGCTTCAGAACGGCGGGTTCGGTGAGGGTGCGGCCGGGGTGCGGGGTCGAGCCGGCCACGAGGCGGGCGATCTGCTCGCCGGTCAGATCCTGGCCTGCGAAGTCCTGCGCGGACGGCGGCGGCCAGAAGCCGTCGTGCTCCTCGATCGCGCGCCGTACCTGCTCGCTCGGCCAGCCGGACAGGAACGACTCCCCGTCCACCGGCACGCCGGCGTCGACGAACACCACCCGTGCGAGCCGGTCGCCGATCCGCTCGGCGGCCTGGCCCACCGGAACGCCGGAGTAGCTGTGCCCGACGAGGACGACGTCCCTCAGGCCGAGGCGCTCCACCTCCTCCACGACGTCCCGGACATGGGTCTGCTGTCCGGCCGGCACGCCCCGGCGCTCCGCCAGGCCGGACAGCGTCAGCGGATGGACCTCGTGTCCGGCCGCGCGCAACTCGGCCGTCACCTCCTCCCACGCCCACGCACCGAGCCAGGCACCTGCCACGAGCACGAATCGAGTCATGCCCGGAACCGTAACCGGGGCCACTGACAACGCCGTTCACTCACCGTCGGCGGCAGACGTGTTCTCCTGCTGCTCCTCCTCCGGCTCGCCGTCCGGTCCCCGGGACCGGACCCGCTGGACGTGCTCCAGGGACTCGCGCAGCTCGGTGAGCCAGTCGTCGGTGTGCCGCTGCACCAGCCGCACGCACCAGGCCAGAGCCTCGCTGCGGCTGCGCGCCACCCCGCCCGCGATCAGCGTGTCCAGCACCTGCCGCTCCGGCTGGCGCAGCCGGGTCATCACGGGCGCTGCCACATGCGTGAACAGCGCGCGCCGTCCGTCGCACTCCACCCCCCAGGAGACCTTCCTGCCGAAGCGGTGCTCCGCGTCCCTGGCGACCGAGATCCGGGCGTCCCGGGTGCGTTCCCGGAACTCCTGGATCCGGCCCTCGACCGCCGCCTCCCGCTCGGCCGCCGAGGCGCCCTCGGCCGGCGCGGGTGCGGGAATGCGGCCGATCACCGTGATCTCCTCGCGGTCGACCGTGACCTCGGCCAGCTCCTCGAAGAGATCGTCGGGGAGCCGGCCCGTGAACCAGCCCCGCAGTCGCTCTCGTTGCTCTGCCGTAATCATGTAATGACGATTACTCGACCCGTTCATGAACACAAGGGGTCGAGGAACGCTCTGCCGAGAGCAGAATCGGAATGTTTCAGGCCTATTAACGAGCGGCCGCATTTCGGCCATCTGGCCACTTCGCACACACGGCAGCCGTGCGATTACCGGGTCGACGCGCGTCTCTTCCGTGACTTCCCGCCACTGATTCAACACGCAATGTTACTGAAATCCACACGGTCGAGATGAGTTTCCGCGGCGGACTCGGCAGACTCCGGCACGCCGGTTCGGCACCGACCGAGCACGAGCCGGCGCTTTTCCACACGAGCGGAAGGATGCACACAATGCGGAACACCGCGCGCTGGGCCACCACCCTCGGCCTCACGGCCGCCGCCGTCTGCGCACCCCTGTCCGGGGCCGCGACGGCCGCCACGGGAACCGGCCCCTCCGCGCTCTACGCCCCCTCGGCCCTGGTCTTCACCGTGGGTCACGGCGAGAGCGCGATGAGCGCAACACCGGAACGCGCGGTCACCTTGACCTGTGCCCCCCGGCCGTCCGGCACCCACCCGGCCGCCGCCTCGGCCTGTGCCGAACTGAACGGCGTGAGCGGCAACCTGAGCGCCCTGACGATGCGGCAGGGCGTCTTCTGCACCAAGGAGTACGACCCGGTGGTCGTCACCGTCGACGGGGTGTGGCAGGGGCAGCGCGTCTCCTACGAGCGCACCTTCGGCAACGAGTGCGTGATGAACGCGCACGGTTCTGGCGTCTTCGCCTTCTGAGACCGGGATCGCACGGTTCCCGTGACCGCGCGGCGGCCCGCAGATTGGGGAGTGCGAGCCCCCTCGCGGAACGTGCGATCTCGCGCAAGGAGGCCGGCGGGCGGAGTGGGGCCGCCCGCCGGCCTTCGGCATTCCCCGCGGCGGCGGGAAGCCGCACAGCGGCACGGTCCGGACGTGAGGCTCCTGAGGCTCAGGCCCGGTCCCGGTGGCTGGTGTCGCACCACGGGTAGCGCCGGCTGCGACGACAGGTGCACAGCGCCACGCGGAAGCGGTCCGAGCGGACGACCGTGCCGTCCTCCAGCTCCACCTCCACCGGCCCCTCCACCAGCAGCGGGCCCTTGCGCCGGACAGTGACGCGACGCGGGGTGTCAGACGGGGAGTTCGGCACGGACCACCACCAGTTCCTCTGTGTCCTCGGTCCCTTGAAGCAGCCCCCGCTCCCGCAGCCACCGGGCCCTGGCCCGCAGCACGGGACCGAACGCGATACGCCGGCGCCGCGTCACCGCGGCCTTCAGACCGGCCGCCCGGAGCAGACCGACCGTGGTCTCCGGCCCGCTGAGTGCGGACTGCACCACCAGCAGCACACCGCCGGGCCGCAGCCGCGCGGGCGCCTCCCGGCAGATGCGGTCCAGCACCAGCCGCCCGTCACCGCCCGCGTCCCAGGCCCGGGCCGCCCCGCGCGGCAGCGCGCGGCCACCCGGAGCCGGGACGTACGGGGGATTGGCGAGGATCAGGTCGAAGGACCGGTCCCCGACGGGCTCGAAGAGATTGCCCGGCAGCACCCGCACCCTGACCCCGGCCAGCACCGCGTTCAGCCGCGTCGCCCACACCGCCCGCCACGAGACGTCGACGGCCGTCACCCGCAGGCCGCGCCGGGCGGCCTCCAGCGCGAGCGCACCGGATCCGGTGCCCACGTCGAGCACCTCCGCACCCGGGCGGACCGGCTCGTCCCACAGCGCACCGGCCAGCAGCCCGGTGTCCTCCTGCGGGGCGTACACCCCAGGGGGTGCCAACGGATTCACACCCCATCGGGTTCCCCCCGACTCAGGCGACATGAGTGAACTCCCCGGCCGATGGTGTCCGCAGCGACGAACGGCCCGCCCGCCAGTCGGCCAGCAGCGCCTCGCCCAGCCGGTCCTCCAGGAACACGGTGGCGTCGACACCGAAGGCGATGTCCCGCTCCAGGTGCGGCTCGTCCTGGAGCAGACCGCCGATGACGTCGTGGCGCACCACCTGCTCGTGCACCGCGTCCGCCTCGACATGCTCGTCGTAGAAGTGCTCGGCGGCCGGCCCGGCGCCCGTGCGGCGCACCGCCTCCGCGAGCCTCCGGGAGCCCGGCGACGACGTGATCTCGACCGCCGCGAAATGGCCCACCAGGGCGCCCCGGAGCGAGCGGTGCAGGCCGAACAGGGACATCACGTTCACCGTCGCCAGAAGCTCGGCGCACGCCGCGTCCAGATAGCGGCCGTACGTGGTGTCCAGGCCCAGGTCCGTCATCAGGTCCGCGAACAGGCGGGCGTGCACGCGCTCGGCCCGGCCGCCGCCGTACTCGTCGAACTCCACCGCCGCCATCGCCGCCTTGGCCCGCCCCCACAGCCGCGGCAGCACCCAGGCGTGCGGGTCGGCCTCCTTCAGGTGGTAGAGGGACCGTTGTGCGGCGTACTCGCGCAGGTGCCACAGCTCGCCCTTGTCGCGCAGGAAGTGACTGACGCCCGTGCCGTCCACGGGCTCCACCAGCAGTCCGGCGAGTGCGTCGTCCACCCGTTCGTGGACGGCGGCGTCCGCGCGCAGCGCGGTGAGGAAGCGGTCCTCCAGGGCGGCCCGGGTGCGCAGCAGCCCGGGATCCCATTCCAGGTCGGGCGGTACGTCCGCGAAACCGCGGTAGTGCAGCTCGTAGCACAGGTACAGGGCGAGCTGCAGGTCGTCGCCGTACACGGGGGAGCCGGCGATCTCGTCGGGCGGTGGCAGGGGGCCGGCTGCGAGCAGGTGGTCCATGACGGCGGCGCTGAGCGGGCCGCGGGCCTCGGGCAGCAGGGGTTCTTCGCGGTGCATGTGCCCCGGGTACCCGCAGGCCGCCGGGCCATCCGGTTCGCGTGGCCCCCGGCCGCACGGGTACTCCGAGTCGGTATGAAGGCACTAGCGATCAACTGCACGCTCAAGAAGTCGCCGGAGACCTCCAACACCGAGGCGCTGCTGAGGGCCGTCACCGAGCAGCTGGAGAAGGACGGGGTGGAGGTGGACGTCGTGCGCGCGGTGGACCTCGACATCGCCCCGGGCGTCGTCAGCGAGGCCGTGCACGAGGGGGACGACTGGCCGGACGTCCACGCGAGGATCCTCGCGTCCGAGATCCTCGTCATCGCGTCCCCGACCTGGCTCGGCCAGCCGTCGTCGGTCGCCAAGCGCGTGCTGGAGCGGATGGACGCCATGCTGTCCGAGACGGACGACGCGGGCCGGCCGGTGGCCTACAACCGCGTCGCGGGCGTCGTCGTCACCGGCAACGAGGACGGCGCCCACCATGTGATCAGCGAGATCACCGGCGGGCTGCAGGACATCGGCTACACCATCCCGGGCCAGGCGTGGACGTACTGGAACCAGGGACCGGGACCGGGGCCGAGCTTCCTCGAGGGCGGCCGCGGCCACGACTGGTCCCGCAGGACGGGCCGGGCCATGGCCGCCAACCTGCTGGGCGTGGCCCAGGCCCTGTCAGCCCACCCCCTGGGCCCGCCGCCCCAGTGACCACTGCCTGCGAGCGCCCGCACGCCGCCGGCGGAACCGCGCCCTGACAGCCGAACCGCGCGAGGAACGTCGGGCGGTTCGGCTGGACGAACGCCGAGCCAGGGGGAGAGCCTGGGCGCCCGTGCCGACCCCTCTGCTGAACTGCCCACAGAGCCGGTCGGCCCGCAGCGGGCCCGCCGGAGGGGCGGAGGCCACCCGGAGGAACCGGAGGCCGTTCGAAGGAACCGGAGCCCACGCGGAGGACCGGAGCCGGCTGGAGGAACCGGAGCCGGCTGGAGGAACCGGAGCCGGCGCGGAGGACTGGAGGCCGCTCGTAGGAACCGGAGCCCACGCGGTGGAACCGGAGGCCACGACGCCCGGTGCCACGCGGAGGACCGGAGCCCGCTCGCGAAGCCGGAGCCCGCTCGCGAAGCCGGACCCCGCCCGGAGGGCCGGAGCCCGGTCCGAGGGCGGGTCCGGTGCCGTCGGCGGGCGGGCCGGGGTCGGGGGCGGGGGGCGTCGTGGGGCCGAGCTGCTTGCCTCAGTCGCGCCGGGACTGTTCCTGGGCGTCGGTGTTGGGGGTGACGGCCTCGCCCGCCTCGCCCCGGCGGCGGCGTTGTTCCTCGGAGTCCCTGGTGCGCCGCTCGGCCTCCTCGACCTCGCGCAGGACCTCCTCGACGGCCGTCTCCGGCTGCTTGCGGTCGTCGTTCTCGGACACGGGATGCCTCCTCGTTCGTCGGTTCGGTGTCGGCTTGGCGGCTGCTCAGCTGCCCGCCGTGGCGATGCGCAACGGCACCGGACCGGCCACCGGGTCGGCGCGGGCGGGGTCGTCCGCGTTGCGGCGGGTGACCTCCTCCCACCAGGACGGGCCGTCCTCGATGTGCCGCAGCAGCACCCCCTCGCGCAGCGCCCACGGGCAGATGGTGACCGTTCGCAGACCGGTCAGCTTCATCGCCGTGTGGGCGACGACCGCGCCCGCGAGGCTCTGTGCGGAGCGCGGCGCGGAGATCCCGGGCAGCCGGGCGCGTTCGGCGGCGGGCAGCACGGCCAGGCGGTCGATCGCGGTGCGCAGGTCCGCGCAGCTCAGCTGCCGCTCCACGAACGGCCCGTGCCGCCCGGGAGCCGCCCCGCACAGCCGCCCCAGTTGCTGGAACGTGCGGGAGGTGGCGGCCGCCGTGCGGGGCCCCTCCCAGCGGATCCGGGCCGCCGCGTCCCGCATCTGGTGCCGGATCCTGCGGCGCAGCGCCCGCACCTGCTCCGGCGTCGGCGGGTCCTCCTCGCCGAAGTACTCGTGGGTCAGCCGGCCCGCGCCCAGCGGCAGCGAGGCCACGAAGTCGGGCAGCCGGCCGCGTCCGAACGCCACTTCCAGCGAACCCCCGCCGATGTCGAGCAGGGCGAGCGGACCGGACCGCCAGCCCATCCAGCGGCGCGCTCCGAGAAATGTGAGCTCGGCTTCGAGCTCCCCCGGCAGCGTGCACAGGGCGACGCCCGTGCGGTCCCGGACGGTGCGGAGCACGTCCTGCCGGTTCGGGGCGCCGCGCACCACGGCGGTCGCGAAGGCCAGCGGACCGGCCGCGCCCCACCGCTCGGCGGTACGGCTCGCCGCGGCCACCGCGTCCACCAGCCGCTCCACCGCCGCCTCGGGCACCGGATCGCCCGGTGTCACGTGCTCGGACAGCCTCAATGGCCACTTCGCCGTGTGCACCGGCAGCGGCGCCCCGCCGTCCGTGTCCGCCACGACGAGTCTGACGGTCTTCGATCCCACATCCACCACGCTGGTCCGCATGGCCCGCTGGGTACCCCGCCGGCGGTGGTTCACCCTCCCTTCATCGCCAGGCCGGCCTCCCGACATGCGGTTTCAGGCCATCTGCCGCCGCACCAGCTCGTGCAGTCGGCCGCTCGTGTCGGCGAGCAGCCGGGCGGGCGGTCCCTGCTGGACCACCTTGCCGTCCTCCATCACCACCACGCGGTCCGCGTCCAGCACCGTCGACAGCCGGTGCGCGATGACGATGCGGGTCGCCCGGAGCGCCTTGGTGCTCTCGATCACCGTGCGCTGCGTCTCGTTGTCCAGGGCGCTGGTCGCCTCGTCGAAGAAGAGGATCCGCGGCTGGCGGATCAGCGCCTGGGCGATCATCAGCCGCTGCCGCTGACCCCCGGAGACCGCGCCGCTGCCGGACACGATCGTGTGCAGTCCCATCGGCATCCGCTTGATGTCCTCGGCCAGCCCCGCCATCTCCGCCGCCGCCATCGCCTCCTCGGGCGTGTACGGCTCGGTGCCGCAGATGACGTCCAGGATCGAGCCGGTGAACGGCTGGGCGTGCTGGAGCACCACCCCGCACTGCCGGCGCACCGCCGACTGGTCGAGCGCGGCCAGGTCCTGACCGTCGTAGAGCACGCTGCCGGACAGCGGCTTGTCGAAGCCGATGAGCAGGCGCAGCAGCGTGGACTTGCCGCAGCCGCTCGGGCCGACGATCGCCACGAACTCGCCCGGCCGCACCTCGAAGGACACGTCGTCGAGGACGAGCGGCCCGTCGTCGGAGTAGCGGAACGACAGCCTCCGCGCCTCGATCGCCCCGGTCAGCGGCCCGGGACGCGTGCTGGCGGCCCGCACCTCGGGGGTGGCGTCCAGAACCGGCCTGATCTGTTCGAACAGCGGCAGCGCGGCCACCCCGGAGACGAACGCACCGGTCAGCTGGGTGACGGAGGTCAGCACCATCGTCACCGACGTGTTGAAGGTGAGGAACTCCGCCGCCGTCATCGAGCCCCGTGCCGGTCCCGCCAGCAGCATGAACATCGCCAGCGTGCACAGCGGCAGATAGACGGCGCCCAGCACCGCCGTCAGGTTCTTGATCCGGCCCACCTTCTGCTGCAGCTCACGGCTGCGGGCGAACTCGGACGCCCAGGCGGCGTAGGCGTAGTTCTCCGCCGCCGCGACCCGCAGCTTCGGCAGCCCGCGCAGGGTCTGGAAGGCCTGGTTGTTCAGCTTGTTGGTGAGCACCACCAGCCGCCGCTGCCAGCGCACCTGCCACAGCCCCAGCCCCAGGAACACGCCCGCGATGACGACGAGCATCCCGATCGCGGCGAGTGCCATCGGCACGCTGAACCACAGCAGCAGCCCCAGGTTCATCGCGCCCACGGTCACCGACTGGGCGACGGTCGGCCCCACCCCGGCCAGCAGCCGGCGGATCGCGCTGATGCCCATGGCGGCGCTCGCCAGCTCACCGGTCGACCGCTCGGTGAAGAACTTCGTCGGCAGCCTCAGCAGCCGGTCCCAGACGGCCGGCTGGAGCGTGGCCTCCACCCGCCCCTCCAGCCGCAGCAGCGTGAGGTTCTGCAGCAGCATGAACACCGCCGCCACCACGCTGCTGAGGATCACCGCGAGGCACACCTGCACGATCAGCTCGGTCTGCGCCTTCGGCACGAACTCGCCCAGCACCTTGCCGGTGGCGATCGGCACGAGCGCCCCGATCGCCACCGTCACCAGACCACTGAGCAGCAGCCCCGCCAGATCGCCGCGGGTGCCGGACATGCAGAACCGCAGCAGCCTCAGCGGGCTCAGCCGCCGCTCGGGCAGCGGCCGGTAGAACATCACCGCCCGCGGCTCGAACTCCTCGGCGTTGGCCTTCTCGATCGGCGTCTCGCGGCCGGTGGACGGATGCACCGCCACATAGCCGCCGCGCCGCCACAGCAGCGCCACCGGAGCACCCGACAGCGCCCGGTGACCCACCAGCGGCCCGACGTTCTCCCGCCACCAGCGGCCGTCCAGCCGGACCGCCCGGGTCCGCAGACGGGACGCCACGGCGATCCGCTCCACCGGATCGAGACGGTCGCCGCCGGTACCCGCCTGCGCGGGCTCGGCCAGCGTGATCCCCGCCGCCCGCGCCACCAGCCGGCACGCCGCGTAGGTGGCGTCCGCGTCCGCCGCGGTGGCGCGCTGCGCGGAACGCTTGCCGATCGCGGCGAGCAGCGTCCGGTCGGCCTGGGCGCGCACCGCCTCGCCGGCCTTGATGCCCTCCGCGGTGCGCGTCTCGTGGGTGTGCTCCAGCTGCTCGATCCAGCGGTCCAGCGTCGTTGTCAGCCGGTACTGCTGGTCCACCATGGACTGCCACAGCGCCGGGTCCATCAGCAGGTCGGCCGCCGCCTCGGCGCCGTACAGCGAGCCGTACTGCACGCTGCCCGGCGGCACCTGCATCCAGAAGACCTCGTCGTCGCTCCGCGCCGCCCCCCGCTCGCTCGCCATCGGCGCCTGGAACAGCACCGCCAGGCTGCGCCCCACACCGAGGGCGAGGGCGTACTCCAGCGGGCTCGTCGTCGGCGGCACGTACTGCGGGTTGCCGTACTCGTCGTACGACCAGGTCTCGGTGCTCGCCGGCTGATACAGCTCGCGCAGGCCGATACGGTGCACCACGCAGTCCCGCAGCGGGCGGGCCACCAGCGTGTGCCGCGGCCCCGCGACCGGGCCGAGCAGCAGCGAGCCCGCCTCCAGGCGGCCCAGATGGTGCCAGTGGCCCTGCTGCTCGGCGTCCACCGCGAACAGGTCCACCGCGCCGGAGGCGATCAGCCACAGCACCTGCGGGCCCTGGAGGTCGAGGCGGTTGAACCCCGAGCAGTCCAGCGGGGTGCCCAGCTGCCCCAGCGCATGGAGGACGACGTCCCCCTCGTGCACGGACTCGTGTACGGAGGTCATCTCACCGCTCCCTGACCAGCGCCGCGTACGCGCCGCCGCGCGCCACCAGCTCGTCGTGCCGTCCGCGCTCCACGACCGTGCCGTGGTCGAGGACGACGATCTCGTCGCTGTCGCGGACCGTGCTCAGCCGGTGCGCGATCACCACGCAGGCACAGCCGCGGCGGCGCAGATTGTCCATCACCACCTGCTCGGTCTCGGCGTCCAGCGCGCTGGTCACCTCGTCGAGGACCAGGATGCTGGGCCGCCGCACCAGCGCCCGGGCGATCTCCAGGCGCTGGCGCTGCCCGCCGGAGAAGTTCCGCCCGTCCTGCTCGACCGGGCTGTGGATGCCGCCCGGCCTGCGCATGATCACGTCGTACAGGGCCGCGTCCTGGAGCGCCTCCACCACGGCCTCGTCCGGGATCGACGGGTCCCACAGCGCCACGTTGTCGCGGACCGTGCCCTCGAACAGGAACACGTCCTGGTCCACGAAGGAGACGGAGGCGGCGAGCGCGCCGCGCGGGATGTCCTCGATGCGCCGGCCGTCGATGCGGATCACGCCCTCCCACGGCGTGTACAGGCCCGATATCAGCCGGGACACCGTGGACTTGCCGCTGCCCGAGCCGCCCACCAGCGCCACCTGCTGCCCCGGGCCGACGGTCAGGTCGAAGCCGGTCAGCAGGGGCTGGTCGAGCGGGTTGTAGCCGAAGGTGATGTTCTGCAGCTCGACATGACCGTGCAGGCGGCGCGTCGACTCCCCGGCGCCGGGGCGGCCGTAGAGCGGGTCGGCGCGGAAGTTCTCCACGTCCTTCAGCCGCGCCACGTCGGCCGCGAAGTCCTGGATGCGGCCCGCCACACCGTTCAGCCGGGTCAGCGGCGCGGTGAAGCGGGTGACCAGCGCCTGGAAGGCGACCAGCAGTCCGACCGAGATGTGTCCCTCGACCGCGCGCATGCCGCCGATCCACAGGATCAGCGCGCTGTTGAGGGTGGCGAGCGTCGGCGCGACCACCCCGAGCCAGGCACTCGGCACCCCGAGCCGCTGCTGCTCCTCCAGCGTGGTGGCGTGCTGCCCCGCCCACTTGCGGAAGTAGCCGTCCTCACCGCCGGTCGCCTTCATCGTCTCGATCAGCTGCAGCCCGGTGTACGCCGTGTTGGTCAGCCGCGCGGTGTCCGCGCGCAGTTTCGCCGTCCGGGTCGCGCGCAGCCGGACGACGACCCGCATCGCCACCAGGTTCAGCAGCGCCACGCCGACGCCGACGAACGTCAGCTGCGGGTCGTACGTGTACAGCAGCACCGCGTACAGCACGACCACCACCGCGTCCACGCCCGCCGCCGACAGATCGCGGGCCAGCGTCTCGGCCACGGCGTCGTTGGACTGCAGCCGCTGCACCAGATCGGCCGGACTGCGCTGGGCGAAGAACGTCACCGGCAGCCGCAGCAGATGGCGCAGGAAGCGGGCGCTGGACAGCGTGGAGGAGATGATCCGGCCGCGCAGCAGATTGGCCTGCTGCAACCAGGTCAGCACCAGCGTCAGCAGCACACATGCGCCCATCGACAGGAACAGCACGTCCAGCGTCGACGTCCGCCGGCCGATCAGGAAGTCGTCGATGAAGGTGCGGCTGAGCCCGGGCAGCGCCGCGCCCACCGCCACCAGCAGGAGGCTCGCGAGCACCACCGCGGGCATCGTGCCGGCCGTGCCGCGCAGCCGGGCCGGCATCGCGCCGAGCACCCCCGGCTTGCGGCCGCCCCGCTCGAAGTCCTCGCCGGGCTCCATCACCAGCACCACACCGGTGAAGCTGCCGTCGAAGTCCTCCAGCGGCACGAAACGGCGGCCCTTGCCGGGGTCGTTGATGAACACCCCGCGCCGGCCGAAGCGGCGGCCCATGCCGTCGTAGACGACGTAGTGGTTGAACTCCCAGAACAGGATGGCCGGCCCCTGCACCTCGGCGAGGGCGGCGAGGTCCATCTGCATGCCCTTGGCGGTCAGGCCGTAACTGCGCGCCGCCTTCAGCAGATTGCTGGCGCGTGAGCCGTCGCGGGAGACGCCGCAGGCGATGCGCAGCTCCTCCAGCGGGACATGGCGGCCGTGGTGGCCGAGCACCATCGCCAGGGAGGCGGCGCCGCACTCGACGGCCTCCATCTGCAGCACGGTGGGCGTACGGACGGTCCGCGTACGGGACCTGGGCACCTTGCGGCGGGGCGGGGCGGCACGGCGTCTGCCGCGGGTCTGCTGTGCGGTGCTCATGGCAGCAGCCAGTCGACGGGGCGCCGGTCGGCCAGCCGGATCGAAGCGGTGGCCAGGGTCATCGAGGTCAGCTCGAACGGCGGCCCGTCCGCGGAGGACCACGCGTAGCCGCTCTTCGTGGCGGACGACCTCTCCAGCTCCACCGTGACGGCCACGGGCCTGCCCTTCTTCGTGAACTCCTCGCCCAGCTGGCTGTCCCCGAGGAACGCGGCGATCTGCTGCGGGGACTGCGCCGAGCGGTCCACGGACTTCACCTCGCCGTGCAGCACGCCGTACTCCTGGCTCGGCACCGACTGGACGGTCAGGTCGACGGAGGCGTGCGCGGGGATGCCGGCGGCGCTCTCGGCGGGGACGTACACGGTGGCGTAGAGGGGGTCCTTCGCGCGGGCGACCTTCTCGACGGCGGCGACGTTCGCGCCCATCCGGATGATCTGCCCGACACTGGCGGCGAGCGCGGTGACGCGGCCCGCGTCCAGGGTGCGCACGACGGTGTCTCCCTGTTCGGTGCGGACCTTGAGCACCGGGGAGTCGGCGGGCAGCCGTTCGCCCTGCTTCGCGAGGACGGTGGTGACCTGACCGGCGACGGGACTCTGGAGGACGTAACTGCCCTGCCCGTGCGTGAGGATGGCGGGCGCGCCGACCGTGGACGACACCGATCCGGTCACCGCCCACACCGAGGCGGCGGCCATCGCGATCAGCGTCACGGACAGCACCAGCCACCCCTGCGGGCGGGCGAGACGCACCGGGAGGTCCAGCTCCTCCGGTGACTGGAGCTTGGCGAGGGCCTGTTGGCGGAACTGCACGGGTCTTCCCTCACCTGCGGGACTCGAGCGACGTGACGAAGGGTGACGGCACCGCTGAGTCCCGGAGCAGCCGGCAGGCGGCTCCGGGACTCAGGTGGCACAAGGGCGCGATCAGAGACCGGCGACCAGGTTCGTGACCGGGGCGGTGTTCAGGCCGGTGACACCCTCGACGGTGCCGACGGCCGTGTCGACGAGGGCGGAGACCGGGGCGATGCTGTCCACCGCGCCCGTCAGGGTGTTCACGGCGTTCACGGACAGGCCGCCGGAGACGCTGTCGAGCTCGGCGTCAGAGATCTCGACGGTCTCGACCTGGGGGGTGGAGTTCATGATGGAACTTCCCTTCGTATGGATATTTCACAAGGGGGAGAGCGGCCCCCTCTGGGGACAGACGAAGGCCGCGACCGCGGGCGCCGAACCGCCCGTCGCCGGGTGAGGAACGGCCTTGCGGTGCGATGGATCAAAGCACGCTGCGGGTCCGGGCTTCCAATCAACCAGCCCCCTCACCAGGCAACTTGCGCCCCTGAGGCGCCCAACCGTGCAGATGGGCGCACGGCTCGGTGGCGACTTCTTCACATGCCCCACGGCATCGCCGCATCCCTCCCCTTGCGCCTCGTGCGGCGGAATCCGGCACACCGGTCCCAAAGGCGTGAGCGGGACCGCCGGTGTGTGGACGAATCCCGGCCGCGGTGACCGGGTTGAGCATTCGATGTGCAGATTCGCTGAAGCAGGGATTCCACCGAGTGTCCACAACGGACCGTGTCTGCTCGATCGCGGTACGTAAGAAGTTCGTCGCGCTTCCGGTTCGGATGCCGTGGCCGATTCCGTCCCGTCGACCGGGTGGCCGCACAGGGATTTGAACGCCCCACAGGGCCCGTGCGTACCAACAGCCATCCAGGCGCCCCGACAGCTGCCGCACGGCGGCACGACTCCCGTCCCCCCAGGAGGTCGAGAAGTTTGAGTCACAAGCGAATTCCGAAGCGCAAGGCCGCGATAGCGGCGGGCGGTGTGGTGGCGCTCGGCGCCGCCGCCATCCTGCTGCCGAACGCCAACGCGTCCCAGGACGGCGCGTCGGACGACGCGGCGGCTGCGCCGAAGACACTGAAGGCGGGCGATGCCTCGGATCTCGCCTCGCAGCTCTCCGGGCTCCTCGGTGACGCCTTCGCCGGTTCCTACTACGACGGTGACAAGCAGCAGCTCGTCGTCAACGTCGTACCGGGCGACAACAACAACGTCATCGTGCAGGCGAAGAAGGCGGGCGCGGCCGTCCGCGAGGTCGACAACAGCATGCAGGAGCTGGAGGCCGGGGCGCAGACCCTGAAGGCGAAGGCCACCATCCCCGGCACCTCTTGGGCCGTCGACCCGCGTACCAACAAGATCCTCGTCACCGCGGACAGCACGGTGACCGGCGAGAAGTGGGACAGACTGGAGTCCACCGTGCAGAGCCTCGGCTCGGGCATGGCGACCATCAAGAAGTCCGCGGGCACGTTCAAACCGTTCGTCTCCGGCGGCGACGCCATCTTCGCGGGTGGCTCGCGCTGTTCCCTCGGCTTCAACGTCACCGCGAGCGACGGTTCCCCCGCGTTCCTGACGGCCGGTCACTGCACCCTCGGCGGCAACGAGTGGTCGGACCAGCAGGGCGGCCAGCCGATCGCCACCGTCGACCAGTCCGTCTTCCCCGGTGAGGGAGACTTCGCGCTCGTCAAGTACAACGACCCGGCGACCGAGGCGCCCAGTGAGGTCAACGTCGGCGGCCAGACCGTGGCGATCAACCAGGCCGCGGAGGCCACCGTCGGCCAGGAGGTGTTCCGGATGGGCAGCACCACCGGGCTCGCCGACGGCCAGGTCCTCGGCCTGAACGCCACGGTGAACTACCCGGAGGGCACGGTCACGGGCCTCATCCAGACCGACGTCTGCGCCGAGCCCGGCGACAGCGGCGGCTCCATGTTCACCCAGGACGGCCTCGCCCTGGGCCTCACCTCGGGCGGCAGCGGCGACTGCACCTCGGGCGGCGAGACGTTCTTCCAGCCGGTCACCACGGCACTGGCCGCGGTGGGCGCGACCCTCGGCGAGGCCGGCGCGGGCGGTGGCGACGCGGGTGCGGGCGGCGAGGAGGCAGGCGCCGGTGAGCAGGGCGCGGGCGAGGAAGCCGGCGCCGGCCAGGGCGTGGGCAACGGTCAAGGTGCCGGCAACGGTCAGGGCGCCGGAAACGGTCAGGGCGCGGGCAACGGCCAGGGCCTCGGCAACGGCCAGGAGGCCGAGGACGGCTCCGGCCTGACCCAGACCGACTGACCGCTACCGGCTGACCGAGACCGGCCGGCAGGTCGGCGAGGCGGGCACGCCGTCGGTCCGACCGACCCGGCTCCTGAGCCGACCGCCCCGGTCCAGGGCGATCACCGGCCCGGTCCCGCACCACACCGTGGCGGGACCGGGCCGGCTCCGCGCCGTCCGGGGCCGACGTCAGTCGTCCGGCAGCGCCCTCAGCAGCAGCAGCGCGATGTCGTCCAACCGCCCCTCCGCGTCCGCCGCGTGCTGGACCAGGGCGTCGGCGAGGTCGTCCAGCGGGCGGTCGCCGAGGTCGGTGAGGCGGTGACGTAGGTCGGTGAGGGCGTCCTCGAAGTCCGTGCCGGGGGATTCGACCAGGCCGTCGGTGTACAGGACGAGCAGCGAACCGGGAGCCAGGACGACCTCCGTCGTCGGGTAGGTCGCCGAACCGTCGATGCCGAGCAGCGGCCCCCCGGCGAGGTCCAGCACCCGCGCCCGCCCGTCCGGCTTGCGCAGCAGCGGCGGCGGATGACCCGCACGGGACATCACGGCCCGTCCCCGCGCCGGATCGAGCCGCAGGTACAGACAGCTCGCGAACAGGTCGGACCCCAGGTCGAGGAGCAGCCGGTTGGTGCTGCGCATGACCTCCGCCGGCGACTGCCCCACCGCCGTGTACGCACGCACCGCCGTACGGACCTGACCCATCAGCCCCGCCGCCGTCACGTTGTGCCCCTGCACGTCCCCGATCACCGCCGCGGCCATGCCCTGCGTGGGCACCAGGTCGTAGAAGTCACCGCCGATCTCCATGCCCTGAGTGGCCGGCAGATAACGGGCCGCCGCCTCGATGCCGTCCAGCGAGGGCAGCGAGTGCGGCAGCAGGGCCTCCTGCAGCCCGTGCGCGAGCCGGTGCTTGGCGTCGTACAGCAGCGCCCGCTCCAGCGCCTGCGCGATCAGGCTCGCCAGACTCGTCAGCACCGCCCGCTCCTCCGTGGCGAAGTGGTGCGGCGTCGCGTACGACAGCACGCACGTCCCCACCGGCCGCCCCGAGGCGATCAGGGGCAAATAGGCGAACGCCGAGAACTCGGACGGCTGCACGGTGAGGGCCGGGTACAAGCGCTCCAGCTCGTCCCGTGACTCGAAGAAGACGGGCACACCGCTGCGCAGCGCCTGGCTGCCGGGAGTCGGCTCAGACAGCGGCATCCCGTCGTGCCAGTCGACGACGCGCGTGTCCCGGTATCCCCGATGGCCGAGCACCCGCATCCGCCCGGCCCGGGAGCCCAGCACCACCAGCCCCTGACTGCCCACGGCCGGCGCGATCTCGTCCGCGACCAGCTGCACCACGTCCTGCACGCCCACCGCCTCGGTCAGCGCCCCCGCGAGGCTCAGCACCTGCGTGATGCTGACCAGCCGCTTCGGCGCCGCCTCACCGGGCGGCGGCGCGGCCCGGTTCATCTCGGCCACCCCACGGGCCCGGCTGATGCGCACGCTGAGCCCGTTCGTGCTCGGATACAACCGGAACGACAGCCACTCGCCGGGCGGCCGCAACGCCACGAACGACGTCACGTGCTGGCTGAACAGCGCCGCCCGGTACCGGTCCTCGTACACGGGATCGTTCAGCCACGGCACCGACGCCCACAGATGCGCGCCGATCAGCCGCGTGATCGGTACGTCCAGCAGCTCGCTCGCGGCCGCGTTGGCGAAACCGACCCGCCCGTGCAGATCGAGCGAGCACAGCCCGTACGGCAGCCGGGCCACCATCCGGGCCGCCTCCACCGAGCCCAGCGTGCCCGCCACCCCGCCCACCAGCGGCGCGGCCAGCAGATCGGGTTCGGGAAGCACCGGCACGCTCTGCTCCGCGGCCCGCTCCAGCCGCAGCGCCAGCCGGTCGCAGGCCGCGGTCAGGTGATCACGCTCCCACTCGGACAGCTCCGGCGGATGGCTGCCGGGCCAGGTCACGAAGATCGCGCCGTACGCCTTGCTCTCGGTCGCCACCGGCAGGGCGGCCAGGGAGAAGGGGTACGGCAGGACGACGGCGATCCGGGGATAGTGGCGCGCCATCGCCTCCTGGTCGCCGACCCACACCAGCCGCCGCTCGCGCACCGCGTCGGACACCGGGATCGGCGCGCTGAGGCCCACCCGCTCCCAGGGAGCCGCGAACGCGCGGGGCAGGCCCGCCATGACCGCCATCTCCAGCACCGGCTGCTCCGGCGAGAGGAGATACACCGCCCCCGAATGGGCGTGCACCTCGTCCATCATCGAAGCCAGCGTCAAGGAGAGCAGCGGACGGCCGACCGGCGTCCGCGTACCCGCCGGCGCCTGCGCGGACGACTGCCCGTCGGACACGCCGACCACCTCCTCGCACGGCCGCGCCACCGACTCCGGATCCAATCTCCTCCCTGCGGGCCCGTCCCGCACGGCGAGCGAGCAAGAAGCCGTCCGTTCCCGGCGGCCGAGGACGACCGGGCGGCCCACGGTCGACGCACGTGCGTCTACCCCGCGCCCGCGCCCCTACGCCGCTCCCGGCGCACGCCCCTCCCCGGAGCAGGGGCGACCCGCACATTCGTCACCTTTCACGCGCCCGCGCCCCCGGCACCCCCACGGAACGACCGCAGGGGCTGCGCAGGTGTCTCATAAGCGCTGTAATGGCCAACGTGGTCGGTGAGGGCGCTGCGGGACGCAGCACGAGGACTCTGCGTGCGGAAAGCGCCCTCAGGACGATCACGGTCGACCAGGAGTCCCCCGAACGGCTGCGCAGGGTCCTGGAACAGGCCCTCGTCTTCGCGGGCGCCGCGTTCGTCGCCGTGTACACGCGCGGCGAGGACGGCGAACTGCTGTGCCTGGTCGAGTCGGCAGGAGCCCCGGGAAGCCTGTACGGCGTGCGGGACAGCTACCCGGTGGCCGGGCGTTCCCCGGTGGCGGAGGCCCTGCGGCGCGGGCAGCCGGTGTGGCTCGGCGCGAAGGAACTCTCCGAACGCGCGCAGTCCCGGCGCATCCCGGCCCAGAACTTCGCCCTGGCCGCGCTTCCGGTGCGGGACGACGGCGGCGGCTGTCTGCTCGCCGTGAGCGAGCGCCCCGACGGCTTCGACGCCGACGACCGGGTCTGTCTGCGGCTCGTCGCCGACGCAGTCGCCTTTCCCGCGCCGGCCGCCACCCCCGACGGCGCGGAACTGCCGCCCGGTGCCTTCAGCCTCGCCATGGACACCGGCCGGGTGGCGGTCGGCGACGGCATCCTGGAACTGTTCGGCCTCGACCCGGACGACTTCGACGGCCGGGTGGAGACCCTGCTGAGCCTGACCGTGCCGGAGGACCTGCCCTCGCTGATGTCCGTCGTCGAGGCCGACCACATGTCCATCGGCGAACGCGAGCTGGAGTTCCGGGTGCTGCAGCCCGCCGGACCACCGAAATGGCTCCGGCTGCGCGGCCGCCTGGTCTCCGGCGGCGAGGGCCGGCCCGCCCGTCTCGTGGGCTCCGTCGCCGACGCCTCCACCCTGCGCTCCGACATCACCGACGTGGCCCGCGTCCAGCGTCTCGCCGCCGCCCTGGCCACCGCGGTCACCGTCCGCGACGTCGGCAAGGCCGTGGTCGCCGCGCTGCGCAGACCGCTGCGGGCCGACCGGATCGCGCTCGCCGAGCTGGAGAGCGACCGGCTCGTCGTCACCGTCCTCGACCCGCCCGAACCCGAGGCCTGGCCGGAACTGTGGCGCGCGGAGTGGCGCACCGAATGGCCCGACGCGCCCGTGCGCACCATGCCCACCCTCGCCGCCGCCCTGCGCGAGGGCCGCGCCCGGATCTGGCCCGCCGGGAGCCCCCTGGAGACCGCGCTCGCCGAGGTCGGCCCCGGCGGCCTCGCCATGCTGCCGCTGCCCGCCGGCAACCGCATGGCCGGAGCCTGCCTCATCGGCTGGGACACCCCGCACGAGTTCGGCGCCGACGAACGCGCCCTGCTCACCGCCGCCGCCGGTCTCGCCGGACAGGCCCTGATGCGGGCCCGCGCGTTCGACGCCGAGCACGAGCTCGTCGGCATGCTCCAGCGCCAGCTGCTGCCCCGCCGGCTGCCCCGGCTGCCCGGCGCGGTCGCCGTCGCCCGCTATCTGCCCAGCACCGCCGGACTGGAGCTCGGCGGCGACTGGTACGACGTCATCCCGCTCCCCGACAACCACGTCGCCCTGGTCATCGGCGACGTCCAGGGCCACAGCGCCGGCGCCGCCACGCTCATGGGCCAGATGCGCACCGCACTGCGCGCCTACGCCGTCGAGGGACACCCGCCCGACGTGGTGGTCTCCCACGCCAACCGGCTGCTCATGGACATGGAGACCGACCTCTTCGCGACCTGCGCCTATGTCGACGTCGACATGGAGGAGGGCTCCGCCTGGTGCGTACGCGCCGGACATCTGCCGCCGGTGCTGCGTCACCCGGACGGCGGCACCGACATCGCGGAGGCCGAGGGCGGCCCGCCGCTCGGCGTCGTACGGCAGGCCGACTTCCCCATGAGCCCGCTCAGGCTCCAGCCCGGCACGATGGTCGCCCTCACCACGGACGGGCTGGTCGAGTCCCACGAGGCCGACATCGACGAGGGCATGCGCCGCCTCGCCGAGCGGCTGTCCGCCTCCGACCCGGCCCACCTCGGACTCGTCGCCGACGCCCTGCTCGGCAACGCCCCCCGCAGCGACGACGTCGCCCTGCTGCTGATGCGCTACGACGGCATGGCCCTGCGCCCGCTGCGGGAGAGCTGGACGGTGTGGCGGGTGCCCCAGGCGGTCGGGCACGCCCGCCGCTTCACCCGGCGCACCCTGCGCTCCTGGGGGGTCACCGAGGATCTCGACGCCGCCCTGCTCGTCGTCTCCGAGCTGGTCACCAACGCCCTGGTGCACACCGACGGCCGGGTCCGCCTCGACATCACCCTCGTCAACGACCGGCTCCGCCTCGCGGTCGCCGACGCCTCGCCGCGGACCCCCGTCAAGCCCACCAGCATCGGCTGGGAGGCCACCGGCGGCCGGGGCATCCTGCTCGTCGAGGCCCTTTCGGCGACGTGGGGGACGGTGCCGGTCAGCGGCGGCAAACAGGTGTGGGCCGAGATCGTCCTGGGCCGCTCACCGGCCGGCCGGTGAGCGATCCGCCGCTCACAGCCGCTTCAGCAGCTCCTCGGCGAGCGGTGCGGAGGACGCCGGGTTCTGCCCGGTGATCAGTCCGCGGTCGGCCACGACGTGGGGCGCCCACGGCTCACCCGCCCGCACCCGCACACCGGCCTGCGTCAGCCGGTCCTCCAGCAGCCACCGCACCTTGCCGGCGAGCCCGCCCTGGATCTCCTCGGCGTTGGTGAAGGCGGCCACCTCGTACCCGGCGAAGGCGTTGGTGCCGTCGGCGCGCTCGGCGGCCAGCAGCGCGGCCGGGCCGTGGCAGACGACCGCGAGCGGTGTCCCTGCCGCCAGGGCCTCGGTCAGCAGCCGACCGGAGTCGGCGTTCACGGCGAGATCCTCCATGGGGCCGTGGCCACCGGGGTAGAAGACGGCCGCGTACTCGTCGAGCCGCACGTCCTCGAGCCGGACCGGCCTCCGGAGCTCCTCGAAGGACTCCAGCGCCTTCGCCATCCGGTCGGCGTTCTCCTGGCCGCCGTTCATCGCGGGCGCGAGGGAGCCGCGGTCGACGGGCGGCACGACCCCGCCCGGCGTGGCGACGACGACCTCGTGGCCCGCGGCCGTGAACGCCTCGTAGGGGACGACGGCCTCCTCGGCCCAGAAACCGGTCGGGTGCGTGGAACCGTCGGCCAGGGTCAGCCGGTCGGCGCCGGTGAGAACGAAAAGGATCTTCGACATGTGCTCACTTCCAGATGCACGGGGACACGTCCAGATGCCTCGACGGTAGAGCCGCCGACCGCCGGAACTCCAATACCGAAAGACATGGCTGCCATAGGTAAGCCGATGGCCTTCAGGGCTAGGCTCGCGGCGTGAGGCACAGCGAACCCGAGGACCGGGACCCCACGGAGGCCGCAGACCCGGGCGCGGCCCCGGCCCCGCATCCCGACCTGAACCTGCTGCGGACGTTCCTGGCCGTGTACCGGTCCGGCTCGTTCACGGCCGCCGGGCGGCTCCTCGGCCTGTCCCAGCCGACGGTGACCACGCAGATGCGCGCGCTGGAGCGGCACACCGGCCGCGAGCTGTTCCAGCGGCTGCCCCGCGGGGTCGCGCCGACCGCCGTCGCCGACGAACTGGCCGCCCGCATCGCCGCCCCGCTCGACGCGCTCGCCGAGGCCGCCGGACACGGCTCGCCCGCCCGCACCCGCCCCGAGCCCGTCCACCTCGCGGGCCCGGCCGAACTGCTCGCCACCCGCGCCCTCCCGGCACTCGCGCCGCTGGTGTCCCGGGGCGTACGGCTGCGCGTCACCCCGGGCCTGACCGACCCGCTGCTCGACGAACTGCGCGCCGGCCGCCACGACTTGGTCATCGCCACGTCGCGGCCGCGCGGCCGCACGCTGGCCGCGGTGCCGCTGACCGACGAGGAGTTCGTCCTGGTGGCTGCGCCCGACGTGGCCGACGGGTGCCGCGAGCGCCTCGCCGCCGAGGGCCCCGGCGCGCTGCACGCCGTAGCGCTGATCGCCTACGCCGAGGACCTGCCCATCGTGCGTCGCTACTGGCGGCACGTGTTCGGCCGGCGCCTGAACTGCCGGGCCGCCGTCTCCGTCGGCGACCTGCGGGCCGTCCTCGGCCTGGTGGTCGCCGGGGCCGGCTTCAGCGTGCTGCCGCGCTACCTGTGCGCCGGGGAACTGGCCTCCGGGGCCCTCGTCCTGCTCCACGAGCCCGAGGACGCGCCGATCAACACCAGCTTCCTGGTGCGGCGTCCGGGCACCTCCGACAACCCCCACGTCTCTCTCGTCCACGACCGCCTCCTACGGGCCGCTCGCGGCTGGTGACCGGCACGGTCCGGCGGGTACCCGGTCGGCGACGCGCAGGAAGACACCACGCACGACTCGACGAACGGGAGCACGTCATGGCCCAGCACGTCCGCGACATCATGACCAGCGCACCGGTGACCGTGGGCCCGCACACCTCGGTCGCCGAGGTCGCCCGCGTCATGCGCGACCGCGACCTCGGAGCCGTCCTGGTGACGGACGGGGACCAGTTGCGCGGACTGGTCACCGACCGCGACCTGGTCGTCCGTTCCCTCGCGGAGGGCGGCGACCCGGAGCAGACCACGGTGGCCGGTGCGTGCAGCGAGGACCTGGTGACCGTGGCCCCGGACGACGAACTGGACACCGCGATACGGCTGATGCGCGAGCACGCCGTGCGCCGCGTCCCGGTCGTCGACCGGGGACACGCCGTGGGCGTCGTCTCGTTGGGCGACGCGGCCATGGAACGGGACCCGGGATCGGCGCTCGGCGACATCAGCGTGGCCAGGCCCAACACCTGAGGGGCGACCCGCCCGGCCGGGAACCGCCCGCCCGGGCCGGGCGTCTTCCGGGGCACAGGCGCGAGGCGGCGGCCGGGGGTTTCCCCGCCGGGCCGCCGGGGACTCGACCGGCAGCGGAGTCAGAAGGAAGATGATGCGTCGTGACCTCGGAGATCAGTGACAAACCCCGTCCCCGCCGACCGGAGACCGGCTGGGCGCGCGCCCAGCGGCTGCGCGGCCAGGACCCGCTGCGGACCTGCCTGCCCGCCGTGGTCGACCGGACGTCCTCCACCCCACCGAACACGGGCAGGGACGAGACGATAGTCAGAGGTGAGGACTAGCGGGGATCAGGGCGACTGATCGGGTCTCTCCCGGGATTTCGTAATCAACGAGTAAATCAAATGATGTTCGTCGTGCCGGTGAACGGCTATGGTGAGTCAGATGAAGGCTCTCGTGCTGTCCGGCGGCGCCGGAACCCGGCTGAGGCCGATCACCCACACCTCGGCGAAACAGTTGGTGCCCGTGGCCAACAAGCCCGTGCTCTTCTACGGGTTGGAGTCCCTCGCGGACGCGGGCATCACCGATGTCGGGATGATCGTCGGTGATACGGCGGAAGAGATCGAGGAAGCGGTCGGCGACGGATCGAAATTCGGTCTGCAGGTCACCTATATCCCCCAGGAGAAGCCCCTCGGGCTGGCGCACGCGGTGCTGATCGCCCGCGAATGGCTCGGCGACGACGACTTCGTGATGTACCTCGGCGACAACTTCATCGTCGGCGGCATCACCGGACTCGTCGAGGAGTTCCGCCGGCACCGGCCCGACGCGCAGATCCTGCTCACCCGCGTCGCCGACCCCCGCTCCTTCGGCGTCGCCGAACTCGACTCCTCCGGACAGGTGATCGGCCTGGAGGAGAAGCCGGACAACCCCAAGAGCGACCTGGCCCTCGTAGGCGTCTATCTGTTCACGCCCGCCATCCACAAGGCGGTGCGCGCGATCAAGCCCTCCTGGCGCGGCGAACTCGAGATCACCCACGCCATCCAGCACCTGATCGACACCCACGCCGACGTGCGCAGCACGATCATCCACGGCTACTGGAAGGACACCGGCAACGTCGTCGACATGCTGGAGGTCAACCGCTCGGTCCTGGAAGGCGTCGAGCGCCGCATCGACGGCGAGGTGGACGCCGGCTCGGAGACGATCGGCCGCGTGGTGATCGAGGAGGGCGCGCGGATCGTCAACTCCCGGATCGTCGGCCCCGCCGTGATCGGTTCCGGTACGGTCGTCAGCGACTCCTACGTCGGCCCGTTCACCTCCGTCGCGCAGAACTGCCGGATCACCGACAGTGAACTCGAGTTCTCCATCGTGCTGCGGGACTCCTCGATCGACGGCGTCGGCCGTATCGAGTCCTCGCTGATCGGCCGGCATGTCGAGGTCACGCCGGCGCCCAGCGTCCCCAGCGCCCACCGACTCGTCCTCGGAGACCACAGCAAGGTGCAGATCCATTCATGAATCTCCTCGTCACCGGCGCCGCCGGCTTCATCGGTTCCCGCTACGTCGCCGCGCTCCTCGCCTCCGACACGCCGGGGGCGCCGCGCATCACCGTGCTGGACAAGCTCACCTACGCCGGCACGCTCGAGAACCTGCAACTCGACCACCCCCGGCTGAAGTTCGTCCGGGGCGACATCCGTGACGCCGACCTGGTCGACAAGCTGATGGCCGAGGCGGACCAGGTGGTCCACTTCGCCGCCGAGTCGCACGTCGACCGCTCGATCCTCACCGCCTCCGACTTCGTCCTCACCAACGTCGTCGGCACCCAGGTCCTCCTCGACGCCGCGCTGCGCCACGGCCTGAAGACCTTCGTGCACGTCTCCACCGACGAGGTCTACGGCTCCATCGAGTCCGGCTCGGCCACCGAGGAGTACCCGCTCGAGCCCAGCTCGCCCTACTCGGCGTCCAAGGCCTCCTCCGACCTGCTCGCCCTGGCCTACCACCGCACCCACGGCCTGGACGTACGCGTCACCCGCTGCTCCAACAACTACGGCCCGCACCAGTTCCCCGAGAAGGTCATCCCGCTCTTCGTCACCAACCTCCTCGACGGGAAGAAGGTCCCCCTCTACGGCGAGGGCCTCAACGTCCGCGACTGGCTCTACGTCGACGACCACTGCGCCGGCGTCGAACTCGTCCGCACCAAGGGCCGCCCCGGCGAGGTGTACAACATCGGCGGCGGCACGGAGCTCACCAACAAGGAACTCACCGGCCTGCTCCTCGAGGCGTGCGGGGCCGGCTGGGACCGGGTGGAGTACGTCGAGGACCGCAAGGGCCACGACCTGCGCTACTCGGTCGACTGGACGAAGGCCCGCGACGAGCTCGGCTACCGCCCCCGCCACGACTTCACCACGGGGCTCGCCGAGACCATCGCCTGGTACCGGGACAACCGCGCCTGGTGGGAGCCGCTGAAGCGGCGCGTCGCCGAGGAGCGGCCATGACCTGGCTGGTCACCGGCGCGGGCGGCATGCTCGGCCGGGACGTCGTCGACGAACTGGCCCGGCGCGGCGAGCAGGTGACCGGACTCGACCGCGCCGCGCTCGACATCACCAGCGCCGACGCGATCGAGGGCGCCCTGGCGGAGCACCGCCCCGCGCTCGTGGTCAACTGCGCCGCGTACACGGCGGTGGACGACGCGGAGACGGACGAGGAGACCGCCACGCGGATCAACGCCGACGGCCCGCGCCTGCTGGCCCGCGCGTGCGGGAGGCACGGCGCCCGCCTGATCCATGTCTCCACCGACTACGTCTTCTCCGGGGAGGCCCGCACCACTCCCTACCCGGAGGACCACCCGACCGCCCCGCGCACCGCCTACGGCCGCTCCAAGCTCGCCGGTGAGCAGGCCGTCCTGGCGGAACTGCCCGATGCGAGCGCGGTGGTGCGTACCGCTTGGCTCTACGGGGTGCACGGCACTAACTTCGTGCGGACGATGATCGGTCTGGAGTCCCGCCGCCCCACCGTCGACGTCGTCGACGACCAGCGCGGCCAGCCCACCTGGAGCGCGGACGTCGCCGCACGCATAGCCGACCTCGGCCCCCGCCTCGGCGACGGCACGCACGGCGTCTTCCACGCCACCAGCTCCGGCGAGGCCACCTGGCACGACCTGGCCCGCGAGGTGTTCCGCCTGCTCGGCGCCGACCCGTCCCGAGTCAGGCCCACCACCACCGAGGCCTTCCCCCGCCCCGCCGCGCGCCCTGCCTACAGCGCGCTCGGTCACCACAGGTGGCAGGAGATCGGTCTGGAGCCGATACGGGACTGGAAGTCCGCCCTGCAGGAAGCACTCCCCCTCATCCGCAAAGAGATGTCCCAGTGAAAGGAAACGTCTCGCGATGTCGATCAGGCCAATGGTCAAGTCCGCGTTGGGCGAGAAGAATGTGCGGGTTCTGCGCCAGTTGAAGCGGCAGCTCACGGGCAAGCCGCCCGTGCCGGTCAAGCCGACCGGACTGGACGCGATCTCCCACGATCTCAACAAGCTGGCCGTGCACTTCAAGACGGACAAGTGGGGGACCCACCGTTACACACAGCACTACCAGCGCCATCTCCAGCACCTGAAGAACAAGAAGTTCAACCTGCTGGAGATCGGGATCGGGGGCTACAGCCGGGCGGGTCAGGGCGGGGCGTCGCTGCGCATGTGGAAGGCGTTCTTCCCCAACGCGCACATCTTCGGCATGGACATCCATGACAAGTCATTTGTCGACGAGGACCGCATCACGACATTCATCGGTGACCAGTCCGACCCCGATTCCCTGAACGCCGTCGCTGACAAGATCGGCGAGATCGACGTCATCATCGACGACGGCAGCCACCGCAGTCCGCATGTGATCACGACGTTCGAGACGCTGTTCCCCCGTCTGAAGGACGGCGGAATCTACGCCGTGGAGGACACACAGTCGTCGTACTGGCCCGAATGGATGGGCAGCGAGGACCTCGACGCGAAGCACACCAGCATGGGAATGCTGAAGCGTCTGACGGACGGCCTGAACTACGAGGAGTTCGTGGACGAGAGCTACGAGCCGACCTACACGGACCGCAACGTGGTCGGCGTGCACTTCTACCACAACCTGGTGATCATCGAGAAAGGCAAGAACGCCGAAGGCTCCAACAAGCGCAGCGCCCTGAAACAGCGCTACGCCAAGTCCTGACGGTGCCCGGGGTGGCCGCGGCCCGAGGCGCGGCCACCCTCGCGGTGCGTCAGCCGCAAAGACCCGGGCCGCGCAGCCGTTCGTAGTGTGCGCGGCAGGTCTCGTACGACGGGAGGAGGCCGAGGCGTTCCGCTTCGGCCAGGGTGGGGGCCTGTTCGTCCTTCGGGGAGAGGACCGGGGGGATGCCCTCCGGCCAGGCGATGGCGAGGGCCGGGTCCAGGGGGTGGATGCCGTGCTCCCGTTCTGGGGCGTAGCCCGTCGAGCAGAGGTACACCACCGTCGCGTCGTCGGTGAGGGCCATGAAGGCATGGCCGAGGCCCTCGGCGAGGAACATCGCGTGCCGGGTGTCGTCGTCGAGACGCACCGCCTCCCAGCGCCCGTAGCCCGGCGAGCCCACCCGCAGATCGATCACCACGTCGAGGACCGCGCCGCGCACACACGTCACGTACTTGGCCTGGCCGGGCGGGACGTCCGCGAAGTGCACCCCGCGGATCACCCCCCGGCGCGAGACCGAGCAGTTGGCCTGCGCCAGCGACAGGTCGTAGCCCGTCGCCTCGCGGAACTCCTCACCCCGGTACCACTCGTGGAAGCTGCCCCGCTCGTCCGGGAACACCTTGGGCTCCAGCACCCAGGCACCCTCGATCTCCAGCGCGCGCACGCTTCACCGCCTTCCGTTCATGCCGTTCACCAGGGGAGCGACCCGTCTGCGGGCCGCGCCGAGCACGCGCCGCGCCCTGCCCAGCAGTTTCCGCGCGCCGCGCGGCCGCGGAATGGGCACCACCTGCATGGTGCCGCCACCGCCGCGCAGCGCGAACGGCAGCCCCGTCCACCGCGGTTCGGCCGCGTCCGGGGCCAGGCAGAGCGAGACGCGCCAGATGCCCCGGGGCAGCGTCGCGGGCAGCGTGGACTCCAGCAGCGACCCCTGCCCCTGAGTCGCACCGGTCAGCGTGGCGTTCGCCTCCAGCGTCCGGCGCGGGGAGGTGAACCTCAGCCGCACCCCGGTGCCGTCCGGGGTGTGCAGCGGCAGCCGCGCGCTCAGCCGGAGACCGGATACCGTCACGTCCGTGCGCCGCAGCCCGTCCAGCCCGATCCGCTTGCCCTTGACGGCGGTGTCCAGGGAGAGATTGCCGTGCGGCTCCGTCCAGTACGGCAGGACCACACGCCCGCCGGCGATCCCCGCGTACGGCTCGGGGCGGCTCGCCCGCGGGAGCGGACCGAGGCGGCATTCCTTCGTCCAGCCGCCGAGTTTCACCCGCACGACCGCGTCCCACACCCCCGTACCGGGCAGCGTGGCGGGATCGACGGTCGCGGTCGCGTGCAGCACCAGCCGCATCTGCTCGCCGCTCTCCCCGCCGTCTGCGCCGTCTGCGCCGTCTCCGCCGTCCCCGGCGGGAACGGTCTCCCGGGTGAACTCGACCGGCTGGAAGTACTGGGCGGAGCTGGTGCGTTCACGCAGCAGCAGGTCCGCGGTCGCCTGACCGAAGCGGGCCGCGGTCTGAGCACCGACCCACGCCACCGCCTCCTCCACGTTCTTCGGCGTGTCGGCGAGCGGGGTGTGCGCCGCGCCCTCGGGGAACGTCATCGGCTTGCGGGCCGAGGTGTACTCGGCGGTGAAGCCGACCCGCAGCGCACCGTCCCGCCACTCGACACCGGTCGGCGTCGCCCTGGGCGCGACCCCGGCCTCCCACTCGGCGAACGCCACCACGTCGTCGTACCGGTCGGCCGCCGTCAGCGCGGCCACCACCTGCTGGGTGGGCTGCAGTCCGGCCGCCACACCCGGCCCGAACCGCTCCACGACCACCTTGTGGATCTCCGCGAACAGTTCCCTGCGGTAGTCGTCCGGCAGGGCCAGCAGCCGCCGGGCGCGCAGCCGTTCCACCATCTCCACCCGCAGCCAGCGGCGGAACAGCCGGTCGCGGACCGCACCCGGCTCGGTGTACCGCTCGACGACGTCGAGCGCCTCACGGAGGTTCTTGAAATAGCCCACCGGGTCGAAGCGCTGGAAACCGGCGTTCGAGGCGTCGTCGCGCCGGATGTGGTAGTAGCAGACATAGTCGCTGAGCACGGACACGTTCTCCGCGCGCAGATACGCCTCTGTGACGAAGACATGGTCCTCCAGGCGCCGCCGCCCCTCCGGGAAGCGCAGCCCGATCCGGTCGAGGAACTCCCGGCGGAACATCTTGTGCGGGGTGAGGCTGTCGATCAGCGGTGCGTTCTCGACCGTGGCCCGCGGATGGTTGCGGCGGAACAACTCCACCGGCACGCCGCGGTTCTTGCCGGCCATCTTCCCGACGACGACATCGGCGCCGTTGGCCACGCCGTAGTCGTACATCCGCTCCAGCGCCTCGTCGCCCAGATAGTCGTCGTTGTCGACGAACATCACGAACTCGCCGCGGGCGGCCGCGATGCCGACGTTGCGGGGCTTGCCCGACCAGCCGGAGTTCTCCTGGTGGATCACCCGCATCCGCGGGTCCTCCGCGGCGAGCCGGTCGAGCCGGGCCGGCGTCTCGTCGGTGGACCCGTCGTCGACGAAGATCGCCTCGAACTCGTCGGGAGGCAGCGACTGCCGCTGCAGCGAGGAAATGCAGTCCTCGATGTAGATTCCCGGGTTGTAGACGGGAACGATGACGCTGACCTTGACCGGCATCTAGATTTAGGGCCCTTCGGGTCTTCTTGCCGACGAACGTGCTGGCTTGGTATGCGTTGCCCGATCGTAACCCCCTGGCCACCGCGGTCCCACCATTCGGCCACCGACGAGACCGTGCCGTGATCAACTGCCCCGCCCCGTGGAGTGCTGACCGTGCGTCTGCTGCTGATGTCCGACACGCATCTGCCCAAGCGGGCCAAGCGGCTGCCCGAGCAACTGCTCGGCGAACTCGACTCCGCGGACGTCGTGTTCCACGCGGGCGACTGGGTCGACACGGCCACGCTCGACCTGCTGGAGTCCCGCAGCCGACGCCTGGTCGGCGTGTACGGCAACAACGACGGGGCCGAGCTGCGCGCCCGGCTGCCGGAGATCGCGTACGCCGAACTCGACGGACTGCGCTTCGGGGTGATCCACGAGACGGGGCCCGCGCAGGGCCGCGAGGCGCGCTGCGCCGCCCGGTTCCCCGATCTGGACGTGCTGGTCTTCGGACACAGCCACATCCCGTGGGACACCACCGCACCGACGGGACTGCGGCTGCTCAACCCGGGGTCACCGACGGACCGGCGCCGGCAGCCCCACTGCACCTATATGACCGTCACGGTCACCGGCGGCCGGCTGACCGAGGTGGAACTGCACCGGCTGCCTCCACGGCGGTGACAGCGCGCACACGGTCCGGGCCGCTTCGTTGTCGGTGGAAGCGGCCCGGGCGCTGCGAGTAGATGCGCTGTCACGGACCTCCTTCCCACGATCGAAAGGGTGGTTATCCGGGCGACTACCCATCTCGGCCGGACTCACACACACCTCATCTCGTCATCTGCGGGAGCGCCGCCACCTGCGGATCCCCGCGGCGAGCGCGGCCACCGCGAGGACGGCGGCGAGGACCGCGCCGGCACGCCTGGCCAGCGGCGGGCCGACGGTGCGCAGCAGGTCGAGCGGCTCCTCCTCGCGGCCCTCCGCCGGTCGCGGGGCCGCGGCCGTGGCCACCGCGGCGGTCTGAGCTTCGGCGGCCCCCGCTCCGGTGGTCTCGGTCTCGGCGGTCCCCGCCGGTGCCGCGTCCGCCGCCGGCTGCGGCTGCCGCTGGGACAGCCGCTCGGACAGACACGCCGCGAACTGGCCGATGATCCGCTCACCCACCTCCGCGAGCACACCCCGCCCGAACTGCGCCGGACGCCCGGTCACCGTCAGATCGGTGCGCACCGACACGGCCGTGGCGCCGTCCCGCTCACCGAGCGTCCCCGTCACGGTGGCCCGGGCCGTGCCCTGGCCCCGGGTCTCCCGGCCACTGGCGACCAGCACCACGCGGTGCGCGGTCTCGTCCCGCTCCTCGAAGACCGCCGTCCCCTTGTACGTGACCGTCACCGGTCCCACCTTGACCTTGACCGAGCCGGACACCGTCTTGTCGTCGTACTCCTCGACCGTCGCGCCGGGCAGACACGGCGCGACCCGTTCGATGTCGAGCAGCGCACGCCACGCGTCGTCGACCGGGACGGGGACGGTGAACTCGTGGTGCAGCTCCATGGCTTCCTCCTCAGGACAGGGCACGTCCGCCGGCAGGGTCCCAGGGGCCCGGCGGGGGCGGATGGACCGCGCCGTGGGTCGCGGTCAGCGGGGCGCCGGTGCCGCCCCACCGCAGGGCGACGATCTCCGCGGCCACGGACACGGCCACCTCCTCGGGCGTACGGGCGCCCAGGTCGAGGCCGACGGGGGAGCGCAGCCGGGACAGCTCACGCTCGCCGAGCCCGGCCTCGGTCAGCCGCCGTGCCCGGTCGTCGTGGGTGCGCCGGCTGCCCATCGCGCCGATGTACGCGGCCGGCCTGCGCAAGGCCTCCTCGAGCAGCGGTACGTCGAACTTCGGGTCGTGGGTGAGCACGCAGATCACCGTGCGCTCGTCGGTGTCGGTGTCGCGCAGATACCGGTGCGGCCACTCGGCGACCACCTCGACGCCCTCCGGGAAGCGGCGCGGGGTGACGAACACCGGTCGGGCGTCGCAGACGGTGACCCGGTAGCCGAGGAACGCGCCGATGCGGGCCACGGCCGCCGCGTAGTCGATCGCGCCGAAGACCAGCATGCGCGGGGGAGGGGCGAAGGACTGCAGGAAGACGCTCACCGCGTCCTCTCGGCGCTGGCCGTGCGGCCCGTAGTGCCGCAGCCCGGTCGCCCCGAGAGCGAGTTCACCCCGCGCGTCGGCGGTGACGGCCGCGTCCAGACCGGTCGTGCCCAGCGTTCCCGAGACCCGGTCCGGCCAGACGGCGAGGGTGGCACCGCGCGGCGCCGGGCCGTCGGTCACCGTCGCCACGGTCACCGGCGCTCCCGCGGCGACGGACTCGGCGACCTCGCCGAAGGACGGATCCAGCTCGGGCGTGACCGGCCGCACCAGCAGGGTGATCTCGCCACCGCACGTCAGACCGACCGCGAAGGCGTCCTCGTCGCTGTAGCCGAACGACTCCAGGCGTGCCTCGCCGTCGGCCACGACCTCCTGCGCCAGCTCGAACACCGCGCCCTCGACACAGCCCCCGGACACGCTGCCGACCACCTCGTCGTCCGGGCCCACCGCCATCGCCGCCCCCGGGTCGCGCGGCGCGCTGCGGCTGACCTCGACGACGGTGGCCAGTCCGAACGGCGCCCGGTCCGCGTACCAGCGGGCCAGCGCCGGGAGGATGTCACGCACGTTGAACTCCTTCCACGGGCGGCTCGGGCACGGGTACCGGGCCGCCCCGCACCACCGCCGCCAGCCGCTCCAGCGCGGCCAGACTGTGCCCCTCGACGAACGCGTCCACACTCGGCAGAGCCGCCGCCATCCCGGCCGCCAGCGGCGCGTACCCGGGCCGTGCCTTGAGCGGATTCGCCCAGATCACCCGGTGCGCCAGGCGGTGCAGGCGGCGCATCCCGTCCGCGAGCAGCTCCGGATCGCCCCGCTCCCAGCCGTCCGACAGCAGCACCACCACCGCGCCGCGCGCCAGGCCGCGCTGCCCGTGGCGCACCAGGAACTCGTGCAGCAGCTCACCCAGCCGGGTACCCCCGCGCCAGTCGGGCACGGCCGAGGCGACCGCCGCCATCGCCAGATCCGGATCGCGGTGCGCCAGCTGCCGGGTGACCCGGGTGAGCCGGGTGCCGATGGTGAACACGTCGGTGCGCGGTCCGCGCGCCGCAGCGTGCGCGAACCGCAGCAGCGCGTCCGCGTACGGCGCCATCGACCCGCTGACATCCACCAGCAGCACGATCCGCCGGGGCCGCTCGGCGCGTGTCCGGTGCCGCAGCCGTGCGGGCTCGCCGCCGCTCCGCAGCAGCTCCCGCACCGTCGGGCGCGGATCGACCTCGCCGCGGCGGGCCGCCCGGCGCCGCGCCGTGCGCCGCACCTCACCGCGCAGTGCCAACGCGGCCAGCAGCCGCCGCACCTGCTCCCGCTCGGCCGCGGTCAGCCCGGCGACATCGCGATGGCGCAGGACCTCGGTGGACGCGGCGAGCGCGGGCACGGGCGGACGGCGGTGGTCCCGTTCCGCCGGCGCGCGGGACGCCGTGCGCGCGTCATGGACGGTGAGCCGGGGCCGGGGCGCGCGGGCCGGTGGTGTCGTGGGACGGGGGTGCGGCTGCTCGCCGGTGCCGAAGCAGGTGGCGAACACGCGCTCGTAGTGCTCCAGGTCGTCCCGGCTGCCGCACAGGGTCAGCCGCCCCGCCCAGTACAGGTCCGTCCGCGCTCCCAGCCGCAGCACCTCCACCGCGCGCACGAACGCCTGCACCCGTTCGCTGCTCGCCTCCAGACCGGCGGCGCGCAGCGCGCGGACGAATGCCAGGAGGCTCGCCAGGGGGCCCGCGACGTCCGGCACGTCACACCCCCCGTCCGGCCAGCACCGCCGCGAAGTCCAGCTTCCGGGCCCGCTCGGCGTCCTCCCGGTACTTCAGCACCGAGCCGAGCGTGGCGAGCGCGAGCGCGGCGTCCACCTCGTGCGCGCCGAGCGCGTCCAGCGCCTCGGCCCAGTCGATCGTCTCGGCCACGCCCGGCGGTTTGACCAGGTCCAGGGTCCGCAGCTCCCGCACCAGCGCGGTCACCTGCTCCGCGAGCCGTTCCGCCACACCGGGCAACCGCCGCCGCACGATGGCCAGTTCACGTGCGAACTCCGGGTGGTCGAACCAGTGGTACAGGCAGCGCCGCTTCAGCGCGTCGTGCACCTCGCGGGTGCGGTTGGAGGTCAGCACCACCACCGGAGGCACCTCGGCCCGGATCGTGCCCAGCTCCGGGATCGTCACCGAGAACTCCGACAGCAGTTCCAGCAGAAACGCCTCGAACTCGTCGTCCGCCCGGTCGATCTCGTCCACCAGCAGCACGCACGGCCGGGTCTGCAGCGCCTGGAGCAGCGGGCGGGCGATCAGGAAGCGGCGGTCGTACAGCTCGCCCTCCAGCCGCCCGGGATCGGTGACCCCGGCCGCCTCGGCGGCCCGCAGATGCAGCAGCTGGCGCGGGAAGTCCCAGTCGTACAGCGCCTGGGAGGCGTCGATGCCCTCGTGGCACTGCAGGCGGATCAGCGGAGCGTCCAGCGCCTCGGCGAGGGCGGAGGCGAGCGCGGTCTTGCCCGTGCCCGCGTCGCCCTCGCAGAAGACCGGCCGGTGCAGTCTCAGCGCCAGGTAGCAGGCGATCGCCAGCCCGTCGTCGACCAGGTACCCCGTCTCCTCCAGACGGGCCCGCACCTGCTCCGGGCCCTGCACCTCGGTGATCGTCGCTCACCCCATCCCGGCGGCGGCCAGCACCGCCCGCTTGGTGAGCACCCGCGCCAGATGCGCCCGGTACTCGGGCGAGGCCGCGGTGTCCCGGGCGGGCCGGGTGCCCTCCGCCGCGGCCTCGGCGGCCCGGCCCACCGCGTCCGCGTCGCCGGCGCCGGACAGGGCCTGCTCGGCCGCCGTGGCGCGCAGGGGTGTGGCACCCATGTTGGTCAGGGCGATGCGGGTCTCGGCGATGTGCCCGTCGTCCCGCCGCACCAGCGCGGCCACGCCGACCGTCGCCCACGACTGGGCCACCCGGTGGAACTTCTCGTACCGGAAGCCCCAGCCGTCCGTCTTCGGGATGCGGACCTCGACCAGCAGCTCGTCGGGGGACAGGGCCGACTCCAGATAGTCGACGAAGAAGTCGCGCGCCGCGATGGTGCGCCGGCCGCCCGGCCCCTGTGCGACCAGCTCACCGTCCAGTGCCAGGACGACGGCGGGCAGGTCCCCGGCCGGGTCGGCGTGCGCGAGAGATCCGCCGAGGGTGCCCCGGTGCCGCACGGCGGGGTCGGCGACCGTGGAGGTGGCGGACGCGAGCAGCCCCGCGTGCCGGCGGACCAGCGGGTCGGTGACGACGGCGTGGTGGGTGGTCATCGCGCCGATGACCAGGGTGTCGCCGTCCTCGCGGACCCCGCGCAGCCCGGGGATGCGGTTGACGTCCACGACGAGCTCGGGGAAGGCCAGCCGCAGCCGCATCAGGGGCAGCAGGCTCTGCCCGCCGGCCAGCACCTTCGCGTCCTCGCCCGCGTCGGCGAGCGTGCGCACCGCCTCCTCGACGCTGCTGGGGCGGGCGTACTCGAATGCGGGGGGAATCATGCCGCCGCCTCCTTCCCGGAGTCACCGGAGTCACCGGAGTCACGCGAGCGACCGGGGTCGCGCGAGCCACCGGAGCCGGACCGCACGGCCTGCCAGACCCGCTCGGGTGTGCACGGCATGCGGATGTCCTGCACGCCGAGGGGTCGCAGGGCGTCCACGACCGCGTTGACGACGGCGGGCGTCGAGGCGATCGTGCCCGCCTCGCCGACGCCCTTCACCCCCAGCGGGTTGGAGGTGGCCGGTGTCTCGGTGCGGTCGGTGACGAACTCGGGCAGGTCCGGGGCGGCCGGCACCATGTAGTCGGCCAGGGTGCCGGTGACCAGGGTGCCCTCCTCGTCGTACACGGCCTCCTCGTACAGCGCCTGCGCGATGCCCTGGGCGATGCCGCCGTGCAGCTGGCCCTCGACGATCAGCGGGTTGATCACCTTGCCGACGTCGTCGACGCACACGTACGACCGGATGCGCACGGCGCCGGTCTCGGTGTCGGCCTCGACCGCGCACAGATGGGTGCCGTGCGGGTAGGAGAACGTGTCCGGGTCGAGGACGTGCTCGGCGTTGATCGACGGCTCCATGCCCTCGGGCAGGTCGTGCGAGGCGAACGTCGCGAAGGCCACCTCCTGGATGGTCTTGCGCGCCTCCGGGGAGCCCTTGACGACGAAGGCGCCGTCCGTGAAGTCGAGGTCGGCCTCGTTCGCCTCCAGCAGGTGGGCGGCGACCTTGCGGGCCTTGTCCACGACCTTGCGCGCCGCCTGGTGGACGGCGACGCCGCCGACGACGAGGGAGCGTGAGCCGTAGGTGTCCAGGCCGTGCGTCGCCAGCCGGGTGTCGCCGTGCAGCACCTCGACGTCCTCGAACGGCACCCCGAGGACGTCGGCGGCGATCTGGCTCCAGGACGTCACATGGCCCTGGCCGTGCGGGCTGGTGCCGGTGATGACCTCGACCTTGCCGGTGGGCAGCATCCGCACGCTCGCCGCCTCCCAGCCGCCGGCCGCGTAGCGCATCTCGCCCAGCCAGCGGCTCGGCGCGAGGCCGCACATCTCGGTGTACGTCGAGACACCGATGCCGAGGCGTACGGTGTCGCCCCGGTGCGCGCGGTCGGCCTGCTCGGCGCGCAGTTTGTCGTAGTCGAACAGGGCGAGCGCCTTGTCGGTGGCGGCCTCGTAGTTGCCGCTGTCGTAGGTGAGCCCGGCGATCGTGGTGTACGGGAACTCCTCGTGCCGGATCCAGTTGCGGCGGCGCAGCTCGACCGGGTCCATGCCGAGTTCGGCCGCCAGGTCGTCCATGATCCGCTCGATCGCGAAGGTCGCCTCGGGCCGGCCGGCGCCGCGGTAGGCGTCGATCGGGGTGCGGTTGGTGAACACGCCGGTGCAGGAGAAGTCGTACGCTCCCATCTTGTAGATCGCCGGGTACATGGAGGCGCCGAGGACGGGGATGCCCGGGCTGAGCAGCATCAGGTAGGCACCCATGTCGGCCAGCAGGGACACCTTCAGACCCAGCAGCGTGCCGTCGCGGCGCGCGGCGATCTCGATGTCCTGGACCTGGCTGCGGCCGTGGTGGGTGGCGACGTTGGCCTCGGAGCGGGACTCGGTCCACTTCAGCGGACGGCCCAGCCGCCTGGCCAGCACGAGGGTGATCACTTCCTCGCCGTACACCTGGAGCTTGGAGCCGAATCCGCCGCCCACGTCGGGGGCGACGACGCGGAGCTTGTTCTCCGGGACGCCGGTGGTGACGGCGAGCAGGACCCGCAGGACGTGCGGGATCTGGGTGGAGGAGTACAGGGTGAACTCGCCGGAGGCCGCGAGCGGATCCACCACGACCGCCCGCGGCTCCATCGCGGTCGGGATGAGGCGCTGCTGGTGGTAGCGGCGCGTCAGGACGACGTCCGCCCGGTCCCTTTCGGTCTCGTAGTCGCCGTTGGCCGTGCGGTACTCGTACGAGCGGTTGGTGCCCTTGTCGGCGTGGACCAGCGGGGCGTCGTCGGCGAGGGCCGCCTCGATGTCCAGGGCGGCGGGCAGCGGGGTGTAGTCGACCTCGATCGCCTCCAGGGCGTCGGCGGCCGTGTACCGGTCGCGGGCCACCACCACCGCCACCGGGTCGCCCGCGTAGCGCACCTCGTCGACGGCGATCGGCGGGTGGTCCGGCACCACGGTGTCCTCGGCCACCGGCCAGGCACACGGCAGCGACCCCATCTCCTCCGCGACGTCCCGGCCGCTGAACGCGGCGATGACGCCGGGGCGCTCCAGCGCCGCCGACACATCCACGCGGTCGATCCGGGCGTGGGCCATCGGGCTGCGCAGGATCGCCAGGTGCAGCAGTCCGCTGACGCTGATGTTGTCGGTCCAGTTGGTCTGCCCGGTGATCAGGCGGGCGTCCTCCTTGCGGGTCCGGGCCCGGCCGACCTCCCGCTCCACCGTCTCGGTCATGTCGCGACCTCCTGTTCGGAGGCGGCCAGCACGGCGGCCACGATGTTCTGGTAACCGGTGCAGCGGCACAGGTTCCCCTCCAGGCCGTGCCGCACCTCGTCCGGCGTGGGATGCGGATGCTCGCGCAGCAGATCGCGCGCCGCCATGATCATGCCCGGGGTGCAGTAGCCGCACTGCAGCGCGTGCCGCTCGTGGAACGCCTTCTGCAGCTCGGTCAGCTCCCCGTTCCGGGACAGCCCCTGCACGGTGGTCACCTCACCGCCGTCCGCCTGGACGGCCAGCACGGTGCAGCTCTTGACGCTCGCGCCGTCGAGCTCCACCGTGCAGGCCCCGCAGTTGGAGGTGTCGCAGCCGATCGGGGTGCCGGTCAGGCCGAGCCGGTCGCGCAGGTAGTGGACCAGGAGGAGGCGGGGCTCCACGTCGTCCTCGTACGTGGTGCCGTCCACCTTCACCGAGATGTGGGTCATGTGCCCTCCAGAGGCCGATCGGGTGGATAGGAGCAGGAAACATCGGCCGGGCGTGATGTAGGTCACTCTAGGACCGGTCCACCGCGGTGGCGACCGCTGCGGCGCGGTTCGTCGGGCGTTAATCCGTTGCCTCCGCGCACCCGGTCCTGGTGCACTGTCCGTGTCCCGCCCGTCACGCGACGAGGAGCAGCAATGCGCGCACCGTTCATGTCCCTCCCGGAAGGAACGCCCTCCACCTCAAAGGACATGACGCTTCGTGCACCTGCTCAATCTCGGGATCCTCGCCCATGTCGACGCCGGTAAGACCAGCCTGACCGAGCGGCTGCTGCACTCCGCCGGGGTGATCGACCGGATCGGCAGCGTCGACGCCGGCAGCACCCGCACCGACACCCTCACGCTGGAGCGCCGGCGCGGCATCACCATCAAGGCGGCCGTCGTCTCGTTCCCGCTCGGCGGCGCGACCGTGAACCTCATCGACACACCGGGCCACCCGGACTTCATCGCCGAGGTGGAGCGGGCGCTCGCCGTGCTGGACGGCGCGGTGCTGGTCGTCTCCGCCGTGGAGGGCGTGCAGGCGCAGACCCGCGTGCTGATGCGGACCCTCCAGCGGCTGCGCATCCCCACGCTGATCTTCGTGAACAAGATCGACCGCAGCGGCGCACGGGAGGCGGAGGTGCTGCGGGCGATCTCGGCCCGGCTGACCCCGTCGATCGTGCCGATGGCGACGACCTCCGGCCTCGGCACATCGGGCGCCCGTGCCGTCCCCGGACTCTCCCCGAGCGCGCTGGACGTCCTCACCGGCCAGGACGACGAGCTGCTCGCCGAGTACCTCGAGGGGGAGATCTCGGGCCCCCGCCTGCGCACCGCTCTCGTCGCACAGACCCGGCAGGCCCTGGTGCACCCGGTGTACTTCGGCTCCGCCGTCACCGGCGCGGGCGTCGAGGCGCTGCTGACGGGAGTCAGGGAGCTGCTGCCCCCGGCGGACGGCGACCCCGAGGAGCCGGTCTCCGGCACCGTGTTCAAGGTGGAGCGGGGCCCGGCCGGGGAGAAGATCGCCTACGCGCGGATGTTCTCGGGCACCCTGCGGGTCCGCGACCGGATCCCGTTCGGGCGGGACGGCGGCGCGGACACCCGGCCGGAGGGCCGCGTCACCGCGATCAGCGTCTTCGACCACGGCACGGACACCCTCGCGGACTCGGTGCCGGCGGGCCGGATCGCCCGGCTGTGGGGCCTGGCGGACATCCGGATCGGTGACGCGCTCGGCGAACCCCGCAAGACCCAGGAGCACTTCTTCGCCCCGCCCACCCTGGAGACCGTCGTCGTCCCGGGGCCCGGCGCGGACCACAGGGCCCTGCATCTCGCGCTCACCCAGCTCGCCGAACAGGACCCCCTGATCGGCCTGCGCCACGACCCGGTGCGGCGCGAGACCTCCGTGTCGCTCTACGGCGAGGTGCAGAAGGAGGTCGTCCAGGCCACGCTCGCCGAGGAGTACGGCCTGGACGTCACCTTCCGCGCGACGACACCGCTGTGCATCGAGCGGCCCGCCGGGACGGGGGCGGCCGTGGAGTTCAACAAGAAGGACCCGAACCCGTTCCTCGCGACGGTCGGCCTGCGCGTCGACCCGGCACCCGCCGGCAGCGGCGTCGACTTCCGCCTGGAGGTGGAGCTGGGCTCGATGCCGTACGCCTTCTTCAAGGCGGTCGAGGACACCGTGCGCGAGGCACTCGGCCAAGGGCTGCACGGCTGGCAGGTCACCGACTGCACGGTCACCATGACCCACGCCGGCTACTCGCCCCGGCAGAGCCACGCACACCAGCGCTTCGACAAGAGCATGTCGAGCACCGGCGCCGACTTCCGCGGGCTGACCCCGCTGGTCCTCGTCGAGGCGCTGCGCCGCGCGGGCACCGTCGTGCACGAGCCGATGCACCGCTTCCGCATCGAGGCACCGGCGGACACCCTCGGCGCCCTGCTGCCCCTGCTGGCGGGTCTGGGAGCCGTGCCCGAGTCCACCGACACGCACGGTGACCGTTGCGTCCTGCACGGCACGGTGCCGGCGGCCCGGGTGCACACCCTGGAGCAGCGGCTGCCGGGACCGACCCGCGGCGAGGGCGAGCTGGAGACCTCCTTCGGGCACTACGCGCCGGTCACGCACGGCACGCTGCCGGAACGCCCGCGCACCGACCACAACCCGCTGAACCGCAAGGAGTACCTGCTGAACGTCACCCGGAGAGTGGGCGGTTGACCGCCGCCCACCCCCGCGGCGTGCCTACTCGTCCCACGCCTGGATGAGCGTCTGCTCGGTGATCTTTCCGTCGCGCAGCGAGAGCATCGACTCCGAGAGCACGCGCACCCCGTCGGAGTACACACAGCTCTCGCTGTAGGCGGCACGGTCGCCCTGGACGACACACTGCTCCAGCTTGTGCGTCATGTCGCGGCTGTACACGTCGTCGAGCATGGCGGCGATCTCGTCCCGGCCGTGCAGGACCTTCGGGTGGCTGGGCTGGGTGTTGCGGTCCACGATGCGCAGCTCCGCGTCGTCGGCGTACAGCGACACCAGATTGGCCGACGTGTCGGCCTCGACGCACCGGCGCAGAGTGTCGGTGGTGAAGACGGGTTCTGCCGCGGTTGCCATGATGACCTCCTCCGAACGGGCCGCGGCGCGGTCCTCCGAACGGGCCGCGAGGGGCCTCGCCTACGAGCCTCCTCCGCCCCGCGATGCCGGGCAAACGCAGCGCTCCCGCACGGCCCGGCCGTCGGCCGTCCCCCGCGCTCACCGGCCCTTACCGATCAGTCGGACGTAGGGTCGGGAGGAACGGACAGCGGCCGACGAAGGAGACGCACCATGGCGCAGGAAGTACGCGGCGTGATCGCACCGGGGAAGGACGAGCCGGTACGGATCGAGACGGTCGTCGTACCCGACCCCGGTCCGGGTGAGGCGGTCGTCCGCGTCCAGGCCTGCGGGGTGTGCCACACCGACCTGCACTACAAACAGGGCGGCATCAACGACGAGTTCCCCTTCCTGCTCGGCCACGAGGCCGCGGGCGTGGTGGAGTCGGTCGGCGACGGCGTCACCGACGTCGCGCCCGGGGACTTCGTGATCCTCAACTGGCGCGCGGTGTGCGGGAAGTGCCGCGCCTGTCTGCGCGGGCGGCCCTGGTACTGCTTCGACACGCACAACGCCCGGCAGCGGATGACGCTCACCGACGGCACCGAACTCTCCCCGGCGCTCGGCATCGGTGCCTTCGCCGAGAAGACCCTCGTCGCCGCCGGACAGTGCACCAAGGTCGACCCCGCCGTCTCCCCGCAGGTCGCCGGGCTGCTCGGCTGCGGGGTGATGGCCGGCATCGGCGCCGCGATCAACACGGGGAACGTCGGCCGGGGCGACTCGGTCGCGGTCATCGGCTGCGGCGGCGTCGGGGACGCGGCTGTCGCGGGGTCGCGTCTGGCCGGGGCGGCGAAGATCATCGCGGTCGACATCGACGACCGGAAGCTGGAGACCGCCCGCTCGATGGGCGCCACCCACACCGTCAACTCGCGGGAGACGGACCCGGTGGAGGCGATCCGGGACCTCACCGGCGGCTTCGGCGCCGATGTCGTCATCGAGGCCGTGGGCCGGCCCGAGACCTACCGGCAGGCGTTCTACGCCCGCGACCTGGCCGGCACGGTCGTCCTGGTCGGTGTGCCCACACCCGAGATGAAGCTGGAACTGCCGCTCCTCGACGTCTTCGGGCGCGGCGGCTCCCTGAAGTCATCGTGGTACGGCGACTGCCTGCCGTCCCGTGACTTCCCGATGCTGATCGATCTGCATATCCAAGGGCGCTTGGACCTCGGCGCGTTCGTCACCGAGACCATCCAGCTCGACGAGGTCGAGAAGGCCTTCGAGCGGATGCACCGCGGCGACGTGCTGCGGTCGGTGGTGGTGCTGTGATGACCGCCCGCATCGAACGCCTCGTCACCTCCGGTCGGTTCAGCCTCGACGGCGGCACCTGGGACGTCGACAACAACGTGTGGATCGTGGGTGACGACCACCAGGCCGTCGTCATCGACGCCGCCCATGACGCCGACGCCATCGCCGAGGCCGTCGGCGACCGCCGGCTGACGGCGATCGTGTGCACCCACGCCCACAACGACCACATCGACGCCGCGCCCGCCCTCGCCGAGCGCACCGGCGCCACCATCTGGCTGCACCACGACGACCTGCCGCTGTGGAAGCAGACCCACCCCGACCGTGACCCCGACGCCTGGCTGGTCGACGGGCAGGTGATCGAGGCGGCCGGCGCCGACCTCACCGTGCTGCACACCCCGGGGCACGCGCCGGGCGCGGTCTGCCTGTACGACCCCGGTCTGGGGACCGTCTTCACCGGCGACACGCTCTTCCAGGGCGGGCCCGGCGCGACCGGCCGCTCGTTCTCCCACTTCCCGACGATCATCGACTCGATCCGGGACCGACTGCTGACGCTCCCGCCCGAGACGAAGGTGCTCACCGGGCACGGTGACGCGACGACCATCGGCGCGGAGGCCCCGCATCTGGACGAGTGGATCGCCCGCGGCCACTGAGCCGACCCGCCGGAAAAGGTGACAGAGGATGTCCGGCTTACCCGTCACGCTCGGAGCAGCACGCGCAGCAACAGCAGTACGAGCAGTACGAGCAGCACGAGAGCAACGGGAGGCCGGGCATGCCGGAAGAGCTGAAGGACAAGGTCGCGCTGGTCGCGGGGGCGACCCGGGGAGCCGGGCGGGGCATCGCCGTGGAGCTGGGCGCGGCGGGCGCGACCGTGTACGTGACCGGCCGCAGCACACGCGAGCGCCGCTCCGAGTACGACCGGCCGGAGACCCTGGAGGACACCGCCGACCTGGTCACCGAGGCGGGCGGCCGGGGCATCGCCGTACCGACCGATCACCTCGACCCCGCCCAGGTGCGCGGGCTCGTCGACCGCATCGCGGACGAACAGGGCCGGCTGGACGTCCTCGTCAACGACATCTGGGGCGGCGAGAAGCTCTTCGAGTGGGACACCCCCGTCTGGGAGCACGACCTCGACAACGGGCTCAGGCTGCTGCGGCTCGCGATCGACACCCACGCCATCACCAGCCACCACGCCCTGCCCCTGCTGCTGCGCCGGCCGGGCGGACTCGTCGTCGAGGTCACCGACGGCACCGCCGACTACAACCGCGAGAACTACCGCGTCAACTTCTTCTACGACCTGGCCAAGTCCGCCGTGCTGCGGATGGCCTTCGCGCTGGGGCACGAACTGGGTCCGCGCGGCGCCACGGCCGTCGCGCTGACTCCCGGATGGCTGCGCTCGGAGATCATGCTCGAGACCTTCGGGGTGCGTGAGGACAACTGGCGCGACGCGCTGGAGCGCGTGCCCCACTTCGCCATCTCCGAGACGCCGCGCTATGCCGGCCGCGCGGTCACCGCCCTCGCCGCCGACCCGGACGTGGCCCGCTTCAACGGCACCTCCCTCTCCAGCGGCGGCCTCGCCCAGGAGTACGGCTTCACCGACCTGGACGGCAGCCGCCCGGACGCCTGGCGGTACCTGGTCGAGGTGCAGGACGCGGGCAAGCCGGCGGACGTGACCGGCTACCGGTGAACGCCCGGCCCGGTGGATCCGTTCCGGCCTCTGCCGCGGTGATCGACCGGGCGGCTACCGTCACCCCATGACGAAGGACGCACGGCGCTTCGAGGGGTACGGGGTTCTCATCACCGGCGCGGCACGCGGCATCGGCGCGGCCACCGCCCGGCGGTTCGCCGAGGAGGGGGCCGGGGTGCTGGTGGCCGACGTGGACGCGGCCGAGGCGGAGCGGACCGCGTCAGCCCTGCGCAAGCGCGGGCTCGCGGCCGAGGCCCGGGTGTGCGACGTGGCCGACCAGGTGTCCGTCGAGGAGGCCGTCGCGCACTGCGCCGGCACCTTCGGCTCGCTCGACGTCCTGGTCAACAACGCCGCCCATTGCACCCCCGACGCGCCCCGCTTCGAGGACGAGCCGGACGAGGAGTGGGCGGCCGACCTCGACATCACCCTCACCGGCGCGTACCGCTGCTGCCGGGCCGCGCTGCCGCACCTCGCCGCGACCGGCAGGGGCGCGATCGTGAGCGTCGGCTCGGTCAACGGGCTGCAGGACTTCGGCAACCACGCCTACAGCGCCGCGAAGGCCGGTCTGATCTCCCTCACCCGCACCCTCGCCGGCCACGCCGGGCCCCGGGGGGTCCGCGTCAACCTCGTGGCGCCCGGCACGGTCCGCACCAGGGCCTGGGAGGGCCGGGACGCGGACCTGGAAGCGGCGCGCCGCCTGTACCCGCTGGGCCGCGTGGGCGAGCCCGAGGACATCGCCGCCGCGGTCGCCTTCCTCGCCTCCCGGGACGCCTCGTGGATCACCGGCGCCACGCTCGTCGTCGACGGCGGCATCACGGCGGTGAACTCCGGCTTCCACCAGGCGCTGCCGCGGCCCGACGGTGTCCGGGGAACCTAGGGGGTGTCCGCAAGGTCCCGCCTGCCCCGCGACGCCCGGCACGCACTCTCGCCGCACACCTGATCCTCTCCGCAGGCGTCCCAGGTCACCGTTCGATTGCGGCGTGTGAGTCCGTACAACCGATTTTTCCGATCGGCCGTCTACCTGGCAGAGTGCGCAGGCCATGCGCTCAACTCCAGGGGAAAGGCAAATCGGACCATGGGGGACATACGTAGACGGAGCGCCGTCGTCCTCGGGCTCACCGCGCTGGTGACCCCGCTCACGCTGACGCTCGGCACCGCACCGGCGCAGGCCGCGAGCTGCACCACCCAGGCGGGCCCGCATCAGAAGCAGGTGGAGAAGTTCCTCGGCCGCCCGGTCGACGGCAAGCAGTCCTCCGCCGACTGCAAGGCCATCCGCGCCTTCCAGACCAAGCACGGAATCACGCCGGCCGCCGGCTACGCGGGTCCGGTCACCTGGGGTGTGATGGACCTCATGAACAAGCAGAAGGCCGTGGGCAAGAACCCGAACAAATCGGGTAAATGCCCGGTGAACAAGGGCCGCATCGCCTGCGTGGACCTCACCCTTCAGCTGAGCTGGATCCAGGACGGCAAGAAGCTCGTCTACGGCCCCGTGCCGGTCCGCACCGGCCGCGACGGCTACGAGACCCGCACCGGCCTGAAGAAGATCTCCTGGCGCAACATCGACCACGTCTCGACCATCTACGACGTGCCCATGCCGTACGCGCAGTTCTTCGACGGCGGCCAGGCCTTCCACTCGGTCGGCGTCAGCATGTGGAACCCGCCCGGTTCGCACGGCTGCGTCAACATGACGAAGACCGACGCCAAGAAGTACTGGTCGCTGCTGAAGACCGGCGACGACGTCTACGTGTACGGCCGCAAGCCGGGCACCTGACGCCCCCGGCCCGCGCCGGCCGCGCCACGGGCCGGATCTCCGCCGATGTGTGAAGGCGGGCACACGAGCGCGGAGGTGGGCGCTCCGTGTGAACTCCCGCACGTGCCGGGCCAGATGGACGTGATCAGCAACACGTCCGAAATGCCCCATGCGCGTGCGATTACTCACAGCGCCTTCACCTCGGGCGCCGTATGCTTCACAGCATGTCCACCACTGTTGAACCCTCCTCCGAGCGATCGGCTGCCGAGGTCAACGAGGAGATCCGGGCCCTGTGGCTCCGGTCGGGCGGGACACTGAGCGGCGAACAGCGCGAGGAGTACCAGCGCCTCGTCCTGGAGTGGGCCGCGGCCCTCCCTCAGCCGGCCAAGGCCGCCTGACCGTCCCGTAGACCAGCTCGGCACCACCACCTCGGCATCGCACATCCACCAGCAGGGCACCCGTGACCGAATGGGTGCCCTTCTCGCACTTGCCTCGGCCCTCTGCTACGGCATCGTCGACTTCGCCGGCGGACTGCTGTCCCGGCGCGTACCCCACACCACCGTCACGTTCCTCGGACAGGTGGGCGGGCTGCTGCTCGCCGTCGCGGCCGCGCTCGCGCTGCCCGCGGACGCCGTAGCCGCCTCCGACCTGATGTGGGGCGCGCTCTCCGGCGTCGGCAGTGCCACCGCGATGCGTCACCTCAACCGTGGCCTGAGCCATGGGGCGATGAGCGTGGTGGTGCCCGTCAGCGCCGTGACGGGGGTCGCCCTGTCCGTTCTGTGCGGGGTCCTGGTCCTCGGCGACCGCCCCGGGGCCCTCGCCTGGGCCGGTATCGCGGTCACCGGCCCCGCCCTGTGGTGGGTCTCCGGCGGCGGTGCCCGCATGGGCGACGGAGCGAGGGACGGGCTGCTGGCCAGTGCCGGAGTGGCCGTGCAGTACGTCGCTCTCGGCCAGGCCGACCCGGTGAGCGGGCTGTGGCCCGTCGCCGCGGGCCGTGTCGCCGCCGTCCTGGTGCTGCTGCCCGGCGTGCTGCGCCGCCCCCGGCTGCCGAGACCGCCGGCGCGGCAGAGCCTTCAGGCCCTGGCCGTCGGAGCGGGCGCAGCGCTCGGCCTGGTGCTGTATCTCCTCGCCGCGCAGCGCCACCTGCTGGCCGTCGCGGTCGTCCTCGCCTCGCTCTATCCCGCTCTCCCGGTCGTCCTGGGACTCGCCGTGCTCGACGAACACGTCTCACGACGCCAGGCGGCGGGTCTGCTCGGCGCCGCACTGGCGACCGTCCTGCTCACGGTGGGATGACGCGGGCCGGCCGGCTGCCTGTGCCGACTGTGCGGTGCCCGCTCAGCCCCACATCGCCGAATAGTGGCGCTGGTAGGCCTTGCGGTCCTGTTCCGCCCGGATCCAGCGGGTGGCCACCAGCGCCACCATGCTGCCGCCGACGACGAGCAGTCCGGGCCCGACGTTGCGGGGGTCGGCCAGGCGGGACAGCAGCGTGGAGGCGTCCGGGATGCCCGTGGTCGGCGCAGAGGAACCCGGGGACGCGCCGCCCGGTGCCGCCGCGCCCGCGGGACCCGAGGGCGCGGGGGAGGGGGCCGCGGACTCGTTGCCGTCCGGCGGGGACACGATGAGACGGACGTTCAGCGCGGAGAGGGCCTTCGTCACGGGCTGGAAGTACGTCGTCCCGCCCGCACGGCAGTCGCCGCTGCCGCCCGAGGTGACGCCGAGCGCGATGCCCTCGGAGAACATCGGTCCCCCGCTGTCGCCGGGCTCCGCGCACACATTGGTCTCGATGAGCCCGCTGACCGTGCCCTCGGGGTAGTTCACCGTCGCGTTGAGCGCGGTCACCTCCCCGTCGCGCAGTCCACTGGTGCTGCCGCTGCGGAACACCCGCTGGCCGACCGTGGGATCACCCACGCCGGTGATGCGCACGCCCTTGCCGTCCCCGACGGCCACCACACCGGCGCCCTCGCCGGCCCGGCCGTCGGCGTACTCGATCAGGGAGTAGTCGTCGCCGGGGAAGCTGCCGCCGACCGTCGTCCCGACCTCCTGCCTGCCCCGGCCGTCGGAGAACCACACGGAGCCCTCCGGCCCGCAGTGCCCGGCCGTGAGGATGAACTCCCGTGTACCGTCGGTCACGTTGAACCCCGCCGAGCACCGCCCGGCGGTGGACAGGATGGGCGTCGCGCCGTTGAGCCGGGTGGTGAACGTGCCCTCGGTGCGCTCCATCCGCACGAAACCGCCGATGCCGTCGGCCACTTCGGTCAGCTCGGACCAGTCGTCGGCGGACACCGTGGTGTCGCCCCGGACCACCACCTGGTTGGAGCGGTAGTCCATGGCCCACGCCGTGCCGGGCACCCGCGGAGCCGAACGCAGCGTCCGCGTAGCCGACTTCAGCTCGCTCATGCTGTGCCGCACCATCTTCGGCTCGGCACCGGCCCGCCTCACCTCCCGCGCCGCCTCCTCGTCGGTGACCGCGACCACCGTCCGCCCGTCCGCGCCGATCCAGCTGCCCGCCGTGCGGTCGGTGCCGAGCCGCGACACCAGCCGCGCGCCGGGCCCGGCGGACGTCGCCTCCTCGGTCGCCGCCGCGAACGGCACGGCGTCCGCGGCGGGCGGCTCGCTCGCCACCGCGCGCGTGACCATCGTGCATCCCAGGAGGATTCCGCCGACGGCCGCCAGCCGTGTCACTCGCCGGACGACCCGTCGTCGTGCGTGCCTCATGCATGGCTCCCGTACCAGAACAGCGCGCGGTGCGCACACCACGGGGCACTCCCTTGAGTCGAGTGCCCTCACTCCATACGGGCCCGGGCCCCGGCGCGTTCAGCGCCGACCGCGATGCGAACGGCACGTACGCGGCTCTCGTGGTGTCCGCTCACCCCACGGCCGCCTATCTTGAGCCCATGACCAGGATCGCGCACGGACCGTCCGGTGAACCGAACCCCCTCAGGGCCCTCACCCTCGAGCAGCTGCGCGGCCGCACCAGCATGAAGTGGCGGACGTACCCCGCGGACGTGCTTCCCCTGTGGGTGGCCGAGATGGACGTGCCGCTCGCCGAACCCGTGGTGCGGGCCGTCACCGAGGCACTCGAGCGGGGCGACACCGGCTACCCCGCCGGCACCGCCTACGCCGAGGCGCTCGCGGCCTTCGCGGAGAAGCGGTGGGGATGGGACGGGCTCGCGGTGGAGCGCACGGCGATCGTGCCCGACGTGATGCTGGGCGTGGTGGAGATGCTCAAGCTGGTCACCGGGTACGGCGACGCGGTGGTGGTGAACTCGCCCGTCTACCCGCCCTTCTACGACTTCGTCCGGCACATGGACCGCCGGCTGGTCGAGGCCCCGCTCGGCGCGGACGGGCGTCTCGACCTCGCCGCGCTCGAGGACACCTTCCGGCAGGCCGTGCAGGGCGGAGGGCGCGCCGCGCACCTGCTGTGCAGCCCGCACAACCCCACCGGCACCGTGCACACCGCCGAGGAACTGACCGCCGTCGCCGCTCTCGCCGACCGGTACGGCGTGCGCGTCGTCGCCGATGAGATCCACGCCCCGCTGGTCGTCGGCGACACCGGCTTCGTGCCGTATCTGAGCGTGCCGGGCGGCGAACGCGGACTGTCCCTGATGTCGGCCTCGAAGGCGTGGAACCTCGCCGGGCTCAAGGCGGCCCTCGCCGTCGCCGGGCCCGAGGCGGAGGGCGATCTGGCCCGGATGCCCGAGGAGGTCGGCCACGGTCCGAGCCACGTCGGCATCATCGCCCACACCGCCGCCCTGCGCGACGGGACAGCCTGGCTGGACGCGCTGCTCGCCGGACTCGACGCCAACCGCCGGCTGCTCGCCGGCCTCCTGGCCGAGCGCCTGCCGGCGATCCGCTACCGCCCGGGCGAGGCCACCTATCTCGCCTGGCTCGACTGCCGCGCCCTCGCGCTCGGCGACGACCCGGCCCGTGTCTTCCTGGACCGCGGCCGGGTGGCCCTCAACTCCGGGCTGCCGTTCGGCACGGGCGGCGCGGGCCGCGCGCGGCTGAACCTGGCCACCTCACCGGAGGTGATCGAGGAGGCCGTTCGCCGCATGGGGATCGCCGCAGAGGGCGGCGTCGTGGATCCGGGGGCCTAGGGGGTGTCCGCAAAGTCCCGCCTGCCCTGCGGGCGGACGACGCGCTTTGCGGACACCCCCTAGACTGCCCGGCATGGACGACGAGGTGGTGGGCCGGCTCGGGGCGGGCAAGTACCTGTTGGTCACCAGCTACCGCCGGAACGGCACGCCGGTGGCCACCCCGGTGTGGGTCGTACGGGACGGCGACGCGCTCGGGGTGTGGACGGTGGCCGACTCCTGGAAGGTCAAGCGGATCCGCAACCGCCCCGATGTCCTCGTCGGCCCCTGCGACCTGCGCGGCAACCCCACCGGCGACCAGGTACCCGCCACCGCGGAGATCTGCGACCGGGCCACCACCGCCCGCTACCGCGCGCTGATCGCCCGCAAGTACGGTCTGACGGGCCGGCTGACGCTGCTCGGCAGCCGGTTGCGCAGGGGACTGGACGGTACGGTCGGGATCCGCATCACCCTGTGACGGGCACGCCCCGTCGGTCCGTCAGCTCCACGCCCGGTAGGGCTCGTCGACCAGCTGGAAGACCGGTTCGCCGCGTACCGGGTCCTTGGCCGTGGACAGCCGCACCCGGTCACCGCTGTGGATGCCGATGGGCGGCCCCATCACCCGGCCGCGCAGCACGAAGCCCTCGGCCATCTCGATGAGGGACACGTTGCGCGCGGCGGGCGTGTTGCGGTGCACCACCGTGGAGTGGCGGACCGTGCCGACGCCCTCGCTGCGCTCCGTGCGCAGGTCGCTGCCCTGACAGACGGGGCACAGCAGCCGGTGGTACATGGCGGTGCCGCACCAGGTGCAGCGCTGGAAGAGGATGGCCTCCGACTCCGGGCCCTGCGGTTCGAGGACGCCCGTCGCGGAGCCGGCTGCCTGCTGAGCGACGCTTCCTGAGTGGTGGTACACGCTGGTCAACTCCCTGCACTCGGCCGGAATCCCGCGTGCCCGGTCACCCGGGCACGGGTGTGCGCGGCTCGCCGTGCCACCGTGCACAGCGACAGAGTATGGCACTGAGTGCCACGCGTAAAGGCACTGCGTACCCTGAATCTTCCCGGGCGGTGCCGCGCGGTACGGTCAGGAGCGACCCAGCGCGGACTCGAGCTCCTGCACCACCCGCCACAGCGGCGCCTGACGCCGGGCGACGACGACCACCACGTCCTCGGGCCGCTCGTCCACCGGCGGCGTGAGCACCGCGCCGAAGGCGGCCTGGACGTGCCGCAGGGCGTGGTCCACCGCCGCCTCGGAGTCGTCCCTGCCGTCCGAACGCAGCCAGGAACGCAGCGCGTTGTTGTGCGCGGCCACCACCGCCGCCGCGACCACGTCGGCCCGCAGAGTGCCGTCCCGGTGCCCGGCGAAGCGTCCGCGCAGATAGTCGGCGAGAGCCCGCTCGTAGCGCCACACCACCGACAACTCGTAGGCGCGCAGCCCCGGAACCCGCTTGGTGAGGCGGTAGCGCTGGACGGAGAAGGCCGGGTTCTCGGCGTACATCCGCAGCACGAGCCGGGCCGCGTCGCAGACCCGGCGCACCGGTTCGTCGTCGTCGGAGCTCGCCGCGAGGAACGCGGTCATGTCGGCCAGACAGCGCTCGTGGTCCGGGAAGACCACGTCCTCCTTGGACGGGAAGTAGCGGAAGAACGACCGCCGTCCCACACCGGCGAGCGCCACGATGTCGTCCACCGTCGTCTGCTCGTAGCCCCGCTCCAGGAACAGTTCGAACGCGGCCGCGATCAGCGCGTCCCGCATGGACGGCCTGTCCGCCCTGCCGGCCTTGTCGTCGCGGCCGGGAGCCGCGCTGCTGGAGCTCATGAACGGGAACGTAGCACTTGAGCGCCGCGCATGGCACTCAGTGCAGGACTGGGCGGAACTGAGTGCTGTCCGTCGGCCGCGCTCTCCGGGGCGTCCTTATGATCGGGTGACCGTCACTCCCGAGGAGCCCCTATGCCGTCCGCCCGCCCCCGCATCCTCTACGTCACCGACCTGGCCTACCCGGCCCGCGGGCGCCGCTACTGCGACGAGGACATCTTCCTGACCTCGCGGCTGCGGACGGCCTTCGACCTCGCCCTGTGCCACCCGAAGGACGCCGCCGCACTGCTCGACGGCTTCGACGCCGTGGTGATCCGCAACAGCGGTCCCGTCCTGGCGTACCAGGAGGCCTACGACTCCTTCCGCGCCCGCGCCACGGCGACCGGGACGCCGGTGTACAACCCCCTCACGGGCCGCGGCGACATGGCCGGCAAGCAGTACCTGCTCGATCTGACCGCCGCCGGCCACCCGGTGATCCCCACCGTCGACCGCCCGGAGGATCTGCACCGGCTGCCCGCGGCCGAGCGGTACGTGGTGAAGCCCCGGCTCGGCGCCGACTCCATCGGACTGCGCGTCGTCCCCGCCGGCGAGGTGCCCGCGCTCGTCGACGGGAGTGTCCTGGTGCAGCCGCACATCGACTTCGCCTACGAGGTGTCCTTCTACTTCGTCGACGACGCCTTCCAGTACGCCCTGTACGCCCCGCACCCGGACCGGCGCTGGCAGCTGGAGCCCTACGAGCCCTCCGAGGAGGACCTCCGGTTCGCCCGGCGGTTCATCGACTGGAACACCCTCGACCACGGCATCCAGCGAGTGGACGCCTGCCGGGCGCCGCACGGCGAACTGCTGCTGGTCGAACTGGAGGACCTCAACCCCTACCTCTCCCTCGACGCCCTCGACGAGGCCCGCCGGGAGGCGTTCGTCACCACCATGGCGGCCTCGCTGCGCCGCTTCACCGGCACGGGCGGCTGAACCTCCCGGGCGCCCGGCGCGTATCTCTCCGCATCAGGCGGCTGACGGTTCCCCGTGTCTGGACGGATCCCCGTGTCCGGGACAGTCCCCGGTGTCCGGGACGCCCCCCGCGGGACGGAAGGAGAGCAGCGTGACGACACCGTCCGAGCCACCCCGGCCGCACGACGGCCCACCCCTCGAACCCATCCGCGTCCTGCGCCCGCGCCGCACCGACGCGCTCGCGGAACTGTTCCGGCAGTTCGAGGAGGACCAGGAAGCCTACGAGCCGGTGTTCCCGCCCCGGGCGCCCGCCGGATCCGAGGACGAGACACAGGAACTCCCGTCCCTCGCCCCCACCGCCGTGCGGCGCCGTGTCTCACTCGCCGAGCACCCCGCGGTCGTCACGGCCGCCATGGCCGTCGCGGCGCTGATCGGCTTCGGCGGGGCGGCCCTGCTCACCGGCCCGGGCGCCGACGACCGCACGGCTCCCGTCCCCGCGCCCCGCCCGTCCACCGCCCAGCCCGCCGTCCCGCCCCCGCCCACCCGGGACGACCGCGGATTCCTCAGCGAGGGCGACGTGGGCCCCGCGGTGACCGAACTCCAGCAGCGCCTGCTGCGCATCCCCGACGTCTACCGGGACGGCACCACCGACGGCCGCTACGACGCCACGCTGTCCGCGGCCGTCGCCCGTTTCCAGCTCTGGTACGGCATCCAGGGCGACGAGACCGGCGTCTACGGCGACGACACGCGTCTGGCGCTGGAGTCCCGCACCCAGGCCGTGGCGGGCGGGACGCCGAGCGGCCCGCCCCATCCGGACGGCGCGTGACCGCCCGACGCGGGCGCCGTGCTCAGACCCGCCCGCGCCCTGGCCGGCGCCCTGCGCGGGCCCACCCCTTCGGCACACGGATGTCGAGGACGCACACGTCGTCGCGGCGTTCCTCCTCCAGCATCGCGTCCAGCAGCGTGCCCAGGGAGCCCTGCTCGTCACCCGGGTCGGCGGCGACGGCCCGGGCCAGCCGGTCGAGGCCCTGGTCGAGGCTCTCCGGGGGCCGCTCCACCAGTCCGTCCGTGTACATCAGCAGCCGGTCGCCCGGTTCGAGACGGCACCGCGCCTCCTCGAAGTGCGGGGTCGCGGTGGCGCCCAGCAGCGTGCCGCGGGGCCGGTCCAGATAGGTCACCTCGCCGCCGCGCAGCAGCAGCGGCGGCGTGTGCCCCGCCTGCGCCCAGACCAGGCAGCGCTCGGCGGGGTCGTACCGGGCCAGGACCATGGTCGCCGTGCCATGGCTGTCCCGCGAGTGCAGCAGCAGGGTGTTGAGGCGGGAGAGCGCGCCGGTGAGCGAGGACCCGGTGATGACCATGCCCTTCGCGGTGAACCGCAGCTGGGCCATGGTGGCGACGGCGTCGACGCCGTGCCCGGCGACATCCCCGACGACGAACAGCGCGTCGCCGTCGGGGAGTTCTATGGCGCTGAACCAGTCGCCGCCCACGTGGATCCCCGACTGCGCGGGGAGGTACGCGACTTCGACGCGCAGCCCGGCCAGGTCGACCGGCTGCCCGGGCAGCGGCAGCAGGGCGTGCTGCAGCCGTGCCACCAGGGTCCGCTCCGCCTGGAGCACGTCGTGCTGGGTGAGGATGGCCCGCTCGCTCTCGACCAGGGCGAGTTCGGCGCGGCGCCGCGCGGTGACGTCCTGCACGAAGCCGTGCACCTCGACGGGCGTGCCGTCCCTGTCCGCCACCGCCTCGGCGACGAGCCGCAGATGCCGGACACCGCGGGCGGTGCGGACCCGGAACGGGGCGTCGACCGGCCGCCCCTCGCGGATCAGCCGTTCGACGGCGCGGGCCAGGGCGGGCCGGTCGTCGGGCAGCGCGAGCGGCGGGAGGTCGTCGAGCCGGACCGGTCCCCGTGCGGAGTCCCGGTCGAGGATGGTGAAGACCTGTGAGGACCAAGAGGCGGCCGACGTGGCCAGGTTCCAGTGCGCCCAGCCGAGATTGCCCAGCCGCTGCAGATCGGCGAGGCGCTGTTCCTGCCGGTCGGAGGAGGCGTGGCGGATCCAGGTGAGGACCAGCGCGTCGTCCAGCCGCGTCACGCGCACGGAGTAGGTGGGCAGCTCCGCGACGCCGTCCACCACCTCCTCGTGGGCGAAGGGCTCGCCGTCGTACGGCTCCCCGGTCGCCAGGGTGTGCAGGCACCCCTGCCACAGTGCGTCGTCCGGCAGTTCGGACCGGTACTCGCGCAGCCGCCGCCCGGCCGGCTCGCCTCCCGTGCCGCGCAGCAGACCTGCGGCCTGCGCGGTCGCCGCGTCGATGCGGAAGTCCTCGACCTCACCGGCCGGTCCGCGCACCGGGGTGAGCAGCATCGCGGGGACGGGCAGGGCCTCGAACAACGCGGTCACGGCGTTCGCGGGCGCTTCGGCCGGCGGCTCGCGTCGCGTCGCGAACGCACGCAGCCGTCCCGCGCACAGCCGGGTCACTCCCCGCAGGTGCGCGCGGTCGCGCGGGGTGAACGGTCCGTCGCCGCCGCGCAGCACACCGATGCAGAACTCGGCGTCCCCGCCCGGGGGGACGGGCAGCCACGCCCGTGAGCGCCAGCGCTCGGACGGCTCGCCGATCAGGGCGTAGCGCCTGCTGTCCTCGGCGAAGTCCTCCAGCCAGCGCGGCCGGCCGGTCGCGGCGGCGTTCACCGCCGCGACACCGCTGAACGGAGGGATCTGGCGCCAGCGGGCGGCCAGCGCCTCGTCGATGCCGGCGTGGCCGACCAGTTCGAGCCCTCCGGCGGGCCGGCAGGCGTAGATCATCACCGCGTCGGCGCGCAGATCGGGGGCGAGGTGCTCCAGCAGACAGCCGGCCAGATCCTGCGGGGTGTCGACGCGCACGAGGGCCCGGCCGAGGCGGCTGAGCGCGGCGGCGACGTCGTCGGGCGGGTCGTCCGCCGGGACGTCGGACGGCAGGCCGCGCGGGTCCCCGATCCCCGCCGATGCCTCGACGGCGCCGGCGGCCGGGGCGGGCGCCAGCTCCCCGAGGGTGATCCAGCACTCCTCCAGCAGTGAGTGACGGGCCGCCTTGGCGCGCTGGAGCAGCGTCTCGCCCGCGGCGTCCGCGGAGCAGCCGGTCAGGGCCATCACCACGCCCTTGGCGCGCTCCACGACGGCCGACATCGCCGTCTGCTCGCGCAGCCGGTCCATCTCGGCGCGTTGCCGCGCGACGACCCTGGCCAATTCGGCCAGGTCAGGCGCGGCCCCGGGCTCCGCCGGGGTAACGGGGTCGCTCACGCGTCGAGCATGGCACACAAACCGCTGTTCGATGACGGCCTTGCCCCGCGGAGATCCGCGGAACCTCCAGCAGCCCCCGCAGGGCCTCCGGGGTCAGCGGCCCGCGTTCACCAGGGCCTGGGTCACCGCGCGGACGCTCCGGGCGATGTGCTGGAGCTGCATGACCTCGGCCGCGTACAGCTTGATCGTGTGCTCGATGACGCCCTCGTGCAGTCCCAGCCGGGGAAGGTCGGCCCGGGCCGTCTGCAGGGCGGTGCGGGCCACCCGGATCTCCTGTTCGACCTGGAGCTGGGCGTGCCGGGCCAGCAGCACGGGGTTCCTGATGAACGCGGGATAACTCGCGTAGCGCGCCGGCACCAGCTCGCGCAGCCACTTGGCCGCCGAGCGCTCCCAGTCGTAGCTGCCGGGCGTCTTGACCTGGCAGGGCCAGTCGGGGCTGACACGCGTGGACGTCAGGGGCATGTTCATCGCTTCCGGGTGTGCGGCGCCGTTGGGGTGGACGACGGGGTGGGGCGGCCCCGGCCTAGGGGATGACCGGGGCCGCCACGGGCGGCCGGGCAGGGGACGCCCGGCCGGACACCCTCACCACCGGAGCGGGTAGGAGCCGGCGGCTGCGGGTGTCGCTGCGCGGCAGGGCCGCGATCCGTGAGCAGTATTTATATATGCCGTCTGCTTTGCAAGACGTATGAAAACATTCATGCGTGCTTTGATGCGGATGGTCCCCTTGGTGGGTGTTCCGCAGGGGTGCCGTCAGTCCCGGATGAAGAACTGGTGCTGGTCGGCGACCTGTTCGTACTCCTCCAGGCGCGCCTGCGTCCGCTCCGGGTCCGCGTCCGTCATCGCCTGGAGCAGCGCCGCGCACATCACGCCCGGCGCCGCGTACGAGTCGAACACCAGCCGCGACCCGGTGCCGGTCGCGAAGGTGACGTCGGCCTCGTCCGCGATCGGCCCCAGCGCCAGATCGGTGATCAGCGCCACCTTCAGCCCCGCGCCCCGCGCGACCCGCACCGCCGTGAGCGTCTCGTGCGCGTGCCGCGGCATGGAGAACGCCAGCACCCAGGTGCCGCCCGCTTCCCGCGACTGCAGCAGCGCGTCGTAGGCGACGCTGCCGCCCAGCGTCACCAGCCGCACGTCCGGGTGGATACGACGCGCCGCGTAGGCGAAGTACTCGGCCAGGGAGACGGAGATGCGCAGTCCGAGGACGGTCAGCGGGGCCGACTCCGACAGTTTGCGGCCGATCTCGATGACCCGGTCCGCGTCGGCGAAGTCCCGCCGCAGGTTCTCCAGGTTCTCGATCTCCGCGTCGACCGCCGCCTGCAGCTCGTTGCCCCGGTTCTCCTCCGCCGCGCCGCCGGCGAGGGTGCCGAGGGCGATCGACTGGAGCTTCTCCCGTAGCGCGGGGTAACCGCTGAAGCCGACCGCGGAGGCGAACCGCGTCACCGACGGCTGACTCACCCCGACCCGGTCCGCGAGATCCGTGATCGACAGGAACGCCGCCTCGGTGATGTGCTCGATCAGGTACTGGGCGATGCGCCGCTGCCCGGGGGAGAGCCGGGGCCGGTCGAACAGCGTGCGGAGCTGGGAAGTCGGGGACACCTCCGTGTCCTGGCCCGCCTTCCCCGAGGTGATCGCGGATGCCTGTGCGCGTGCCTGCTGCGGCGATGGCACCGGTGCGCCTCCTTCGTCTCCCACGAAGGTTCAACATAGCTCACTCACCGTGGCGACCAGCCGTCTCACCGGTGCGCACCGGCACGCTCGCGCGGGGATATCCCCGGCCCGGGCGGGAACCCGCCCTCCCGTCACAAGCCTCAGACCCCACGCACAGGAGGAACAACCGGAATGACCGTCCCCGAGGAGAACCGGCCCAAGACCACGGCCACGGACGACACCACCGAGCAGCGGCACGCGGAGCGGAACCGCGACCAGGGCGCGGGCGGCACCAGCCGCACGCTGCGCGAGGCGCTGGAGGAGGCGCAGGTCCGCCCCGACGACTTCGAGGACCGCTGACGGCCGCCCGCACCGCGACGCACGACGCGGCGAGAGCGACGGCACACAGCCGCACAGCCGCACAGCGGCACACAACGACACACAGGCAGACGACAACAACGGCAGGTGAACCCCCGATGAGCGCCCTGAGCGCCCTGGAACAGGCCCTGGAGAACCGATGGGAGGCGGTGTGGGCACGCATGCTCGGCCGCGACCGCGAACCGGTCGAACTCGTCGAGGCCCTGCGGCACGAGTGCGACAGCAACGCGGTGGTGTCCCCGGCCGGCCAGGTGATGGTCCCCAACGCCTACGACGTGGAACTGGCCGACACGGTGCACGAGGAGCTGTGCCGCCGCGGCACCAGCGTCGGACAGGCGCTCACCGACAGTCTGGCCCGGCACGCCGCGCGCCAGGGCTACGCCTGGGCGGGCCCCCTCACCGTGCACGTCGGCAGGTCCCGGGACCTGCCCAACGGCCGCTACCGCGTGGCGAGCAGCGTCATGCGGCACGTGAGCGCCGCGGGGTTCCAGCAGGCAGAGCGGTGATCCCGCCGGTCACCGGCGGGATCACCGGCGGTAGATCGTGATCGAGTGACCGACGTCCTCGACCGGACGGCTGCCGGCGAGCAACTCCGCCAGCCTGCCGGTCGCCTTGGCCGCCGCCGAGTCGGACACCGCCAGCACCCCGCGCACCCGCTCGGGCGGCACGCGGCGCGGATCGGCGGCCCGGATGCCGTAGGCCGACGGCACGCCGCTGCCCTTGTACACCAGCCAGATCCGCTCGCCCCGGTAGCGCTCGCGCAGCCGGTCGGCGAGCCGGCCGAGGTCCTGTCCCCAGTCCACGTTGGAGTCGTGCAGATGCAGCCGGGTCCTCGCCGGTCCGCCGAACGCCTCGTTGGAGTACGGCAGGTAGTAGGGGTACGTGCGCAGTGAGCTGACCGCGACGAAGGCCACCAGCGCTCCCGTGACGACCGGGACCCACCGGCGCCGCAGCACGAGCACACAACCGGCCGCCACGGCGAGGAACATCGGCAGGAACAGCGCGTACCGCGTACCGAAGTTGCGCGACCCGTACATGGCGGCGGCCAGCAGCACGGCGGGTGCCGCGAGCACATAGGGGGCGGCGGGCCGCAGCCGCCGTACCGCCACCACCGTCACGGCACCGGCGGCCCACAGCGCGAGCATGCCGAGCGGCGTCTTCACCAGCAGGGCGGCCGGCAGGTAGTACCAGAGCGAGCCGGTGTACAGCCGGCCGAACAGGAAGCCCTCCCACGGGTGGTTCTCGAGCCCGAACTGGATGCGCATACCGTCCCGGTAGGGCTCCGGGAGCGGCATCAGCTGCACCAGCAGCCCGCGCAGGCCGTGCACGACCGGGACATGCTGTTGCGGACTCCATCGCAGCCGCGGATCGACCACCAGATACGCGACCCAGACGACGGCGACCGCCACCAGCGCCACCACGCCGGCGCCCGCGCACGCCCGCGCAGCCCTGCGCCGGTGTCCGCCGCTCGCCGCGCACCACGCCGACACCCCGGCGAGCACGAGCAGCACGGGTACCACCGGCAGCGTGCTCATCTTCGTCGCCAGGGCCGCGCCCAGCGCCGCACCGGCGAGCGGCAGATGGAGCCGTGGCCCGAGGCGCGCCCGCCACAGCAGCCACACGGCCGTCAGCAGGAACCCGGCGGCCGGCACGTCGAGCGTCGCCAGCGAGCCGTGCGCGATCACGTCCGGGGACAGGCAGTACAGCGCGAGCGCCACCGACGCGCCCGCCGAGCCGGCCAGTTCACGGGCGAAGGCGAACACCACCCACCCGAACAGCAGCGTCAGCACGATCACCGGGAGCCGCGCCCACAGCATCACCTGCCAGGGATCGTTGCCCGACTCGTACAGCAGCCGGCGGCCCAACGCGCTCTGACCGCCTCGGAAACCGGCGTCCAGCCGTGGATCCGCGACCGCGACCCCGGCCGCGATCACCAGCTTCCCGAGCGGCGGATGCTCGGGGTTGTACCGCAGGCTGCGCTCCTCCAGATACACGGCGGCGGCGCCCACGTACACCGGCTCGTCGATCGTGGGCGTCTGCCGGACGGCGGCGGTCACCAGGGCGACGAGCATCTGCCCGAGCAGCAGCACCACCAGCCCGGCCACCACCCACCGCCGACCCGCAAGACGCCTCATGGGCCGCTACTCTCCCACCGGCACCGGGCCGGCCGCGCGGTCATCGGCGGATGTCACACCGCCTGTCCCCGCACGACGTCCGGGGCCGACGCGGCGAGTCCGGCCAGCGGCGGACCGCTGAGCCGGCACACCTTCCACTCCTCCAGCAGCTCCGCGCCGAGGGACGTGTAGAACGCGATCGCCGGCTCGTTCCAGTCCAGCACCACCCACTCGAACCGCTCGAATCCGCGCTCCCGGCAGATCGCGGCCAGCGCCGCGAGCAGCGCCCTGCCGTGGCCGGCGCCCCGGGTGTGCGGACGGACGTACAGGTCCTCCAGGTACATGCCCCTGGTCCCGGTCCAGGTCGAGAAGCGCGGGAACCAGAGGGCGAAGCCCGCGATCCGGCCGGTCTCGTCGTCCTCGGCGATCAGGACGAACGCGGCCGGGTGTTCACCGAACAGGGCCTCGCGCAGCTGTTCCTCGGTGGCGCGGGCCTGGTCGGCGGCCCGTTCGTAGGCGGCGAGTTCACGGATCATCGCGCGGATCTCGGGGACGTCGTGCACGGCGGCTGCTCTGATCATGCAGGCGAGCCTCGGTCACCCGAACGTGCCGCGTCCACCGGATTCCACCCACCGGGACGCCCGCTCGCCGAGCCGTCCGAGCCGTCCGGACCGTCCAGAACGGACACCGGCACCACCAGGTCCGCCCGGTGGCGCGTCGCGGCGACCAGTCCGGCGTTGCGCTGGTCGCTGCGCATCACCCACGCCACCGCCTCCTGGTGCGTCTTGCCGAACTCCTCGTGGCGGGCGATCAGCCGGCGCAGCCGCTCCGGCTCGTCCAGCTCGCAGAACCACACCTCGTCGAGGCAGGACCGCACGCGCGCCCAGGCGCCCGTGTCCAGCAGCAGATAGTTCCCCTCGGTCACCACCAGCCGTGCGGTCGGCGGCACCGGCACGGCCCCGGCGAGCGGCTGCTCCAGCACCCGTTCGAACCCGGGTGCGTACACGACGTCGCCGTCGGTCTCCTCGCGGAGCCGGGCCAGCAGCGCGGCGTACCCGGCCGCGTCGAAGGTGTCCGGGGCGCCCTTGCGGTCCCGGCGGCCGAGCCGGTCCAGTTCCGCGTCCGCGAGGTGGAAGCCGTCCATCGGGACGTGCGCGACCCATGGTTCCCCGGCGCCGTTCAGTTCCCGCACCACGCGCTCGGCGAGCGTGGACTTGCCGGAGCCCGGACTGCCGGCGATGCCGAGGATCGCGCGCCGGCCGTCCCCGGGGAGGGCCCGGGCACGGCTCAGGAGGTCGTCGAAGGTCGGAGCCACACAGCAGAGTGTGTCACCCGAAGGGCTGCGCCTCGGGCGGGGGAGGAGGACTTCGGGTCCCGCGGGGAACAGTGGCCTGTATGACGGACCTGGGCCTGCCCGACACCATCCTCGCGTGCCTCTTCGACCTCGACGGCGTCGTCACCAGGACGGCCGTCGTGCACGCCGCCGCCTGGAAGGAGACGTTCGACGCCTTCCTGCGGGAGCGCGGGGGAGAGGACGCCCGGCCCTTCGACGACGGCGACTACGGCCAGTACGTCGACGGCCGCCCGCGCGCCGACGGCGTCCGCACCTTCCTCGCCTCCCGCGGCATCGAACTCCCGGAGGGCACGCCCGGCGATCCGCCCGACGCCTCGACCGTGCACGGACTCGGCAACCGCAAGAACGAGCTGCTGCTGGAGAAGATCCGCACCGGCGGCGTCGAGGTCTACGAGGGCACCCTGCGCTACATCGAGCGGGCCCGGGCCCGCGGGCTGCGCACCGCGATCGTCTCCTCCAGCGCCAACTGCCGCGACGTACTGCGCTCGGTCGGAGCCGAGGACCTCTTCGACGTCCGGATCGACGGCGTGGTCGCCGCCGAACGCGGCCTGGCCGGCAAACCCCGCCCGGACACGTTCCTCGCCGCCGCCCGGGACCTGGGCGTCGGGCCCGAGCAGGCCGCCGTGTTCGAGGACGCGCTGTCCGGCATGGACGCCGGGCGCGCCGGCCGCTTCGGCTACGTCGTCGGCGTGGACCGGGCCGGCCGGCGCGACGCGCTGTACGCCCACGGCGCCGACCGGGTCGTCACCGACCTGGCAGAGCTCGCGGCCGAGGGCTGACAACCGGTCACGTCCCCCGGACGGCTGCGGCAGTTGGCCGTATTCCGCCCTGCGCGATCTTGACCCGCGGGTTAGTTTTGTCCACGTTTCCGAATTTCTGTGATGGTCGGTATTCCGGTCCGGCGTTCCGCTCCCGCAGGGCCGGCGGTTCCTTGGACCGAGCGGCCGAGGGAACCCGGGACGAGTGGCGCGCGAGAAGAAGAGGTGGACGATGACCCAGGGCAACGGCGCCCTCCTCGTCGGTGCACGGCGACGCGAGCAGGCGGCCGGGCCGGGCGCGGCCCGCCGGATGCGCGGCACCCGTCCGCTCGCGGTCGTGGCCGCCGTCTTCACCCTCGCCCAACTCGTCCTCGTCCGCCCCGCGCTCGGCCTCGGCTGGGACGAGATCGTCTACGTCAGCCAGGTCACCTCCCACCACCCGGCCGCCTTCTTCAGCGCCCCCCGCTCACGCGGCGTGTCCCTGCTGGTCGCGCCCGTCGCCTCCTGGTCCGACTCCACCGCCCTGCTGCGGGTCTACCTGGCCGTGCTGTCCGGGCTCGCGCTCTACCTCGCCCTGCGCTGCTGGCGCGGGCTGTTCCCGACCCGGGTCCTCGTCACCGGCGGGGCCTTCTTCGCCTCCTTGTGGATCACCCTGTTCTACGGTCCCCAGGCCATGCCCAACTACTGGGTCGCGGTCGGCGCGCTGATCACCGTCGGCTGCTTCCTGCGGTACCGGGCCGACCGCGGTGCGCCCGGCGCGCTCTGGGGCATCGTGGCGGGGGCCGCGCTCATGGCGTGGATGCGGCCCACCGACGCCGTCTACGTGACGATCCCGCTGTTCGCCGTCGCGCTCGTGAGCGGCCACTGGCGCACCCTGCTCGCCCTGATCACGGGCGTGGCGGCGGGCGCCGTACCGTGGGTGATCGAGGCGTACGCCTGGCACGGCGGGCTGTCCGAGCGGCTGGCCGAGGCCTCCCGCATCCAGGGCGGGCTCGGCTGGCACATCGCCGTCGACGACCAGCTGCGCAGCCTGGGCGGACGGGCCCTGTGCCGTCCCTGCACCGGGGAGATGCCGCATCCGGTGATCACCCTGTGGTGGTTCGTCCTGCCTCTGCTCGCGGTCCTCGGCCTGGTCATCGCGGTACGGAGCCGGCGCACCCTGCCCACCCTGGTGCCGCTGGCCTGCGCCTCGACCGCCGCCCTCCCGTACCTGTTCATGATCGAGTACGCGGCGCCCCGCTTCCTCCAGCCCGCCTACGCCCTGCTCGCCATCCCCGTCGCCGACGCGCTGTGGCATCTGGTCCGCACCCCGCGCGGCACCTGGCGGCCGGTCGTCACGGCGGTCGTCGCACTGGGGCTCGCCGGTCATCTCGCGGTGCAGCTGACCGTCGTGGTGTTCACCGTGGACCGCAACACCGACAGCCGCCGTGACTGGGCACGCACCGCGAGCCGGCTCCACGACCTCGGCGTTCGCCCGCCCTGCCTGATCACCGGGTACGAGGCCATCCCCATCGGCTACTACACCGGCTGTTCCTCCGGCGCGACCGCCGGTCACAACGAGAACACGACCGTCGACGAGATCCTCCGCACCGCGGACCACATCCCGGTCGCGCACCTCACCGGCCCGGGCGCCGCTCCGCCCGGCTACGCCCGCCCCTGGCCCGCTCACCCGATCAGCGACCTGACGGCCCGGGTCGCCCCGAGGTGGTCACGGGGTTAGAGATCGCGATTCGGGAAACGCGGATCGGACACCCCAGGACGTACGAGTGGACGTGGCGAGCCCTGAGAGAGGGAGGACGACATGGGCACGGAACCGATGGGTGACGACGCCTATCAGCCCACCGGAAGCAACGAGGAACAGGCCGACGCCGCACCGCTCGACCTGCAGGACGCCGTCGACGAGCGGACCTACGACGACACCCTCGACGAGGGCTACTCGCCGCCGGAGAAGCCGCTCGGGGTCACCAAGCACGGCACCACGGCCGCCGAGCAGCACGAGGGGGAGACCCTCGACGAACGGCTGGCGCAGGAGGTGCCCGACGCGTCCGGGCCCGTAGGCGACGAGGTCGGTGACCTGCCCGGAGGCGACGGCGAACCGGTCGACCCGGAGGCGGGCGCCGACCGCGCCGGACGCCTGGTCGCCCCGGACGAGGGCGTCCGCGGCGACACCACGAAGGAGACCGTCGCCGACGACGTGGGCATCGACGCGGGCGCCGCGGGCGCGGAGGAGGCCGCCGTGCACGTCGTGGAGGACGACACGGCACTGCCCGAGGACCAGGACCGCACCTGACCCCCACCGAGCACGCCACCGGGCCGGTGCGCACAGGCACCGGCCCGGTGGCGTGCTCTCTCCTGTCCTGCGCGCCAGGGGCGGGGGCAGGGTCAGGGGAGCATCTTGTCCAGGGCGGCCGGCCCTTCCTGGTCCAGCTTGCGCCTGGCCCACTCGAGGTTCTGCGGGGTGAGGTCCTTGCCCGAGGCAAGGACGATGTCCTCCGGCGACACATCGGTGCCGGTGCGGGCGTGGAGCAGGCGGTCCGGGGTGGCGCGGTCCTCGGGCTGCCGGGACGCGTCGGGCTGGGACGTCGACATCTTCTGACTCCTCGGGTCCGGATCCTGTTGCGGCCCCGGTGCTGTCATCGGGTCCGATATCTCACCATTCAACGCCGGAGCCCACCGTGCATCCGGAAGCGCTCGGGGCACCGCCGTGGAAGGCCGCCTCTCAGCGGTGAAGGGCCGCTCCTCTCGGATGCCGGAGTACCTTCCCCGGCCCGCGGAAAACCTGCCCGGCCGTACCCGCGCCCCCGTTCGGACGCGCACCGATGTCGCGTCACGGCGGACGCCGTGAAGGTGGGAGGCACATGTCCCGTGTGGACACACATGTCTCTGCGTACGACAGGAGTTCCTCATGCGTATACGTCTGCTGACCGCGGCCGGACTGGCGAGCGTGGCCCTGCTGGCATCCGCCGGCACGGCAGCGGCCGACGGGCCGGATACCGTCGGCGTCGCCAAGGACAGCCCCGGCTTCCTGTCCGGAAACGTCGTCCAGGTCCCGATCGACGTGAACGTCAACGCGTGCGGGAACACCATCGGCCTGGTGAACGTGCTGAGCCCGGCGATCGGGAACACCTGTGTGATCAGCGACTGATTCGCCGCACGGCGCCCCCCGGCCCCGCGGACCACCGCGGGGCCGGGGGCGCCGTCAGCTGTCACCGTCCGGCCACGGCGCCAGCACCAGCATCGTGACGTCGTCCTGCACGTCGGGGCAGTGCCGTACGAGATCCGCCCACACTCGCTCGGTCAGCGTGCCGGGATCGTCGTGGGCGAGATCCGCCAGCCGATCGGCCAGCGGATAGAAGGCCCCGTCGGAGTCGCGCGCCTCGAACACCCCGTCGGAGGCCAGGAACAGCCGGTCACCCGGCCGCAGCGGCACCGCGGACGCCGCGGGCGGTGCCGTCTCGGCCAGCCCCAGCCCGAGCGGCACGCCCGGTTCGACCTTCAGCTCCTCGACCCGCCCGTCGCGCAGCAGCAGGGGTCCCGGCTGTCCGCAGGCCACGATCCGCACCGCCCGCGCGTCGGCGGAGAAATCCATCAGCACGGCGGTCGCGAACAGCTCGGCGTGCGGATCGCCCCCCGCGTCCGCCATCAGCCGGCGGTCCAGCCGGGCCGCCACGGCTTCCGGATCCCGCTGATCCAGCACCGCCTCGCGGAACGCGCCGAGCAGCGACGCCACCGTCGCGACCGCCGACAGACCGTGTCCCTGCACGTCCCCCATGACCGCCCGCACGCCGTACGGCCCGGCCCGCACGTCGAAGAAGTCGCCGCCGACCAGCGTCCCGCGCTGCGCCGCCCGGTACAGCCCCGCACAGCGCACCGGCCCCACCCGGTCCGGAAGGGGCGGCACCACGGCCCGCTGGACGGCGTGCGCCACGGCCCGCTCGGTGACCAGCTGCGCGTCCCGGCGGCTGCGCACGAACGACAGCAGCACGCTCAGCACGGCGACGAACGCGATGGTCAGCCGATCCGTGGCGCCCACGTCGGCGAGGTGGAACACCGGCACGCTCAGCATCAGCAGCGACAGAGCGCCGAGCACCGCCGTCGTCAGGGGCCCGTGCACCAGCACCGCGAGCGGCGGGACGGCACCCAGGACGAACCCGATGTCCAGCGGCTCGGGGGCGGCAGCCGCCGCCACGCCGACGGCCGCCAGCAGCCCGCCCGGCAGGAACCGGGCCCAGCCGGGCGGCGGCGCGCCCCGCAGAAAGGCCCGCTCCTCCCGGTCCCGGCGCGGCGACCCGGCGCGCACTGTGCTCACATCCCCACGCTGCTACGCGCGGCCGGGCCGCGCACCCCGGAGGACCGGGCCTGACGGGGTCAGAACGACGTCAGCGTCAGCCGCAGGCCGGTGGGCGCGGTGTCCTGGATGTACGAGGCGAAGTCGGCGACGTCGTCGAAGGCGAAGCCGTACGCCTTGCCGTCCTCGGTGGCCGTGTGCATGGCCTTGGAGTAGTGGTTGGTGAGCTCGGTCCGGTAGAAGTCCGCGGGGTCGGTGGTCGGCTGGGCAGGGTGGCTGAGCAGCGTGGAGCGGTTGAAGCCGGCCCCGAGCACCGCGGCGACGGGGCCGGTCGTGCCGTCGTTGGGGGCGGCGAGGGCGCCGTCGCAGAACAGCACGTCCCGCGTGGAGGGCTTGCCGAACGACACCTGGGCCGGTCCGTCGAAGGTGAGGCGCTCGCCGCGCACCCGGCCGGTGAAGGTGCCGGCGTTGGTGGTGATGGTCAGGTCCCGGCCGGTGTACGTGCTCCACACCTCGTCGATGTACGGGGCGAGGTAGTCCTTCGCGAACAGACCGGCGTCCAGGCCGTGTCCGGGGGCGATGATCCGGGTGTCGTCCACGACGAGCCGCGAGAACGCCTCGACCTGCTTCACCGCCTCGAACGCGGCGGCCCTGCCGCCCTCGCGCACGGTGCCCGTCGTCTGGTCCTTGGCGCCGGTGAGCCGGATGCTCAGCGGCACGCTGAACATGTCGACCATCGTCGTGTTGCAGAACATGCCGGAGGCGTTGTAGGTGAATTCCGCACAGTCGTGCAGCACGCCGTAGTTGGGGTCGGAGGTCACCCAGCCGGCCGGGTACTGCAGTGCCGCGTTGCCGTTGCCGTCGGCCACGGCCTTGAACTTCAGCTTCGCGCCGAGGGACACGTAGATCCGGCCGGACATGAAGGGCAGCGACAGCCGGGTCTCACCGGAGCCGGCGAGGCCGATCGCGTAGTCGGTGAATCCGTCCGGGCCGTTGTCCGACAGGGCGATCGGCGCCAGGGTGCCGTCGGGGGTGACCCGTACCTGCCTGCCGTCCTGGTTGCCGACGATGTAGAGGTGGACGCTGCCGTTGTCGAAGGAGCCGCTGTTGTTGACGATCGTCAGCGGGAGGGAGCCCGCCGCCTTCGGGGCGGCCTGGTCCTTCGCGGAGGGGTCCGGGGAGGAGCCCGCGAGGGCGTGGGGGGCGAGCACGGCCGCCGCGGGCACGGCTGCGGCGGCGCCACCGAGGGCGAACAGCAGCTTGCGGCGACCGAGGGTGCGCTGGTGTCGAGGAGTCATGTGGGGGGTCTCCCGAGGTACTCGTGCGGGCTTCTGAGAGCGCTCTCACCGCAAAGTCCGGTGACCGCGCGGCCTCGATGGTACGGATCTCAACCGTCACCGCCAACGCGTCCGACTTGTCCTCGACTCGCCCTGACCTGCGCCTACTTGATGCGACGACAAGAGCCCCACGAGCGCTTAACGACCCCTTAAGGCTCCTTTAAGCGCCTGGCGCCTCGCAGGACGCAGGACGCAGGACGCCGGGCGCCGGCGTCCGGCCGGCCTGATGTGCCGGATACGTCGGAGACGTCGGAGACTTCGGAGAACGCTCTCACCGGTCGGCGGACAGCAGGTCCTCCGCCGTGCCGAGAACCTCCGTCACCCGCAGTGCGAACGCCGCGTCACAGGAGTGAGGGCGGCCGGTCCCGGCGGCCGTGAGCAGGGCGTCCACGGCCCGCATCAGGGACGGGACCACCGGCTGCGTGGACTGGGGCAGCGCGGTGACGCCCGAGGCGCCGCGCAGCTCCACGGCGGCGCCCGCGGCGGCCGGGGGAGCGGTCAGGCTCAGGGTGAGGGTGCTCGACGCGCCGCTCGCATGGTCGAGGACCAGATGCACGGTGTCCCCGGGGCCGGGTGCCGCCGCCCGCACCCGCCGGACGTCGCCGAGCACCGGCAGCAGGACGGACAGGGCGTGCGGGCCCACGTCCCACAGGGCACCCTTCTCCCGCCGCCACGGGGAGGCGGCGAAGGGGTTGTCGCCGGCGGTGAACACCGCGCCCAGCCACTCGGCCCGCGCGGTGAACCAGCCGCCCACACGCGCCTGTTCGGCGATCCACGCCTGAGGCCCGGACTGGAAACGGGTGGTGAAGAACACCACCGAGGCCACCCCCGCCTGCTCGGCCGCCTCCACCACCGCCCGCCCCTGCGGCACCGACAGCGCGAGCGGCTTGTCGAGCAGCAGATGGCATCCCGCCCGGGCGGCCCGCACCGCCAGTTCGCCCTGCACCCCCGGAGGCAGGGCCACGGCCACCGCGTCGACATCGGCGAGCAGGGCGTCGAGATCGTCGTAGGCGCGGGCGCCGTACGACTCGGCCAGATCCTCGGCCGCCTGCGGGCGGCGCCCCCACACTCCGGCGAAGTCGAGGGTCTCGTGCGCACTGAGCGCCGGGGCGTGCGCCACCCGCGCCCACGGTCCCGTACCGAGCAGTCCGATCCGCATACCGCCGCCTCCCGCCGTCCCGGTGCACACCGCCGGCCGGTGCGCGCGCCGACGGCCGCATGGCGCCGAGCGTGGCACACCGGCCGGGGAGAGAGGCACCCCCGGGTGGCGTTCAGCCCTGCGGCTGGCTGATGTTGACCATCCAGGAGACGCCGAACCGGTCCGTGCACATCCCGAACACGTCCCCCCACATCTGCTTCTCCAGCGGCACGGACACCGAGCTGCCGCTGGAGAGCTTGTCCCAGTAGCCGCGCAGCTCGCTCTCGTCCTCGCCGCTGAGGCTCACCGAGAAGTTGTTGCCCGGCTGGTACTCCATCCCCGGCGGGTGGTCGGCGCCCATCAGGGTGAAGCCGGACGGGGTCTCCAGCATGCCGTGCATGATCTTGTCCGCGTTCTCGGCTCCGGGCTGGCCGAACTCACCGTAGGTGTTGAGCCGCAGGTCGCCGCCGAAGACCTCCTTGTAGAACTCCAACGCCTGCCGGGCGTCACCGTTGAAACTCAGGTACGGATTGAGGCGCGAGGCCATGAGAAACCTCCAGATACTGGCGCAAAGGTGCACTTGCGCGCAGCGTAACGCGGCCCACTGACAACCGCCCCCCGTGCCGGAGCCCCCACGAGTCACGGCGATTCAGTTCCCGTCCTGCTGAATGCGTTCGCTTTCTTCTATTGGATTTCCGGCGCTTCGCCGACCACGCTGGAAAACGCTTGCCACCCCCAGTGCCACTCCATCCGGAAGAGGTCACGCCCCCATGCACACCCGCCGCATCGGTGACGTCGAGGTCAGCGCCATCGGGCTGGGCGCCATGCCCATGTCCATCGAAGGACGGCCCGACGAGGCACGCTCGCTGGCCACCCTGCACGCCGCCCTGGACGCCGGAGTCACGCTGATCGACACCGCGGACGCCTACCACCGGGACGCCGGCGAGGCCGGACACAACGAGACCCTGATCGCCAAGGCCCTCGCCTCCCACGACCGGGGCGGCGACGTCCTCGTCGCCACGAAGGGCGGCCATCTGCGCCCCGGTGACGGCAGCTGGACCCTGGACGGCAGCCCCCGGCACCTGAAGGCGGCCTGCGAGCAGTCCCTGCGCCGGCTCGGCGTGGAGGCCATCGGCCTCTACCAGTTCCACCGGCCCGACCCGCGCGTCCCCTACGCCGAGTCCGTGGGCGCGCTGCGCGAGCTCCTCGACGAGGGCAAGATCCGCATGGCCGGGATCTCCAACGCCGACCCGGCCCGGATCCGGGAGGCGAACGAGATCCTCGGCGGCCGGCTGGTCTCCGTGCAGAACCAGTTCTCCCCGGCGTTCCGCTCCAGCGAGCCGGAGCTGCGGCTGTGCGACGAACTCGGCATCGCCTTCCTGCCGTGGAGCCCGTTCGGCGGGATCTCCCGGGCCGGTGAACTCGGCTCCGTCCACGCCCCCTTCGCGCGGATCGCCCAGGCGCACGGGGTCAGCCCGCACCAGGTGTGCCTGGCGTGGATGCTCGCCAAGTCGCCCGTCGTCGTGCCGATCCCCGGGGCCAGCAGGCCGGAGACCGTCCGCGACTCGCTCGCCGCCGCCGATCTCGCGCTGACGGCCGAGGAGATCGCCGAACTGGACGCCGCCTGAGACCGCCCAGTCGCCTGTTCCCCGGGGAGGACCGCCGTCGATGGCGTCGTCGCAGGAAAGACCGCTCGACCACCGCTACCGGGGCGAGCACCCGATCCGCACTCTCGCCTATCTCTTCCGCGCCGACCGCGGCCGGCTCCTGGCCGCCGTCGGCGTCTTCACCGTCAAGCACAGCCCGGTCTGGCTGCTGCCGCTGATCACCGCCTCGATCATCGACACCGTCGTCCAGCACCAGCCGATATCCCGGCTGTGGACCAGCACCGCGATCATCATGGTCATCCTGCTGGTCAACTACCCGCTGCACGTGCTCTACGTCCGCCTCCTGTACGGCAGCGTCCGCCGCATGGGCACCGCGCTGCGCTCCGCCCTGTGCACCCGGATGCAGCAGCTGTCCATCGGCTACCACGCGCGGGTCAGCGCCGGGGTGCTCCAGGCCAAGGTCGTCCGCGATGTGGAGACCGTCGAGCAGATGGTGCAGCAGACCGCCGAGACCGGGCTCGGCGCGATCACCGTGCTCGTCGGCGGGCTCGTCATCATCGGCGTGCGCACACCCGAGTTCCTGCCCGTCTTCCTCGTCGTCGTGCCCGCGGCCGCGGTGATCGTCGCCCGGCTCCGGGCCCGGCTGCGCGCCCACAACGAGCACTTCCGGCACGAGGTGGAGACCCTGTCGTCCCGGGTGACGGAGATGACCCGGCTCATCCCCGTCACCCGCGCCCACGGACTGGAGGGCAAGGCGCTGCGCCGCATGAACGGCACCCTGGAGCGGCTGCTCACCTCGGGCCTGCGCCTGGACCTGGTCAACGGCCGCTTCGGCTCGCTGGCCTGGGTCGTGCTCAACGTGGTGGGCGTGCTGGTCCTGGCCGGCGCGGCGCTGATCTCGTACTACGACGTCTGGGGTGTGACGGCGGGCGACGTCGTGATGCTCAGCGCCTTCCTGACCACCCTCACCAACTCGACCACCACACTGGCCGGCCTCGCGCCGGTCATCACCAAGGGACTGGAGTCCGTCCGCTCCGTCGGCGAGGTGCTCCAGGCGCCCGAACTGGAGGACAACGAGGGCAAGGCCGAGCTGCCGGCGCTGCGCGGAGCGGTCACCTTCGACCACGTCGGCCACGCGTACGACGGCGACGGGCGCCCCGCCGTACGGGACTTCACCCTCGACGTGCGGCCCGGCGAGACCATCGCCCTCGTCGGTGCCTCCGGCGCGGGCAAGTCCACCGTGCTGAACCTCGTCATCGGCTTCATCCGGCCCACCTCGGGCCGGCTGCTGCTCGACGGGACCGACATGAACAGCCTCGACCTGCGCACCTACCGGCGCTTCGTCTCGGTCGTGCCCCAGGAGTCGATCCTGTTCGACGGGACGGTCCGGGAGAACGTCGCCTACGGCATGGACGACGCCGACGAGGAGACGGTGCGGGCGGCGCTGCGCGACGCCAACGCGCTGGAGTTCGTCGACCGGCTGCCCGAGGGCCTCGACACCCTCGTCGGGGAGCGCGGCGCACGCCTGTCCGGCGGGCAGCGCCAGCGTCTGGCCATCGCCCGCGCCCTGATCCGGGACCCCCGGGTGCTGGTCCTGGACGAGGCCACCTCGGCGCTGGACACCCGCTCCGAGGCCCTGGTCCAGGAGGCACTGGCGCGGCTGCTGCGCGGGCGCACCACGTTCGTCGTGGCACACCGGCTGTCCACCGTGCGCGGTGCCGACCGGATCGTGGTCATGGGGGAGGGGCGGATCCTGGAGACCGGCACCCACGAGGAACTGCTGCGCCGCGGCGGGGCGTACACCGCGCTGCACAGCGGCCAGGTGGCCTGAGACGACCGCTCGCGGCCGGTCAGCGGGCGAAGGTTTCTCGTCAATTCCGGCCAGGTGAGGAAAAGGGGGGTATGCCTGAGCCCGGGTCGGGTACACGCAGCGAAAACCAGAGAGGGGCGCTTCGTGCTCGTACCGGACCCGAAGGTCGTGAGACAGCTGCTGACGAGGTACGCGACGCTGCGGATCGCACAGGCGGAGGGGCATGCGTCCGCGGTGTCGCGCGAACTCGAGGACGTCAGCTACACGCTCTGCGTGATGATGGGCACGTCCCGCATCGAGGACGCCATCGCCCGGGCGGACGCCCTGCTCGCCGAGGGACGTACCGCGGCCCGACGGACCGCGGACCCGGACGGCGAGAGCGGCTTGTCCCTGGCCGTCTGATCCCGCCGGCCCCGCGGACGGGGACGGCACGGCACGGGCCTGGGTGGAGGCGCGCGAGGATTCTCGCGCCTCCACCCAGGCCCGTGTGGGACATACGGGGGAATTGCCGCCGCCCGCGATCCGGGCGCCTAGACTCGGCAGTCGCGTCTCCGCACCGGGGCCGCCGAGCAGAAAGGCACGTTGACGGGTGTTCCAGGATTCCCCCATCTACGACCGACTCATCGCGGAGTGTGGCGACGTCCCCGCACAGGTCCGCCGCGAGGCCGAACGCGTCAGCAGGGAACTGGAGCTGGTCATGCGACCCCTGCAGTCCCCCGGCTACGGACCCGGCCTCGACCGGCCGCACTCCCCGGGCAACGGCTGGCAGCGCACCGCCCTGCTGCCGGGCCCCCGCCCGGCCTGACGGCCCGGACGCCGGCCTCGCGAACCAGCCGGCGCCCCCGCGCACCACGGACGGCTCCGTGACGGCCGCGTCCGCCCCGCGAGGACGCGCCCGCTCGGTGACGGGGACTCAGCGGGCCCGTATGCCCTGCTCGTCGACCTCCCGTCTGTCCTCCGGGACGGGACGGGCCAGCCACTCGGCGATGGTGCGGGCGATCGGCTGGCCCGTCTCCACCTCCACGAAGCCGAACTGCCCCGACTGGTTGCACTCGAGGAACCACCACATCCCGTCGCCGTCCTCCACGAAGTCGAAAGCGCCGTACGCCAGTTCGGCCTCCCGTAGATAGCTGTGGACCGCCTCCGCGGTGCGCGCCGGCACCTCCACCGGCTCCCAGGGCGACCCCGGTCCCGCGAAACGCACGTCCACCTCCTGCGGATCCGCGTCCGCGGCCGTCGCCTTGCGGGCCGCCAGCAGCCGTTCCCCCACGGCCGTGAGCCGGATGTCCGCCCGCTTGGCGATCCGCCGCTGCAACAGCGTCGGCCCGAACGCGACGGCGGAGAAGTCGGTGTCCGGTGCCACCCTGCTCGTCGGCACCGCTCTGGGCGGATCCTGCGGATGCGCCCCGGAGACGGGCTTGACCACCAGATCGGGGTAGCGCTCGGCGAACTCCCGGGCGGCCCGCGGGAACGTGGTGATGACGGTGGCGGGCACGGGCAGCCCGCAGCGCTGCGCCAGCCGCAGCTGCCACGGCTTGTGCCGGGCCCGGCGCGCCGCGTCCGGATGGTTCATCCAGCGGGCGTGCGAACCGCGCAGCATGCCGTAGAGCGCCTGTGAGGCCTCCTCGGTGAGCCAGGCGGACGGCTGCGCCGCCCGCTGCGCCGGCGGACCCGGCCTGCGCACCCACACGGAGCGCAGCCCGGCGAGGCTCACCAGCCGTCCCCCCGCGGACAGATGGCCGCGGAACCGGCCGTGGACGAATTCGCCGGACAGCGAGACGCCCTCGGTCAGATCGGCGGGATCGAGGCGCATCACCGGCACCCCGGCGTCGTGGAGATGCACGACCACCATGTCGGCGGTCACATCCTCCTCACAGGTGAGGATGAGCACGGTCATCGTCTACGGTCCGCTGTCAGTCGTCGAAATGGGTCTTGGAGCCCGCGGTGGACGTCGTGGTCCCCACCTCCCGCAACAACCCGTGGTCCGAGGCCGCGACCCGTCCGTCGACGAGTACGTTCAACTGCAGTCCGGAGTCGTACACATACGGAGTGGTGACCGCCAACTCCGGTGCCGGACGTGCGTAGTTGAGCGCGAACGGTTGCATCGTGTCTCCCTCGTCGGTGCTGCGCCGACCGAACGTCGGCCACCCGCACGCCGCCGCCTGGTCCGCCGACTTCTTTTGGCTTCCAGAGACTTATACGAATCGAACGGGTGGTTGGTTTCCTCACGGAGCGTAATCATCGGCGGGGCGACGCTCCGAAGGCGGGGGCGTCGCGCCGAGGGGCCGGGTGCCCGCGGAGCCCCGGAGCGAGCGCAGGGCGAGCAGCAGCACGCCGATGTCGTCCAGATAGACCGGGTCGGGCAACAGGTCCGCGGGCAGCACCAGATACAGCACCGCGCCCCAGAAGATCCAGCGCGGCCCGGTGGGCAGACCCGCCCGCGCCAACTCCCGCCTCGTGCGCACCAGTCGCACGAGGACGGCCACGGCGCCGGCGAGCACCAGGGCCGCCAGAACCGCCGCCACGACCAGCACCAGGGTGGTCGTCTCCACTGGCTGACCACCTCCTCCCGGAGTTCCGGCAGACGAAACCAGACGAACGCAGACGAACGCAGACGAACAGGTACTTCACCCCGTGGTCACGGACTTCACGCCGCGAACACGAGCTTCACCGAGCGGATTCCCGTTTTCGGCGCCGCCATGACGACAGGTACCGGCCGTCGTCGACAGCGCGTCCCGCTTCCCCGGGCACCCCTGGCGAAACACCGATCACCGCAGGTCATCCCCGTGGCCCACCCAAGTGGCAGGGCGGCACAGGGGCGCCTAGTAATGATCCACGTAGCGTCGCTCGTCGCACGTCCGGGGGCGTGGGAGCGGCCCGAGCCTTCCCCATGGAGCCGAGCATGACCACCTTCTCTTCATCACCCCCCTCCAACGAACCGGCCATACCCGGCGACACGGCCGCCTCGTCACCGCCGACCGCGTCGACGGTCGTCGCCACCGGCGTCCACCGGCCGGATCCCGCACGCGCGCGGACCGTGGTCACCACGACGAAGCCGGTCGCCACCGTCGACGACGGGGACCCGGCGCTCCGGAGGGACCCGCTCGCCACCGCCGCCGCGGACCCCGCGCTCCCGAGGGACCCGGTCGCCACCGTCGACCTCGTGGATCCCCTCGACCCCGACGACCCGGCCGACGCCCTCGATCCGGCCGGGACGAGCGAGGAGACGGGCCGGGCACCCTACGGCGATCCGGTCAGCGACCTCGTGCACGTCGCCGTGTCCGACCGGCCCCTGGAGGAGGTCGTCGACCTCATCACCACGCTGGAACGGTCCCCCGAACACGCCCGGGCCGTGGTCGAGGCGCTGCGCGCCGCAGGCGTCGACCGGTCCGTGGAGGACGTCACCCGGCTGGTCGCCCTGCTGACCCGGCCGCCGCGCGACGCCGACAGCGCGGACGAGACGATCCGCGCGGCGGCCGCGCACCGTCCCCTCGAGGACGTCACCCGCCTGGTCGCCCTGCTGCACGCGGAGCCGCTGGCCGCCCACTGCCGCGAGGAGGCGCTGCGCGCCGCGGCCACCGGACGGTCGGTCGAGGAGCTGATCGAACTGATCGACCGGCTCGCGGCGGAGCAGCCGCCACCACGCCCCGCACGGCCGAAGGCCGCCACCCCGCGGTCCGACGGCACGGAGGCGGCCGCCGTCCAGGCGCCGGAGGCCGAGGAGCCGGCGCGTGAGCGGCGTCCCGCCCGCCGGGTGGCCGTCCGTACGACCCCGCGTGAGAACCGGCCGAGCGGCCGTCCGCGCCGCGGGTCGCGCGACGGCGACCGCCGGCTGCGCCGTATGCGGCCCGGCCTCCGGCCGGGCGGGCGCGGACCGCGCCGTCCGCGCGGTCCGCGGCGGCCCGAGCCGGCGGCCCGCACCCGCCAGCCCGAGCCGGTCATCAGGTCCGTCACCTGGTCGAGCTGGCTCGCCGCCGCGGCCCTCGCCCTGTGCGCGGTCGCGCACTTCCCGCTGCACCACGACGGCACGTCACTGCGCCTGCACGCCTTCGCCGTCGGCCTGGCGGTGCTCTGCACCGTGCTCGCCCTGATCCTCGTGGTGCGCCCCGGTGCTCTGGTACTGGTGGCCGCGCTCGCGGTCCCGGCGGTTCTGGCCGCGACCCACGCCTACGGCGGTTCGTTCTCGTCGTCGGTGCTGTCCCGGGCGGTGGACCTCGCGCTCGCTCCGCCGTGGCTCGCCAGTGCCGCCGCCGTCACCGCCGCACTGCTCGCCCTCACGGCCCTGGTCGTGCGGGTGGCGTCCCCGTTCCCGGGCCGCCGCTGGGCCGCCTGGCCACCGCCGGAGGCCCGCCACACGGCCGACTGACCGGCACCGCCGCACGAGGGCCGGCCCGCACGAACGCGGGTCCGGCCCTCGCGGCGAGCCGAGACCGGCCGGCAGCGGCCGGGGCCCAGCCGCCGACTGCCGCGCGCCGCCGACCACCGCGTGGTGGCCGGGCCTCACGCCCGGGTCTGATCGCCGGTGGCGGGTCTCCTGCGTGGGATCTGGATGCGGTGACCGGGCTGGTTTCTCGGGTCCGGCGGGCGGTGGCCGGTACTTTCCCGCCCGGATCCGGCCTGCGGTGGCCGGTACCTTCCCGCCCGGATCCGGGCTGCGGTGGCTGGGCCTCCGCCCCGGTTGTGGTCGCCGGTGGCGGCGGTCTCCTCCTGGGATCTGGATGCGGTGACCGGGCTGCTTTCTCGGGTCCGGCCTGCGGTGGCCGGTACTTTCCCGCCCGGATCCGGCCTGCGGTGGCCGGTACCTTCCCGCCCGGATCCGGTCTGCGGTGGCCGGGCCTTCACCTCGGAGGCGGTCCGCGGCTAGCGGCGGGTCGCCGGTGACGGCGTCGCGGCTGCCGTGTGCTCGGGCCGCGTCGTGGTGTCCTCGGCGTCAGCCGTTCCGCCTCGCGCGTCCTCCGCCGACGGGGCGGTCTCCACCGTCGCCCGCGCGTCCGCAGGGTCCTGTGCTCTTGGTAGTGCGCCCCGCGCGTCCGCCGGGTCCTCATCACTCGGCCGTGCGCCCCGCGCATCCGGTGAGTCCTGCGCACTCGTCAGTGCGCCCCGCGCATCCGGCGTCGCGCCGTCCGTCCGTTCCTCGCCCTCGTCGGGCATGGCGCGGCGGACCTTCGCGGTCAGCTTGAGGCGATCCAGCCGACGTGTCAGGTTCCGCAGGGGTGAGGCGGGTTGCTGGGTCGGCAGGCGGCCGGCGGCCGGGGCGTCGGCGGACTCCCGGTACGCGGCCAGGGCCTCGTGGGCGCGTTCGGCCGCCTCGCGGTAGAGGTCCCGGGACCTGGTCATCGCCTCCAGCGCCTCGGCGTACATCTTCACCAGGCTGCGCTCGCGGGCGAGTTCCTCCTCCAGCGTCAGCAGGTGCCAGTCCTCCCGCAGCGCGGTCAGGTCGTCCTGCGCGCCGTCCGGCAGCGGACGCGGCAGCGCGTCGAAGCGGGCCACCGCGGCCACGAGTTCGGCCGGCTCCGTGCCGTCCAGGAACACCGCGCGCACCGAGAAGGCGTCGGCCTCGTAGCCCTCCGGGACCGGGCGGCCGGGCAACAGCACCGCGCCGCCGCGCGGCACCTGCACCTCGAACTCCCTGAGCGCCCAGTTCACCACCCGCAGCTGGTGCGGCGCGGCCCGGTGCTCCACCACGCGGTCCCGCAGTCCCGGCGGCAGCCAGTGCGCCAGCGGCACCTTGCCGCGCTCGTCCGTGGTCATCGCCTCGTGGACGACGACATGCAGATGCCATGGGTCCCGCGCGCACGCGCGCAGCAGCCGTCGTACGGCCTTGTCGTCCTCGGGCAGCGGGTTCAGGGCGCCCGGCCGCAGTCCCGTCGCCGCGTCCTCCCGCCAGCCGGCGTCCGGATCCGGGGGCCAGAACATGCCGGCCGGGGACGGCCACGTCTGGTCCCAGGGCTGCTCGGCCTCCGCGACCAGCGTCCAGTCCTGTCCGTCCTCCGTGGCGGGCGCGAGGCTCAGCCGGGCCCGCACCGTGACCTCACCGGCGACCCGCACCCGGGCCTCGAACACACGGTCCCGTGAGCCGCCGGGGTCGGGCACCTCCAGGAAGTCGTCGATGTCCTGGCTGTCCTTGAGCCGGCGCAGGCTGCGCCGGAGGACGTCCTCCGGGGCGCCACCGGCATGGCGGCCGCGGGTCAGCCAGACGGTGGGCGGAATCGTGCGGCGGACTGTGGGGGAGGTCTGCATGGGTCCAGGTGTGAGCGGGGGCACGTGCTCCTGCCAGTATCGTCGCCGCCGGTCGGCGGGTTCCAAACGGGCTCCGCCGGACGGCGCAGCCGGGTCACGCCTGCCCACCCGGTGCCCGGTGCAACCACCGGCGCGCGGAGATGCCGTACGCGCGGGGTGTGCGCGGCGCGCACGCGGTGGGGCGCCCTCACTCGTGGTTCCGGGCGGTGTCCGGTCTCCAGAATGGGTCCTCGCGAGCAGGGCCTGCCCACCATCCGCATCGGGGCGGGCCCTGCTCGCACGTGATCGGTCCCGACCGCGAAAGGCGCGGACTCTATCAGGGGCGGATTCTTCCTGGCGCATATTCCTCCGGAAAACGCCAAAGCCTTCACCTCGCGCGAGCACACACAGTAGCGTCGATGTCACGTTCGCGGTACAGCCGTGCGAGGAGGGGGATCCGGCGTGCCCGGAATCGACGAGAGTCTGCTGGACGCCATGCGACTGCCGGGTGCGCGCGGTGCCCTGGTGGTCGACTGGATCAGCGGACTCGCGCTGGGCGCGGTCGGCGAGGCCCCGGGCGACGACACCGAGGCCACGGCCGCGGAGACCGCCGAGCTCGCCCGCCTCGCCCTGGAGAGCGGCACGCTCGCACCGGGCGGCGCCGCGGTCCCGGCCGCCTCCGCCGCCCCGGCCTCCTCTGCCCTCTCCGCCGCATCGACTCCCTCGGACAAGGAACCACCCGTCGAGGACCTGATCCTCACCACCGCGGACGCCTACCACCTGCTGCGGTTCGTCGTCACGCCGTTCGACAGCACGGTGTTCCTGTACCTGTGGCTCGACCGCCGTGACGGCAACCTCGCCCTCGCCCGTATCCGGCTGGCCGAGATGGCGGACCGGCTGGTGCTCGGATGACCACCGTCGTGCCCACGGACGCCGCCCCCGCCCTGCTCGGCAGCCTCGCCGCCGACCGCGCGACCGGGGCGCTCACCACCGCGTCCGGCGTCTTCTATCTCTGCGCGGGCCAGGTGGTCCACGTCGAGTCCGCGCTGAGCCCCGCCCTCGGCGACCTGCTCACCCGCAGCGGCGCCGTGGCCCCGGACGGCTGGTGGGACGCCGTGGAGCGGGCCGGCGCCCGGCACCGCGTGGGCCGTCATCTGGTGGACAGCGGACGCCTCACCACCGGTGCCCTGGAGCTGTGCCACCTCGGCGCGCTGTTCGACGCGGCGTACTTCGCCCTCGCCCACGACGACCGGCCCGCCCGCTTCCGCCCCGGAGTGGCGCACTGGCTCGGCGCGGTCCGCCCCGTGTCCGTGGAGACGGTGCTGTGCGAGTCGCGGCGCCGCCGCGCCCTGCTGCACCGCATATGGCCCGACCCCGCCGTCGACACCGCCCCCCTGGTCCGTGCCCCCGGCGCCGACCCCGCGGACCTGCCGCCCCGACGCGGCCGCACCCTCGCCCTGGTCGACGGAGCCAGCACCGCCGCGCAGATCGCCTCGGCGCTGGCGTGCCGCACCTTCCACACCCTCGTCGAGCTGCGCCGCCTCGCCGCCGACGGACTGGTCACCCCCGCGCCGCCCCCGCCCGCCGCTGCCGCCCTCCCGGGGCCCGGTGCTCCCGGCGCGGCGTGGGACGAGCCCGACACAGCGCTGCTGAGACGGCTCCTGGACGCCTTGGAGGCACTGTGATCCGCGCGCGCCGGCAGCGTGCCGAAAGGAGACTGCTCATGGCCGTCGAGACCGACGTGCAGGACGAACTGCGCCGGTTGCGCACCCGCATCCCCCGGCTCACCGGATCGCTCGCCGCCACCGTCGACGGGCTGGTCCTCGCCCATGACGTGCCCGGCACCGAACCGGAAGGGCTGGCCGCCCTCACCGCCGCCGCGCTCGGCGTCGCCTACCGCATGACGGACGCCGCCTCGCGCGGCGAGTTCCGCGAGCTGCTGGTGCGCGGCGCCCAGGGCTACGTCGCGACCTACGCGGCCGGGACCACCGCGGTCCTCACCCTCCTCGCCGACGACCGGGTCAACGTGGGCCGGCTGCACCTGGAGGGCCGGCGCAGCGGGGCCCGGATCGCGGACCTGGTCGACACCCACATCGGCCCCGGCGGCGGCCGGCACGCCGACCGCGCGGCGGCGCAGCACCCCGCGCCGCCCCCGGACCCGGCCCGCCGCATCGGCACCCTTCCGGTGCGCACCCCCCAGCGGCCCTCGCACGCGCCCCGGCCCCAGCCCGGCGGCTGAACACCGGCTTCCCCACGGCCGGACCCACGCACCACCGGGCGACCGGCCGCATCACCGATTCCGACGGAAAGGACACCACTCATGGCCAACACCGAGACCTCGCTCAAGGAATGCCTCGCCTCCATCGACGGCGCCACCGCCGCCGCTCTCGTCGACTACACCAGCGGCATGGCCCTCGGGACGCTGGGCGGCGGCAAGGACTTCAACCTGGAGGTCGCCGCGGCCGGCAACACCGACGTGGTGCGGTCCAAGCTGCGCACCATGGAGCACCTCGGCATCAAGGAGGAGATCGAGGACATCCTGATCACCCTCACCAGCCAGTACCACCTGATCCGGCTGCTCAAGGGACGAGGCGGCAACGGCCTGTTCCTGTACCTGGTGCTGGACGCCGGCCGCGCCAACCTGGCGATGGCCCGCCACCAGCTGCGCCGTATCGAGGCGGAACTGGAGGTCTGACCCCCGGGCACGGCACGGGAGCGGCACCGCGGGGGATCGGTGCCGCTCCCGCCGCCCCGCACCCCCGCCTCCTGACCCTCCGTACCTTCTTCACCGGCCCGTGTGGGGGGACGCCGCGGGCAGTTCCACCGTGATGCGCATCCCGCCGGCGGAGCGCGGGGCGAGGGTGAGCGTGCCGTCGTGTGCCTGGGTGATGGTCTTGACGATGGTCAGGCCGAGGCCGACACCCGCCTGGTCGGTGTGCACGCGTTCCGTGCCGCGCCGGAACGGTTCGGTGAGGGTCGGGACGAGCTGTGGACTGACCTGCTCGCCGGTGTTCTCGACGGTGAGCACCACGGTCCCGGGGCCGGCACCGGTGTGGATCCACACGGTTCCCCCCTCCGGCAGGTTGTGGACGATCGCGTTGTGCAGGAGGTTCGTGGCCAGCTGCAGCAGGAGCGCCGGCGAACCGAGCGTCGGCGCGATGTCTCCCGACGTGTCGACGGTGACTCCGTGCTTCTCCGCGAGGGGCAGGAGTGTCTCGGCGGCCTCCTCGGCCGCCAGGGACAGGTCGACGTGTTCGCGGGTGAAGGACCGCCGGCCGGCGCGGCTCAGCAGGAGCAGTGCTTCCGTGAGGTCGATCGCCCGCGTGTTGACGGCGTGCAGGCGGTGGACGAGTTCGTCGCCGGCGCGGCTCGGATCGGCGCGCGCCACGTCGAGCAGCGACTTGGAGACCGCCAGCGGGGTGCGCAGTTCGTGCGAGGCGTTGGCGGCGAATCGCTGCTGCTCGGCCACGTGTGCCTCGAGCTGCGCCAGCATCGTGTCGAAGGCGTCGGCGAGTTCACGGAACTCGTCCTGCCGGCCCGGCAGCCGGACGCGGTGCGAGAGCGATCCGCTCGCGGCCGTGCGGGTGGCGTGTGTGATGCGGTTCAGGGGGGCGAGCATGCGGCCGGCGAGGACCCAGCCTCCGACGAGGCCGAACACCAGCAGGAAGAGCAGCACCGCGCCCGCGGCCGACGCGAAGTCGCGCAGGAGGAAGGAGCGCACCAGCACGCCCCCGGGGACACTCGTGTAGGCGGGCAGGTGGCGCAGGACGAAGATCCACATCGCCGCGAGCAGCAGGACCCCGGCGAGCATGAGGAATCCGGCATAGCTGAGGGTGAGCTTGACGCGGACGCTCAGCCCCGGTGCCCTATCCATGGTCGTGCCCCTGGTGCGCGGCCGCCGGCCGGGCGTCGATGCGGTAGCCGACGCCCGGGACGGTGGCGATGATCCAGGGCTCGCCGAGCCGCTTGCGCAGGGCCGAGACGGTGATGCGGACGGCGTTGGTGAACGGGTCGGCGTTCTCGTCCCACGCGCGTTCCAGCAGTTCCTCGGCGCTCACGACACCGCCTTCGGCGGCGACCAGGACTTCGAGCACCGCGAACTGTTTCCGGGTGAGGGCGACGTAACGGCCGTCGCGGTGCACCTCGCGGCGGAACGGATCCAGGCGCAGGCCCGCGATCTCCCGTACGGGCGGCCTGGTGTACGCACGCCGACGGTCGAGTGCTCTGAGCCGGAGCACGAGCTCGCGCATCTCGAACGGCTTCGTGAGGTAGTCGTCGGCACCGAGTCCGAACCCGGAGGCCTTGTCGTCGAGACGGTCCGCGGCGGTGAGCATGAGGATCGGCATGCCGCTGCCGGAGGCGACGATGTGCGTGGCGATCTCGTCGCCCGAGGGCCCGGGTATGTCGCGGTCGAGGACGGCGATGTCGTAGGTGTTGACGCCGAGGAGTTCCAGCGCGGTGTCGCCGTCACCGGCGATGTCACCCGCGATGGCCTCCAGGCGCAGCCCGTCGCGGATGGCCTCTGCCAGATAGGGTTCGTCCTCGACGATCAGCACACGCATGCCGTCAAGGCTACGAGCCGGCACATATCGTCCGCGTATCGAGAACCGCACCCGTGCCGGCACCCTGTCCGACGAGCCGGACATCGCGCAGCCGGCCCGTTCCGTGCGGTGACGTGTGTCCCGCCCGGCCCCGGGGTACCCCGGGCGGAACTGTCAGCCGTACCGGCGGTTCGGGCTCGTCACCGGCGTGGGCCGCACCGTCGCCGGACGGCACCGGGACAGACTGCTGCGGCAGGGCGCCGACACCGTCGCACTCGGATCTCGGTGGGGCGCCGACGGGAGGAGCGTCGACGTGACGGGCTGGACCTGGGAGTACGAGGGCTACGACCCCGCCGAAGCGCGGCTGAGGGAGTCGCTGTGCACCCTGGGCAACGGCTATTTCGCCACCCGCGGAGCACTGCCGGAGTGTTCCGCCGACGAGGTGCACTACCCCGGGACGTATGTGGCCGGCTGCTACAACCGGCTCACCTCCGAGGTCTCCGGGCGGCGGGTCGAGAACGAGGACCTGGTCAATCTGCCCAACTGGCTGCCGCTGCGCTTCCGCCTCCCCGACGGTCCGTGGATCGGCCCCGACACGGCCGTCGTGCTCGACCACCGCGAGATCCTGCACCTGGCCTCGGGCCTGCTGGAGCGGTTCACGCGCTTCGACCTCGGCGGGGGCCGGGCCCTGACGGTGCGCCAGGAACGGCTGGTGCACATGGCCGACCCTCATCTGGCCGCGCTGCGCACGGAGTTCACCACCGAACGCTACTCCGGTCCCCTCGAGGTGGAGGCGGCCCTTGACGGCACCGTCACCAACGCCGGTGTCGCCCGCTACCGCGACCTGGACGGCCGGCATCTGACGCATGTGCACGGCGGCAGCGCCACGCCGGGGACGGTGTGGCTGCGCTGCCGCACCCGCACCTCCGACATCCGCATCGCGCTGGCGTCCCGGCTGCTCACCGATGCGCCCGTCAGTTCCCGCAGGGAGAGCGGCCGGGCCGTCCAGCACACCCGGCTCCATCTGACGCCGGGCCGCACCGCCACCGTGGACAAGCTCGTCGCCCTGCACACCTCACGGGACCCGGCGATCAGCGACCCCCTGCACGCCGCCGTGGACCGGGTGGGCCGGGTCCCCGGCCTGGAGGAGCTGACCGGTTCGCACCGGACCGCCTGGGGCCAGCTGTGGCGGCGGGCCGAGCTGGACGTCCCCGGGGAGGCGGGCACCATCCTGCGCCTGCACCTGTTCCATGTGCTCCAGACGCTCTCCCCGCACACCGCCGACCTGGACGTCGGCGTCCCGGCCCGCGGGCTGCACGGCGAGGCCTACCGCGGGCACGTCTTCTGGGACGAGCTGTTCGTGCTGCCCTACCTCAATCTGCACTTCCCGGAGGTCTCCCGGGCCCTGCTGCACTACCGCTACCGACGGCTCGAGCGGGCCCGCACCGCCGCCCGGGACGCCGGCCGCAGGGGCGCGATGTACCCCTGGCAGAGCGGCAGCGACGGCCGGGAGGAGGCACAGAAGGTCCATCTCAACCCGCGCTCGGGCCGCTGGGTGCCCGACCACTCGCATCTGCAGCACCATGTGGGCTCGGCGATCGCGTACAACGTGTGGCAGTACTGCGAGGCCAGCGGCGACACCGAGTTCCTGCACACCGAGGGCGCCGAGATGCTGCTGCAGATCTCCCGGTTCTGGGCGGACGCGGCCGAGTACGACCCGCATCTGGGCCGGCACCGCATCCGGGGCGTGGTCGGCCCCGACGAGTACCACGACGCCTACCCCGGCGCGGACCGCCCCGGTCTGGACGACAACGCGTACACCAACGTCACGGCGGCCTGGGTGCTCGCCCACACGCTCGACGTGCTGCGCGCCCTGCCCGAGCCGCGGCGGCGGGAACTCGACGAGCGCACGGGCCTGGACGGCGGTGAACTCGAACACTGGGAGGAGGTCTCCCGCACCCTCCACGTGCCCTTCCACGAAGGGGTCATCAGCCAGTTCGAGGGCTACGGCGAACTCGCGGAGCTCGACTGGCCCGCGTACCGGCGGCGGTACGGCGACATCCGCCGCCTGGACCGGATCCTGGAGGCCGAGGGGGACACCGTCAACCGCTACCAGGCCTCGAAGCAGGCGGACGTCCTGATGCTCGGGTATCTGTTCTCCCCGGCCGAACTGCAAGGGCTGTTCGGCCGGTTGGGGCACGCTCTCGACGAGCGGACCTGGCGGCGCACGGTGGACCACTACCTGCACCGCACCAGTCACGGCTCCACGCTCAGCGGTCTGGTCCACGGCTGGGTGCTCGCCCGGGACCGGCGGGCCGAGGCCTGGTCGTTCTGCCAGGAGGCCCTCCAGGGGGACATCGCCGACATCCAGGGCGGCACCACCGGGGAGGGCATCCACCTCGGTGCCATGGCCGGGACCCTCGACCTGGTCCAGCGCGGACTGCCCGGCCTGGAGACCCGCAACGGCGCGCTGCGCCTGAACCCGGTGCCGCTGCCGGAGCTGTCCTCCTACGGCTTCACCATCCGCTATCACGGCCACTGGGGTGTCCGGCTGCGGCTGGAACGCGGCCGGCTGGAGATCGCCGTACCGCCGAGCGGTCCGGCACCGATCGACGTACGGCTGCCGGACCGGACGGCCCGCCTCCAGCCGGGGGAGACGGGCCATCTGCCGCTCACGGACTGAAGCCCGCGGCGGGGCCGGTCACTTGTGGAACGTGATGTACCCGTTGCGGTCCGGGTCGTTGCTGCGGGTGTACGAGTGCACGTCGGCGCGGCTGCCGCTCGGCTTGTACAGGTAGATCGTGTCCCCGGTGTTGTTCCACATGAAGTTGCAGTTGTCGCGGTAGACGACGTTGTTCTTGTCGGAGTCGCTGCCGTTGCCCCCGCGCAGCTTCACGTAGTCGCCGGGCTGGAGGTAGTGGTTGGCGGTGAACTCGAACCAGTTCCCGGCGGCGTCCTCGACGAAGTAGCCCTTGAGGTTCACGGTCTTCGTCGACGAGTAGTTCTTGATGGTCAGGTACTCCTGGTGGGTGTTGCCCCCGGAGCACCGGTTGGAGTCGCTTCCCGGCGCGTCGTACTGGATGCCCCGGACCTTCAGCGCCGAGGTGTACTCGGCGGCCTGCGCCGGCACGGCCGTCAGTGCGGCGAGCGCGCCCGCGGCGGCGGTGGTGGCGACGGCGGCAGTGCGTATCCGCATGGATGTCTCCCCCCTCCATGACCCCCACGTGAAGGCCATGTGGTGATTCAGTGAAGGGGAGATCGTACACAACCGCACGCGCAGAGCGCCCGCCCGGTCCGCGATCGGACCGGGCGGGCGCTCATGGGCGGCCGGGGCGACCGGCTCATCCGGTCAACGGCTCACGCGCCGCTCTCCCGCACCATGTCCTCGCGTTCGACGATCTTGACGCGCTCGCGGCCCTGCGGCTCGCCCAGCGCCTTCTCCGCGGCGTCCAGGCGGTACCAGCCGTCCCAGGTCGTGTAGCGGATCTCGCGCTCGGCGAGGAAGGCGTCCACGGCCTCGGGGGCGGGGGAGGCGGGGGTGTGCAGCCGCCCGTCGGCGTAGTCGGCCAGCAGATTGGCCACCGTCTCGTTGGCGTCACCCTTGGTGTGCCCGATCAGGCCCACCGGACCGCGCCGGATCCAGCCGGTGACGTACGTCGACTGCACATGCTCGCCGGTCTCACCGATGACCCGGCCGCCCTCGTCCGGGACGGTGCCGGAGTCGATGTCCCAGGGCAGCTTGGGGAGTTTGTCGGAGAGGTAGCCCACCGCGCGGTAGACGGCGGTGACGTCCCAGTCCTTGAACTCGCCGGTGCCCTTGACGTTGCCGGTCCCGTCGAGGGCGGTGCGCTCGGTGCGCAGCCCGACGACCCTGCCGTCCTCGCCGAGGATCTCCGTGGGCGACTCGAAGAAGTGCAGGTACAGCTTGTGCGGGCGGTCGCCGGCATCGCGGATCGCCCAGTTCTCCAGGGTCTTGGCGACCATGTCGGCCTGCTTGTTGCCGCGCCGGGTGGCGATCGACCCCTCGTCGTAGTCGATGTCCTCGGGGTCGACGATCACCTCGATGCTGGGGGAGTGGTCGAGCTCCCGCAGCTCCATCGGGCTGAACTTCGCCTGTGCCGGGCCGCGACGGCCGAACACATGGATCTCCAGGGCCTTGTTGGCCTTCAGGCCCTCGTACACGTTCGGCGGGATCTCCGTCGGCAGCAGCTCGTCCGCCGTCTTGGCCAGGATCCGGGCGACGTCCAGGGCGACGTTGCCGACGCCGAGCACCGCGACCTTCTCGGCCTCGAGGGGCCAGGTGCGCGGCACGTCCGGGTGGCCGTCGTACCAGGAGACGAAGTCGGCGGCGCCGTAGGAGCCGTCGAGGTCGATGCCCGGGATCGGCAGCGCCCGGTCGGCCATGGCGCCGGTGGCGAAGATCACGCCGTCGTAGAAGGCGCGCAGGTCGTCGAGGTGGATGTCGGTGCCGTAGTCCACGTTGCCGAACAGGCGGATCTGCGGTTTGTCGAGGACCTGGTGCAGGGCGGTGATGATGCCCTTGATCCGCGGGTGGTCGGGGGCGACGCCGTACCGGATCAGTCCGAACGGCGCCGGCATGCGCTCGAAGATGTCGATGGACACGCCCGGTTCGGTGGCGACGTCGGACTTGAGCAGGGCGTCGGCGGCGTAGATCCCGGCGGGGCCGGATCCGACGATGGCTACCCGCAGGGGGCGGGGCATGGTCAGTTTCCCTTCGAGCGAGGACAAGCGACTCGCCCCGAAGCCTAAACTGAGGCTTGCCTAAGTTGGTACGCGGGTCCGGTCTATGGGGTCATAAGGCTCTCTTATGACATCTCCCTCGGAGGGCTTATGGCTCCCGGCCCGCCGGCGGCTGCTGGGGAAGGGGCTGCTCGGCCCAGATGACCTTGCCGGCCGGCAGATAGCGGGTGCCCCAGCGTTCGGCGAGCTGCGCCACCAGGAACAGACCCCGCCCGCCCTCGTCCGTCATCGTCGCGTAGCGCAGATGCGGCGAGGTGCTGCTGCCGTCGAAGACCTCGCAGATCAGATGGCGGTCGCGCAGCATGCGCACCCGGATGGGCGGGCCGCCGTAGCGGATCGCGTTGGTGACGAGCTCACTGAGGATCAGCTCCGTGGAGAACCCCAGCTCCTCAAGGTCCCACTCGGCCAGCTTCCGGGTGACCGCCGCCCGCACGTCGCCGACGGCCGCCGGATCGGACGGCACCTGCCACTCGGCGACACGGTCCGCGGGCAGCGCCCGCGTGCGCGCCACGATCAGCGCGATGTCGTCACCGGCCCGCGACGGACGCCGTGCCTCAAGCACCACCCTGCAGGTGTCCTCCGGGGAGTCCCCGGCCCGCGACAGCGCCTCGCGCAACTGCTCCAGGCCGACGTCGATGTCATGCCGCCGGTCCTCGACCAGCCCGTCCGTGTAGAGCACCAGCCGGCTGCCCTCGGCCAGCTCCAGATCGGCCGTCTCGAACGGCAGCCCCCCGAGCCCCAGCGGCGGGCCCGCGGGCACGTCCGGGAACTCGACCCGGCCGTCCGGGTGGATCAGCGCGGGCGGCGGATGGCCCGCCCTGGCCACGGTGCAGCGCCGGGACACCGGGTCGTAGACCGCGTACAGACAGGTCGCCCCGGTCACCGGCGCGTTGTGCTCCTCGTGCGCCTCGTCCTGGTCGATGCGCCCCACCAGCTCGTCGAGCAGGCCGAGCAGCTCGTCGGGCGGCAGGTCGAGGGCGGAGAAGTTGTGCACCGCGGTGCGCAGCCGTCCCATGGTGGCCGCGGCGTGCAGACCGTGACCGACGACATCGCCGACCACCAGCGCCACCCGGGTGCCCGACAGCGGCAGCACGTCGAACCAGTCGCCTCCCACCCCGGCCTGCGCGGGCAGGTAGCGGTAGGCGATCTCCAGGGCGCTCTGCTCCGGCAGGGTGCGCGGCAGCAGGCTGCGCTGGAGCGTCACCGCCATGCTGTGCTCGCGGGTGTAGCGGCGGGCGTTGTCGATGGAGACCGCGGCCCGCGCCACCAGCTCCTCGGCCAGCGCCACCTCCTCGGCGTCGAACGGCTGTGGCTTCTCGGAGCGCCAGAAGCTCACCACACCCAGCGTCACCGCACCCGCCCGCAGCGGCACCGTGATCAGCGAGTGGATGCCGTACTCGACGACCTGCCCGGAGCGTTCGGCGTCCTGCGCCTGCCAGCCGGGGGCGTCGGCGAGCCGGGGCTCGAGCACCGCCCGCCCGCCCCTGAGACTGCGGCCCTGCGGGGACGACTCGACGAACCGGATCTTCTCGCCCACCGGGTACAGCGGGGCGTCCTTGCGGATCCCGGCGAGCGCGGTGCGGCGCACCGCGCTCGCCGCGTCGGGCTGTCCGCCGGCCAGCACCGACTCGAACAGGTCCACGGTGGCGAAGTCGGCGAACCGCGGCACCGCCAGCTCCGTCAGTTCCTCGGCCGTGCGCGTGACGTCCAGGCTGGTGCCGATGCCCACCCCGGCGTCGTACAGCATGTCGAGCCGCTCTCGTGCCTCCTCGGCGCGGCCGGACAGGGCCCGCAGCTCGGTGGAGTCGCGGACGGTCGCCACGCTGCCGGGTGGTCCGCCGGCCCGGTCGGTGGGCCGCTGGTTGACGGCCAGCAGCCGGTCGCCGACCAGATGCACCTCGTCCGTGGCGACCCGCCCGGACGACAGCAGTTCGGCGGTGCCGGGATCCAGACCCAGGTCCAGGACCTGCCGGCCCTCCGCGTCGGCCGGCAGTCGCAGCAGCCGGTGGGCCTCGTCGTTGGCGAGCATCAGGGTGCCGTCGCCGCCCACGATGACGACGCCCTCCCGCACCGCGTGCAGCACCGCGTCGTGGTGCTCGTACATCCTGGTCATCTCGTGCGGGCCCAGCCCGTGGGTCTGGCGCAGCAGCCGCCTGCTGACCAGGGCCGCGCCGGCGGTGGCGAGGGCGAGCGCGACAGCCGCCGCCGCCAGCACCAGCGGCAGCTGACTGTTGGCGGCCCCGCCGACGTGCTCGGTGGTGATGCCCGCGGACACCAGGCCGACGACGGTGCCGTCGCCGTCCTCCACCGGCACCACCGCCTGCACCAGCTCGCCGATGGTGCCGTCGATCTCCTCCACCACGGGCTCGCCCCGCAGCGCGGGCCCGAGCGTGCCCACGAACTTCCTGCCGATACGGTCCGGCCTGGGGTGGGTGTAGCGGATGCCCTCGGTGTTCATGACGACGACGAAGTCGACCTTCGCCTGCTTGCGCACGGCCTCGGCCCGCGGCTGGAGGACCGCCGTGGGGTCGGGCGCGTCCAGCGCCTCGACGATGCCGGGTGAGTTCGCGAAGGTCTCCGCGACGGCCAGGGAACGGTTGCGGGCCTCCTGGGTGCTGTCCCGCCGCACCTGCAGCACCAGCGCCACGACGGCGGCCACGACCAGCAGCACCACGATCACCACATGCAGCACGAACACCTGGCCGGCGACGCTGCGCCCGCTCAGCACCGACCGCAGCCCCGCCACTGGACGCCACCACCGGCCACCGCCCCGCTCCCGCCGCGCGGCCGCCGCCGCCACGGGCCGCAACGGCGACCGGGCCCTGGATCGACCCATGAGTCGGACCATGTGCCATGTCTACACTGCCGGGCCACCCGAGGCGAGGGGCGTCACCCTTCGTGGGCGGCGGTCGGCCCCGCCGCGCCGGCCGGAGTGCGCCCGGGTCGCGCGCGGCCGGCTCCCCCGGGCGACCGCGCGCGACCCTCCCCCCGGCGCGCGGCTCGTCCCCCGAACCCGCGCGCCTCTCGTGAGCGGTCCGGTCCGGGCGGTCCGCCCGGAGGTCTCACCGCGCCAGCGCGTGCGCCAGTTCCGTCGAGGCGCGGGCGATCTCGGTGTCCTGCTCGTCGAGCAGCCGGTCCAGGTCGCCGGCGCGGGCGCGCACCGCCTGGCGGGCCGCACGCTCCCATGCCACCGGGTTCTCGCGGTGGTTGAGCAGCTTGGGATAGACGGCGGCGGTGCTCTCCCACTGCCGGGCGTCCGCGATGGCCCTCAGCAGCTGGATGATCTGGGCGCGGCAGGTGACATGCGGAAGCTGGGCCAGCTCCCAGAGGAAGGGGACGGTGGCGGCCGTCGCCTGTTCCACGACGAAGCCGTACTGGCAGATCCGCCGGCGCAGATCCTCCAGGGCGGCCCGGGCGGTGTCGGCGTCGCCCCAGGCGATGCCGTTGAGCAGCAGGGGGATGGCCGCCGCCGACCCGGTGGAGTCCTGGATGTCGGCCCACGGCACTCGGGACAGTGCCGTGAGGGGCGTGGTCCGGGCCACTCCGGTGGGGGGCGTGTGGCGCACAGGGCGCTCGCTGCTCGGCTGTTCCGTAGAAGCGCTGCGCATGGCTGGGTGCCTTTCCGCGGCAGTCGTGTCAGGTGGGCGGGTGCGTCGCGTGGGCCGACAACCGGGCCCACACCGTCTTGCCCGCGGGAGGGGTGGGGGTCCAGCCCCACGCCTCGCACAGGGCGTCGACGATGCCCAGGCCCCGGCCGTGCTGCTCCAGGGCGGAGGCGGGGGTGTGCACGGGCGGGCGGTCGTCGGGGTCGGAGACGGTCAGCAGCAGGTGCGCCGGGTCCAGGTGGAAGCCGATACGGACCTCCGGTGCGCCCGCGCTCCGCGGCGCCGCGTGGGTGGCGGCGTTGGCGGCGAGCTCCGACATCACGAGCGTGGCGTCGTCGCACCGGTGGCCGAGCGACCAGGCGCGCAGGGTCTCCCGGGTGAAGGAGCGGGCCCGGGCGAGGCCCTCCCGGCTGCACTCGATGCGCAGTGCCGCCGAGGGGAACGCGGCGTCGGCCGTCCACGGCATCGGGCGTGCCTCCACGCCGGGCGGGCGGAGCACGGGATGCGCAGGTGATGACACGGCATCTCCCCGATGCGACGTCAGGTCAGTGCGCCAACAGGGGGGTTGACGCCGCCGTTATTATCCACGCTGAAAGCGCCCGTGTGCAATTGCACGAGAAATTGCGTGGGTTTTTTTCGGCCGGGCGCGTACGAACAGCAAGGAGACTGCGGTGCCAGGAGTGCGCAACGGAGTACGGGCGAGCCAGCTGGACGCCTGCTGGATCAAGAGCCGGCACAGCAACGCGGAGGGCAACTGCGTGGAGGTGGCCCCGCTGACCGGCGGCGCCATCGCGATGCGCAACTCCCGTGACCCCGACGGGCCCGCCCTGGTGTACACGGCCGCGGAGCTGGCGGCATTCCTGGCCGGCGCCAAGGACGGCGAGTTCGACCACCTGGTCTGAGCACGGCCGGTACGTGGCCCGAGCACGGCCGGGGCCGGGCGCCCGGCGCGGACCCGGTGACGGGGGCGCCGCCGGGGGAGCGGAGGGCAACTCCTCACTTCCGTCCGGCTTCTACGGGTGATGCGGTGCGGCGTGATGAGGTGCGATAGTGTAAATCGCCCTTGTGCCGGTCTGCTGGGAGTCAGGATGTCCGCCGCGTCGTCGCATCGCATCTCCCGTCTGGAACCCTATCTGGACAGGCCCGAGCCGGCTCCGACCCTGCTGAAGATGCTGGTCGGAGTGCAGCTCGCAGGCTTCCGTGAGGATGCCGGTCTGGCCCAGGACCAGGCGGCACGCGCCGTCGGTTTCAGTGCGGCGAAACTGTCCCGTATCGAGTCGGGCAAGGGCCGCCGCCCGCCCACCGAGGCGGACGTCCGCAAGCTGCTCCAGCTCTACGGCACCGACGACTACGAGGGCTCGGTCCTGCTCAAGCTGCTCCAGCGTGCCGGGGAGCCGGGCTGGTGGCAGCGGTACGACAAGCGGCTGATGCCCGAGTGGTTCGACCGTCTGGTGGGGCTGCAGGAGGCCGCCGCCACCATCCGCACCTTCGAGATCCAGTACGTGCCGGGCCTGCTGCAGACCGCCGCGTACACCCGCGCCGTGGTCGAGCGCGGACTGCCCAACGCGCCGGCGAGCGAGGTGCAGCGCCGCGTGGAACTCCGTATGCGGCGCGCCGAACTGCTGTCGCGGGCGGGCGCCCCGCAACTGTGGGCGGTCATCGACGAGTCCGTCCTGCTGCGCGTGCTCGGCAGCCCCGAGGTGATGCGCGAACAGCTCGAGCACCTGGTGAGGATGGCCGAACGGCCCAATGTCACCGTGCAGATCGTGCCGCTGGGCGTGACCAACGCGTCGGCTCCGGCCATCCCGGTGACGTATCTGCGCTTCGGGGGCCTCGACCTGCCCGATGTGGTCTACCTGGAGCACATCAGAAGCGCCAACTTCCTCGAGGACCGCGACGAGACGGAGGAGTACCGGATCGCGCTGGACCGCCTCGCCGACGAGGCGCTCAAACCCCGCGACTCCCTGGAACTGCTGCGCAGCACCATGGAAGAGCGCTATCCCGCGCCGTAGCCGCCGTCCGGATGCGCGACGCCCCTCGCGGGACCCAGGTGGTCGGCGAGGGGCGTCGGCGCGTCGGGGGTGTCTCTACGGAACCCGGCCCACGCCGCCGAACTCGATCCACTCGTCGGAGAGCTGACGGGGGGCCACCTCTGTGTCCGGACGCCAGGTGGAGACCTCCACCAGACCCGGCTCCAGGATCTCCAGACCCTCGAAGTACGACTCCACGTCCTTCTCCTCACGGACCCGGCCCCAGTGCCCCTGGGTCACCTGGTCCATGAAGCCGGTCACGAACTCGCGGACCTTCGGGTCGTCGCTGACCAGCTGGCACATCACCATGAAGCTGCCGGGAGCCAGCCGTTCGCGCACCCGGCGGGCCACCGCGAGCGGGCCGTCGGTGTCACTGTCCGGGATGCAGTGGAACACCGAGTTGAACAGCACGCACACCGGCTGCGAGAAGTCGAGCAGGCGCTGGGTCTCGGGGTGCGAGAAGATCTCGTCGGTGGAGCGCATGTCGGCGTGGATGACCGCGGTGCGCTCGTCCTGCTCCAGCAGTGCGCGGCCGTGGACCAGCACCATCGGATCGTTGTCCACGTACACCACGTGGGTGCTCGGGTCGATCCGCTGGGCGACCTGGTGCACGTTCTCCTGGGTGGGCAGACCGGAGCCGTGGTCGAGGAACTGGCGGATTCCGTACTCCTGCGCGAGGGTGCGCACCACCCGCTGCAGGAAACGCCGGTTGTTCAGCGCGAGCCGGCGCGTGCTGGGAACGACCTTGTCGAGCTCCTCGACCGCCGCGCGGTCGGCCGCGTAGTTGTCCTTGCCGCCCAGGTAGTAGTCGTACATACGCGCGGCCGTCGGCACGGTTGCGTCGATCTCGGTGGACAGCTGCTTACCACTGTGCATCGTTCCCCCTGCGGAGTACCGCGCCAACTGGACTGGCTGGACAGGGATTACATCCTAGGGAGGCCGTTGCGTGGCGTGCCAGCCCGTCGGCGAACAAGCCACGAACGAACGACACGCCGATCACCGTCCGTGCCCCTGAGTGCCCCGACCGTCACTCACGGTGCCGTATCGCTTCGCGGAGCCGGGGTACTCGCGGACGCAGTCGTCCCCGCACGGAACCGGACGCAGCAGTTCCCGCACGGACGTCGTTCCCCCACGGAAGGTGGCAGCGTGCACAGCCCGGAAGACCGGATCGCCGACCCCTGGGGTGCGCGGACCCCGTACGCCCCCGGCACCCCGTGGCCGGTGCGCACGGACATGCACCTGGCCAAGGGGATCACCGAGGACGACGTGGAGCGGTGGGTGCGGTCCGCGTCGATCCTGCACTCCAACGGGGACGCCCTGGACATCGCGGTGCGCGCCGGCCGCATCGTGGGCGTCAGGGGGCGCCCCGGCGACCGGGTCAACCGCGGCAGGCTCGGCCCCAAGGACCTCTACGGCTGGCAGGCCAACCACGCACCCGACCGGCTCACCAGGCCGCTCGTCCGCGAGGACGGCCGCCTGGTGGAGACCGACTGGGACACGGCCATGGACCGGATCGCCGCCCGCACCGCACAGCTGCTGGACGAACGGGGACCGGGCTCGATCGGCTTCTACACCACCGGCCAGCTGTTCCTGGAGGAGTACTACACCCTCGCCGTCCTGGCGCACGCCGGCATCCGCACCAACCACCTGGACGGCAACACCCGTCTGTGCACGGCGACCGCCGCCGAGGCGCTGAAGGAGACCTTCGGCACCGACGGACAGCCCGGCTCCTACGAGGACATCGACCACGCCGACACCGTCGCGCTGTTCGGGCACAACGTGGCCGAGACCCAGACCGTGCTGTGGATGCGGATCCTGGACCGCCTCGAGGGCTCCGACCCGCCCCGGCTGGTCTGCGTCGACCCCCGTCACACCCCCGTCGCCCGCCGCGCCGACGTGCACCTGGCGCCGCGGCCCGGCACGAACGTCGCCCTGCTCAACGCCCTGCTGCACGAGATCATCCGCACCGGCCGCATCGACCGCGCCTACCTCGACACCCACACCGTCGGCTTCGACGAGCTCGCCGCCCGCGTCGAGCGGTGCACCCCGCGGTGGGCGGCGGAGATCTGCGACGTGCCAGCCGCCGAGATCGAACGGGCGGCCGAGATCCTCGGCTCGGCGCGGCGGCTGCTGTCCACCGTCCTGCAGGGCGTCTACCAGTCCCACCAGGCGAGCGCCGCCGCCGTCCAGGTCAACAACCTGCACCTGATCCGGGGCATGCTCGGCCGCCCCGGCTGCGGACTGCTCCAGATGAACGGCCAGCCCACCGCCCAGAACACCCGCGAATGCGGCGCCGACGGCGACCTGCCCGGCTTCCGCAACTGGCAGAACGACCAGCACGTCGCCGAGCTCGCGCAGGTGTGGAACGTGGAGCCGGAGGACATCCCGCACTACGGCCCGCCCACCCACGCGATGCAGATCTTCCGCTACGCCGAGCAGGGCTCCCTGCGGATGCTGTGGATCACCGGCACCAACCCGGCCGTGTCCCTGCCCGAACTCGCCCGGATCCGCTCGATCCTCGCCCAGGAACGGCTGTTCGTGGTGGTGCAGGACCTGTTCCTCACCGAGACCGCGCAGCTCGCCGACGTGGTGCTGCCCGCCGCCACCTGGGGGGAGAAGACCGGCACCTTCACCAACACCGACCGCACGGTGCACCTGTCCGAGAAGGCCGTCGAACCGCCCGGCGAGGCCCGGCCCGACCTCGACATCTTCCTCGACTACGCCGCCCGCATGGACTTCCGGGACAAGGACGGCGGCCCGCTGATCGGCTGGCACGACCCCGAGTCGGCGTTCGCCGCCTGGCAGCGGTGCAGCGCCGGACGCCCCTGCGACTACACCGGCCTCGGCTACGACAGGCTGCGCGGCGGCAGCGGCATCCAGTGGCCGTGCACCGCCGAGGCGCCCGAGGGCACCGCCCGGCTCTACACCGACGGAATCGACCACGCCCACCCCGACCGGTGCGAGAGCTACGGCAAGGACCTGGTGACCGGCGCGACCGTGGACCCGGTCGAGTACCGCTCCCTCAACCCGGACGGCAAGGCGGTCATCAAGGCGGCCGAGTACCTGCCGCCGCACGAGGACCGCTCCGACGACCACCCGCTCCAGCTGATCACCGGCCGCACGGTGTACCACTTCCACACCCGCACCAAGACCGGCCGCGCCCCCGAACTGAACGCCGCCGCCCCCGACGTATGGGCGGAGATCTCACCCGCCGAGGCCGCCGCACAGGGGCTGGCCGACGGCGACCTGGTCCAGATCACCACCCCGCGCGGAGCGATCAGGGCCCGGCTGCGCACCACCGCGATCCGCGACGGCGTGGTGTTCGTGCCCTTCCACTACGGCTACTGGGACACCCCGGCCGGCCACCGGCCCCCCGACGGCACCCCCGGACGCGCCGCCAACGAGACCACCGTCACCGACTGGGACCCGGTCTCCAAACAGCCCCTGTTCAAGACGGCTGCCGCCCGGGTCACGCTCGTCGCCCGCCGCGGCTCCCCGGCGGCGGCCTCCGCCCACGACACCGCCGGGAGCGGGACATGAGCGGCATCACCACCACCCTGCGCGCCCTGCACGACGGCGAACGCGACCTGGAACACGCTCTGCTGGCCGCCGCGGCACGCCACCGCGCCGAGCACGAGTTCCACCACGTCGCCCTCGACATCGCCCGCTGGTCCCGGGAACACGCCGCCCGGCTCGCCGACGCCGGCCGCGATCACGGCCTCGACCTGTCCGGCCCGCGCGACAACCCCGCGTCCGCCGCGCTCACCGCACTGCGCGAGAAGGCCTCCGAGGCCCTCGGCCGCCGCCCGGAGACGGGCCTGCTCCTGCTGCACGACCTGCGGGACCTGCACCTGGCCGCGGCCCGCAACTCCCTGCACTGGGAGATGCTCGCCCAGGCGGCGCAGGCCACCCGGGACCAGGGACTGCTCGCGCTGGTCTCCTCGTGCCATCCGCAGACGCTGCGCCAGATGCGCTGGACCAACACCATGATCAAGGTGCTCTCGCCGCAGCTCCTCACCAGCGTGTGACAGGCGGCCCGGTCGCCTGCGCGGACACCCGCACGCCGCTATTGTCGGTTTCGTTCCGCCGGTGTGACGCGCCGGCCGGAGTGTGGGCCGATCGAGCCGCTTCCCGGGAGAGCGCCATGCATGCCTCGGACGACGACCACGACGAATACGACGACTACCACTACGACCTCGGCACCTACAGCCGGCCCGTGACCACCGGCTCCGCGACGGCCCAACTCTGGTTCGACCGCGGGCTGATGTGGACCTACGCCTTCCATCACGAGGAGGCCGTCGCCTGCTTCGAGAAGGCCGCCGCGGCCGATCCCGACTGCGCCATGGCGTACTGGGGCATCGCCTACGCCCTCGGCCCGAACTACAACAAGCCCTGGGAGGCCTTCGACGGCGACGAACTCGTCCGCACCGTCGAACGCACCCACGCAGCGGTCGAGCGGGCGCACCGGAAGGCCGGCCGCGCCACCCCCGTCGAACAGGCCCTCATCGGCGCCCTGCGCGCCCGCTACCCCCAGGCCGAGGCCGCCGCCGACTGCTCGGTGTGGAACGAGCCGTACGCGGACCGCATGCGTGCCGTGTACGACAGCGCGCCCGACGACCCCGACGTGGCCACGCTGTGCGCCGACGCGGCCATGAACCTCACCCCCTGGCAGCTGTGGGACCTGCCCACCGGCCGCCCCGCCGAGGGCGCCCGCACCCTGGAGGCCAAGGCGATCCTCGACCGTGCCCTCGCCACCGAGGCCGGCGCCCACCACCCCGGCGTCCTGCACCTCTACATCCATCTGATGGAGATGTCGCCCACCCCGGAAGCGGCCCTCACGGTCGCCGACCGGCTGCGCGGAGCCGTCCCCGACGCGGGGCATCTGCACCACATGCCCTCGCACCTGGAGGTGCTGTGCGGCGACTACCGGCGCGTCGTCTCGGACAACACCCGGGCGATCGCCGCCGACGAGAAGTACCTCCGGCGCGCCGGCGCCATGAACTTCTACACCCTCTACCGGGCCCACAACATCCACTTCAAGATCTACGGCGCCATGTTCCTCGGCGCCTCACAGGTGGCCCTGGACGCCGCCGCGCAGCTCGAGGCCGCCGTCCCCGAGAAGCTGCTGCGGGTGCAGAGCCCGCCGATGGCCGACTGGCTCGAAGGCTTCCTAGCGATGCGCGTCCACGTCCTGATCCGCTTCGGACGCTGGGACGACATCCTGGCGCTGCCCTTCCCCGCCGACCCCGAGCTGTACTGCACCACGACCGCGATGCTCCACTACGCCCGTGGCGTCGCCCTCTCCGCGACCGGCGCCGTCGACCGGGCCGAGGCCGAACGGCAGGCGTTCCGCTCGGCCGTCGACCGGGTCCCGGATTCACGGACGCTGTTCAACAACACCTGCCGGGACATCCTCGCCGTCGCGTCGGCCATGCTGGACGGCGAACTCGACTACCGCAGGGGCAACTTCGACGCGGCCTTCGCCGCCCTGGAGCGGGCCGTCGCACTGGACGACAACCTGCCCTACGACGAACCCTGGGGCTGGATGCAGCCCACCCGGCACGCCTATGGCGCGCTGCTGCTGGAGCAGGGCCGGGTGGCGGAGGCGGAGGCGGTCTACCGCGCGGACCTCGGTCTCGACGCGACGCTGCCCCGCCCCCTGCAACACCCCGGGAACGTCTGGGCGTTGCACGGGTTCCACGAGTGCCTGATCCGCGCCGGCCGGACCGGTGAGGCCGCGATCGTGGCCCAACAGCTCACCCGGGCCACCGCGTTGGCTGACGTACCGATCGACCGCTCCTGCTTCTGCCGGCTGGACACCGGCCACGGTCACCACCCGGCGACCGTGCGGGACGGCGACGGGTGCTGCCACTGAGCCGGCGCCGAGGCCGGCCCGGTGGCGCCTCGGGCCTCCTCAGCGGGAGGACTCCATGACCGCCTGGAACGACTTCATACAGGGGAAGCAGTGCCGGTCCGTGGCATGCCGCCGACGGGCCTCCTCTTCCTCCTCCTTCTCCACTCCGCACAGCGTGGTCGTCCTGTCCGTGGTCAGGACATGCCACACCGGCTCTCCCGAAGTGTCTGCACCGCACCACATCTCGTGCATTCCCAGCTCCCTCCGGGTAGGCATGGAGGCCGCTTCCATCTGAGCACGGCCCCGGCCCGGGCGGCCTCCCGGGACGGCCATGCGGGTGATGCGGCCCATGGGGTGGCACAACGGCGGCCCGAGCCGGATGCTGGAGACGTGACGACGAAGGCGCCGATCGTGGTACACCCGCCGCTCGGCACGGGCGGACGGCGCGTGACCGTGCGCGGCGAGATCGTCGGGCTCGCGAACTCCGACCGCGACGTGGTGGAGTTCCTGCGGCGCGCCGGGCTGCCGGAGGGGGAGCGGCTCCTGGACGACCCGGCCTGGGTGAAGTGGGTCGGCGGCCGGGCCCACGTGTACGACGCGGCGTGACTCTCCCGGGCGGTACGCCCGCCCGCTCCGCCGGCCGGCCCGACGGTCACCGTCGGCGCCGACTCCGACGGTGACCGCGCATCCTCGTATACCCCCGGTTTCCTCCGGCATGCGGGTCCGCACGCCCCGCGACCGCCGGCCGTGCTGCGCACGAGACCGGTGAGATTGCCGATCCCCGGCCGCACCCTCCTCTCCGACAGTGGCACCGCCAGCCCATCGGCGGCGCCCCCGGCCGGCGCACGGACGCATCCCGCGTCGTACCCCCGTGCCCCGGACGGCGGGCGGCCCGCCGCCATAGAGAGGACCACTCGTCGTGCAGCAGCACCCCCACAGCAGCAGCGGCCCGGCCGACGCCCCGCAGTCGCGCCGGCACGTCCGGCGCAGGACCGGCAGGCTCGCCGGACTCGCCGCCGCCGTCACCGCCGTCGTCGGCCTCACCACCCTCACCGGGCCCGGCGCCCAGGCGGCCGACAACCCCTACGAGCGCGGTCCGGCGCCGACCGAGTCCAGCATCGAGGCGGCGCGCGGCCCGTACGCCGTGTCGCAGGTCTCCGTCTCCTCGCTGTCCGTCACCGGCTTCGGCGGAGGCACCATCTACTACCCGACCAGCACCGCCGACGGCACCTTCGGCGCGGTCGCCATCTCGCCCGGCTTCACCGCCTACGAGTCCTCCATCGCCTGGCTGGGCCCGCGCCTGGCCTCCCAGGGCTTCGTCGTCTTCACCATCGACACCAACACCACGCTCGACCAGCCCGACTCGCGCGGCGACCAGCTGCTCGCCGCGCTGGACTACCTCACCCAGCGCAGCGCGGTCCGCAGCCGTGTCGACAGCAGCCGCCTCGGCGTGATGGGCCACTCGATGGGCGGCGGCGGCAGCCTCGAGGCCGCCAAGGACCGGCCGTCCCTCCAGGCGGCGATCCCGCTGACGCCCTGGAACCTCGACAAAACCTGGCCCGAGGTCAGAACCCCCACGCTGATCTTCGGTGCCGACGGCGACACGATCGCCCCGGTCTCCAGCCACTCCGAGCCCTTCTACAGCGGGCTGCCGTCCTCCCTCGACCGGGCGTACATCGAACTGAACAGCGCCACGCACTTCACGCCCAACACGTCGAACACGACGATCGCGAAGTACAGCATTTCCTGGCTGAAGCGGTTCATCGACAACGACACCCGCTACGAGCAGTTCCTGTGCCCGCTGCCGCGGCCCAGCCTGACCATCGAGGAGTCGCGGGGCAACTGCCCGCACACCTCCTGACGCACCTTCCCTCAGGGGGACCGGTGGCGGCCCGCGCTCGGCGCGGGCCGCCACCGGCGTTTGTGCGCGTGCACCGCCGCGGGCGGCGCACCTTGGGCGCCGGCACACTCCGCTGGACCCCCGAGGGCGGAAAACCCGCTGGTGGAACGGTGGTTGAACCCTGTTCGACGGATGGACGGATGCCTTCCACCCTCCGTTACGCGCAAGTAACGTCGCGGAAATGACCGGACAGACGACCCCGGGAACCGCTCCGCTCACGTACCGCGCGCGACCCCGGCGGCTGGTGCTCGCCGAACTGCTGGACGGGCTGCGCACCGAGGGCGGAGTCCGTGTGGTGACCGGCGAACCGGGTTGCGGCCGCACGGCGTTCCTCGAGTCCGCGGCACGCTCGTTCGGCGCCGGACCGGTCCGGCAGGTCCGGGCCGACCCGGCAGGTTCCCTCCGGCGGCACAGCGGCCTGCACACCCTCCTGCGTGCCGTCGGCCACTGCGGCCACTGCGGCCGCGTTCGCGACGACGGTACGGCCGGGGAGGTGCTCCTCGACGCCCTGCGCACGTCGGCCGCCCGGTCCCCTCTCCTGGTGTGCGTGGACGACGCCCACCTCTGGGACGCCGCCTCGCGGACCGCGCTCGGGGAAGCCGCCCGGCATGTGCACGCGGCGCCCGGCGGGGTGGGGCTGCTGCTGACCGTGCCCGGGCACCGGCCCGTCGACCGGGAGTTCGCGGGCCTGCCCGTGCTGCGCCTCGGACCGCTCGACACCGGGGAGGCAGCCCGCCTCCTCGACGAGGTGATCGACGGGGCGGCCGGGCCCGCCGTCCGCGACGAGCTGGTCCGGGAGGCCGAGGGCAACCCCGCGCTGCTGCTCGCCATGACCCACCGCCTGACCCCGGCCCAGCTCAGCGGCCACGCCCCGCTGCCGCGCCCCCTGGCCGACACCGAGATCCTCACCGCGCTCGTGGGCGGCCACCTGGCCGGCGTTTCCCCCGCACAGGCCGACGTGTTGCTGACGACGGCGGCGGCCCTGCGGGCGACGGGCGAGCCGGACGCGGACGCGGACCTGGTACGGCGGGCCGCAGGGCGCCTGGAGCGCCGGTCCCGCACGACCGGCACGGACAGCGGTGGCCGGGGCGTGGCGGCCCCGCGGACGCCGGGCGGGTCGGACGCGGACCTGGCGCGGGAGGCCGCAGGGCGCCTCGGGCGCCGGGCCGGCGCAGCCGCCTCGGCCGGCGGCGGCCGGGGTGCGGCGGACGCGCCGGGCACGGGAGGGGGAGAGACCGGCGGGGATTTCACGGCCTTCGGCGCGGGCGCCGCCGCAGGGCCCGACGATGCCGCGCTGCCCGACGTGCTCCTGGCGGTCGACGGGCGGCTCCGGTTCAGGAGTGTGCTGGTCGGCAGGGCCGCGTACGCCGGTGCGTCGCCCGAGCGGCGGCGGGAGGCGCACCGGGCGCTGGCAGCGGAGTCGGCGCAGCCCCACGGCATCCCGGTGCTGCTGCACCGTTCGTGGACCGTCGCGGGGCCCGCGCCCGCGCTCGCGGCCGAGTTGGCGGGTACCGCCGGCGATGCCGCCTCCAGCGCACCCCCCGCACTGCGGCGCACGGCGTACGTACGGGCGGCCGAGCTGACGCCGGACCACGCCGAACGTGCACACCGCTACACCTGCGCCGCCGAACAGGCCCTGCTCGCGGGGGACCCGGCCGAGGCGCTGCGGCTGCTCGACGCCGTGCGCAGCGGGAGCGCGCCCGCCACCGTGCGCGGGCGTGCCGAACTGCTGCGCGGCGCCGTGCTGCTGGCCGACGGCCCGGTGGACGACGCCCGGGAGTCCTTCCTCCTCGCCGCGCACCTGCTGGCCGCCGGTCACCCCCAGGAGGCCGACACGGCGGGCCTCGGCGCGGCCAACGCCGCCTGGGCCGCCGGCGACATGCCGGCCTGCCTCCTCGCCCTCAGCCCCGAGCACTCCGCTCCCGCCAGGGAAGCTCGCACCGCGGGCTCCTCCTCCGCCGGCCTGCTGCGCGATCACCTCGACGGCATGCGGGCGGTCCTTCTGGGCCGCTTCGATCTCGCCGGGGCTCCTCTAGGACGCGTCGTCGAGCGGGGGCTGCCCGCCGACGACCCGGAGCCGCTGCTGCGCAGTGCCGCCGCCGCGCTGATGCTGGGTGATGTGACCGGGGCCCGCCGGGCCGGGGCGCGGGCGCTGGCGGCGGCACGGACACTCGGGGCCGCGGCGCTCGAACCCCGGGCGCTCGAATACCTGGCCTACGCCGAACTGCGGGCCGGCCGGCACCAGTTGGCCCGGACCCATGCCGAGGAGGGGCTGCGCACCGCGCGGCGGACCGGGCAGCGCAACACCGCCGCCCACCATCACGCCGTCCTGGCGCTCGCCGCGTCGATCGAGGGCGAGAAGGAACTCGTCGCCGAGCACGTGGCCGCCGCGCTCGTCATCGCGCGGCGGCACGGTCTGGCGCAGGCCGCCACCCTGGCGCAGTGGGCGGCGGCCCGCGCCGACCTGGGTGCCGGCCGGCCCCGGGAGGCCGCGGACCGGCTCGGCCCGCTGGTGCGCCCCGGCCCGCGGCGCGGCCACTTCGCGGTGTGGATGCTCGCCGTCCCCTGCTTCGTGGAGGCCGCCGCACTCGCCGGACAGCCCGAGCACGCCCGCCCGGTGGTCCAGGACTTCGCCCTGTGGGCCGCCTGCGGCGCCGACCCGCAGGCCCCCGCCCAGCTGCTGCGCTGCCATGCGCTGCTGGCGGGCCCCGACACGGCCGACACGCTGTACCTGCGGGCCCTGGACCGGCACGAGGAGACCGCCGGCGACTTCGAACGGGCTCGCACCGCCCTGCTGTACGGCATGTGGCTGCGGCGCCGGCGCCGGCTGCGGGAGGCACGGGAGCGGCTCGGGGAGGCGCTGATGGGCTTCGAACGCTGCGGCGCACACCTGTGGGCGCAGCAGGCGGGCGCGGAACTGCGGGCCAACGGGGCGGCACCGGGCGGGGCGGGTCCGGGGGAGGCCCGCAGCGGCACGGCGGAGCTGGACCGGCTCACCTCGCAGCAGCTGCGTATCGCCCGGTACGTGGCCGAGGGCGCGACGAACCGGGAGGTGGCCCTGAGCCTGTCCGTGAGCACCCGCACCGTCGACTACCACCTGCGGAAGGTGTTCGCCGCACTGGGGGTCCGTTCCCGGGTCGAGCTGGCCCGATTGGTCGAGCAGGCGGAAAAGACCGGTGCACAGCTCTAGGGACCGACCGGACGGTATGCCATCCTTCGGGGCAGGACGAGTCAGGTGGCGACCGGCCCACGGGCTCCGCGGCCGGCCAGGGGGGCCGGGCAGCGGACCTCCGCGGGCGCCGCCCGGAAGCCGAACCTGGGGGAGATGCGCGATGCAACACGCCGTACGGCCACGGACCCTGCTTCGCTCCGGACCCGTGCCCGCGCCACCGCGCCGGGCACCCCGCGTGCGGTCGCTCATCGACGCCGACGCGCTGCGGGTCCTGCACAGTGCCGCCCGGGCGCTGCTCGACGACCTGCCCCAGCTCTCCGACCGGCTGGTCGCCGCCCTGCAGGAGCAGGAGCCCGCCTACCGGGCCGCGGTGGAGAACGACGCCACCGGGATCTGGCAGGAGGTGCACCGCTCGCTGCGGCACAGCATCTCCTCGCTGCTCGACCCGCGCGGCGCCCGGGACGCGGCACGCCGCTGCACCTGGAAGATCGGTGCCACCCGCGCCGAGCAGGGCATGCCGCTGGACGCGCTGCTGCACGCCTTCCGGCTGGGCGGCTCGCTGGTGTGGCAGGGCCTGGTCGACGAGACGTCACGGACCGCGCCGGAGGACGTACGCCTCCTCGTGCATGTGGCGTCCGACGTGTGGAACTTCGTCGACGACCACTGCACCCTCCTGGCGGACGCCTACCGGCAGACCGAACGGCAGCTGGCCTGGCGCCGGGAGAACAGGGTGCGACTGCTGGCCGGGGCACTGCTGGACGGCACCAGCCGGATCGCCGACCTGCCCGAGGCGGCGCAGGCACTGGGACTGCCCGAGCAGGGCCGGTACGTGGTCGTGGCCGTCGCCGGCGGCAGACTCACCGGTTGTCCCGGTGCCCAAGTGGTGCCCGCTCCGGGTGTGCGCGCGCACTGGCACGCGGGCGTGGAGGCGGACTACGGCATCGTCCTCGCCGAGGACGGCGTGGATCCGCTGCTGCCGCAGGAACAGGCGCCCGGCGTGCGCGTCGGCGTCAGCAGTGCCGTCGAGGGACTGGCCGCGGTCGGCGAGGCGCGCCGGCTGGCGGACACCGCGCTGACCCTGTGCCCGGAGCCGGGAGGGGTCATCCACCTGACCGAGCACCTGCCCGCGGCCCTGGTGGTCTCCGCCCCGGAACTCGGCACGGCACTCGCCGACCGGCTGCTGGGCCCGCTGGCCGGCCTGGAGCCGGCCGACGCGGAGGTGCTGCTGGACACCCTGGCCACCTGGCTGGCCTGCGACGGCTCGGCCCAGAGAGCGAGCCGCCGCCTCTACTGCCACCGCAACACCGTCCTCAACCGCCTGCGCCGCTACGAACAGCTGACGGGCCGCTGCCTGTCCCGCCCGTCCGACCTGGTCGAAGTGAGCCTGGCCCTCACCGCCCGCGGCCTCCTGCGCTCCTGACCCGGACACGCCCCGACAGGCCCGCCGCCTCCTGAGCCCGCCTCCGGACGCCGGCGGGCCTGCGTGTGTCGCCTCCGGACGCCGGCGGGCCTGCGTGTGTGCCCGTACCGCCGCGCCCCGCGGCACCAGGAGCCCCGGGCGTACGGAACCACGTGTTCCCCCTGCCTGGGCAGCCGCACAACCCCCGGCCGCCCGCGTTGGTCGGGCGCAGCGAGCGGGGGCGATCGGGTGTACCGGCCGGCCGTGCGCGTGCTGTCGTGAGCTGCCCTTGAACCGAACTTCCCCCGAAGTCGTGCCGCCGAGCGGTACGGCCCCGAGGAGCCGTGATGCCCGAAGCACCACCGGACGACCTGCCCGCCCTGCACGTCGAGAACGTCGACGTCACCTACGGGCGAGCCCTGTCCGCCCTCCGTTCCGTGTCCCTGAACGTGCCGGCCGGATCCGTCGTGACCCTGCTCGGCGCCAACGGGGCCGGCAAGACCACCCTGCTGCGGGCCGTGTCCGGGACACTGCGCCTGCACCGCGGCGCCATCACGGCCGGCCGCATCCGCTACGGCGACACGGTGCTCGACGGCAAGGACCCCGTCACGGCGGTGCGCGCCGGAGTCGTCCAGGTCCCCGAGGGCCGGCGGGTGTTCGCCGGACTCAGCGTCGACGAGAACCTCCGCAGCGGCGGTCTCGGCCTCGGCCGGCGCGGACGCGCACAGGTCCAGGAGGCGCGGGACCGGGTCTTCACGCTGTTCCCCCGGCTCGCCGAACGCACCCACCAGGCCGCGGGACTGCTCTCCGGCGGCGAGCAGCAGATGCTCGCCATCGGCCGCGCCCTGATGGCCGCGCCCCGGCTGCTGCTCCTCGACGAGCCCTCGCTCGGCCTCGCACCGCAGATGGTGTACCGGATCGCCGAGGTGATCCGCGAGATCAACGCCCAGGGCACCGCCGTCCTCCTGGTCGAGCAGAACGCCGGCATGGCGCTCTCCCTCGCCGACCACGCGCACGTCCTGGAGGTCGGCGAGACCCGTCTGTCCGGCCCCGCCGACGAACTCGCCCGCACCGACGCCGTGCGCCGCCTCTACCTGGGCGAGACGGCCGAGGACCAGGGGGCGGCGTGAACGACCGCACCAAGGCCACTCCGCCCGTGCTCGACGTACGGGACGTCACCGTGCGTTTCGCCGGCCTCACCGCGCTCGACGCGGTCTCCTTCACCGTGGCGCCCGGCTCGCTGCACGCGATCATCGGACCCAACGGCGCCGGCAAGTCGACCTGCTTCAACGTGCTGTCCGGCCTCACCCGTCCGGCCTCGGGCACGGTGACCCTCGGCGAGAGGGAACTGACCCGGCTCGCCCCGCACCGCATCGCCGCGCTCGGCGTGGCCCGCACCTTCCAGAACATCGTCACCACCCACGGCACGGTCGCCGACAACCTGATGCTCGGCCGCCACGCCAAGTCCCGCGCCGGCTTCGCCGCCAGCGCGCTGCGCCTGCCGAGCGCCGTGCGCGAACAGCGCGCACACCTGGAGCGGGCCCGTGAGATCGCCGAACTCACCGGACTCGGCCACCACTTCGACAGTCCCGTCGGACTGCTGTCGTACGGCGACCGCAAGCGGGTGGAACTCGCCCGCGCCCTGTGCCTGGAACCGAGCGTGCTGCTCCTGGACGAACCGGTCGCCGGCATGAACGCCGCCGAACGCGCCCGCACCGCCGAGGTCATCCGCGAACTGCGCGCCGAACTCGGCCTCACCATCGTCCTGGTGGAGCACGACATGGGCATGGTGATGCGGCTCGCCGACGACGTCACCGTCCTCGACTTCGGAAAGACCATCGCCCACGGCACGCCCGACGAGGTCCGCCAGGACCCCGAGGTGCTGCGCGCCTACCTCGGCACCGGAACACAAGGGGAGGACGCGGCATGACCGGGTTCCTGGACAACGTCCTCAACGGACTCGCGCTCGGCGCGGTCTACGCACTGGTCGCCCTCGGCTTCGTGGTCATGTTCAAGGCCTCGGGCGTCCTCAACTTCGCCCACGGCTCCATCCTCCTGCTCGGCGGCTACCTCATCGCCGTCCTGCACGACGACCTGGGCTTCGCCGGCGCGCTCGCGGTGGCCGTCCTGACCACCGCCGCGCTCGCCGGCGCCCTCGACCGGTTCCTGCTGCAACGCGCGGGACAGGACGAGCAGTCGGCGCACATCCAGACCATCGCCACCATCGGCATCGACATCCTGATCTTCACCGACCTGGCCCGCCGCATCGGCGGCGACCTGCTGACGCTGGGCGACCCGTGGGGCGACTCGGTCACCGAACTCGGCCCGGTCACCGTCGCCGACAGCCGGCTCGCCGCGATCGTGGTGTCCACCGTGGTCATCGGCGCGGTGTTCGCCCTGTTCCGGTTCACCTCCTGGGGACTGTCCCTGCGGGCGGCGGCCGAGGACCTGGAGGCGGCGGCCCTCATGGGCGTACGGCTGCGCCGGGTGCGCGCCCTCGCCTGGTGCCTGGCCGGTGCGCTGGCCGCGCTCGCCGCGGTGTTCCTCGCCGCGTTCCCGGCACCCGGTCTGGAGCGCACCACCGGGCAGATCGCGCTGCACGCCTTCCCGGCCGCGATCCTCGGCGGCCTCACCTCCCCGGTCGGCGCCCTCGCCGGCAGCCTCCTCATCGGGCTCACCGAGGCGCTGGTCGTCGGCTACGAGTCCGACCTGCACGTCCTCGGTGACGGCTTCGGCGAGGTCGCCCCTTACGCGGTGATGCTGCTGGTGCTCCTGGTGCGGCCCACCGGGCTGTTCGGCGGGAAGGGAGCGGCACGTGTCTGACCGTCTCCTCGGGCTCGTCAAGGGCCGCCCCGCCCGGATCCTCCTGCTCGCTCTCCTGCTGTGCCTGCCGCCCTTCTACCTGGACGCCTTCTGGCTGCGGATCGGCCTGTTCTCCATGGCCGCGGCCATCGGCGCGGTCGGACTGTCGCTGCTCAGCGGCACCGCGGGACAGCTCTCCCTCGGTCATGCCTTCTTCCTCGCCGTCGGCGCCTACGGCTACTCCTACCTGGCCGGCGAGCCCGGCCCGGGACTTCCGCCGGTCCTCGCCGCCGTCTGCGCGGTGCTGCTCGCCGGAGCGGCGGGCGGGCTGTTCAGTCCCGTCGCCGGCCGGGTGAAGGGCATGTACCTGGGCATCGCCACGCTCGCCCTGGTGTTCCTCGGCCACCATGTGCTGCTCACCTGGGACTCGGTCACCGGCGGCTTCAACGGCCGCTCGGTGCCGCCGCTGGAGCTCGGCGGGTTCACCTTCGACGCCTCCGGCTCCGAACTCGTCGTGCTCGGCGTGCCGTTCGGCGCCGAGGAACGCCTGTGGTTCCTGGGCCTCGCCCTGTTCGCGTTCACCTGGTTCACCGCCGGCGGCCTGCTGCGCGGACGCCCGGGCCGGGCGCTGGCCGCCCTGCGCGACAGCGAGACCGCGGCCGCGGTGATGGGCGTGGACGTCGCCCGCCACCGCTCGGCGGCCTTCGTGGTGTCCTCCATGTACGCGGGCCTCGGGGGAGTCCTCCTGGCGCTGGCCTTCCGCCGGGTCGTGCCCGACTACTTCTCCCTCGCCCTGTCCATCGACTACCTCGCCATGATCGTCATCGGCGGCCTCGGCTCGGTCGCCGGAGCCACCGCGGGCGCCGTCTTCGTCACCGCGCTCCCGCTGCTGATGACCCGTTACGCCGACCAGCTGCCGCTGGTGACCGCCCCCGGCTCGGGCGAGGGCTCCGTCGGCCCCACCGAGGCCGCCCGCTATCTGTACGGCGCCGCGATCGTCCTCGTCCTGCTGTACGCACCCGACGGCCTGCACGGACTGGCCCGCCGGATCCGCGCACGCCTGCGGCGCCGCAGGCCCCCCGCCCCCGACCGGGACCCCGCACCCTCCTCACCCTCACCGTCACCCTCACCCTCGCAACCGGCCGCGGCCGCACCGACCAAGGAGCACACCCCGTGAACACCACGACCCACAGGCACCGCAACCGGCGCCGCACCTCCGGTACCGTCCTCGCCGGCGCTCTCGCCCTGCTGCTCGCGGTCTCCGGATGCAGCTCCAAGGCGGACAGCGGCGACAAGGGCGGCGACGCCGCCGACGGCGTCCGCACCGGACCCGGTGTCAGCGCCAAGACGATCAAGCTGGGCGCCCTGACCGACCTCACCGGCCCCTACGCCACCCTCGGCAAGTCCATCGTGCAGGCCCAGCAGATGTGGGCCGACGAGATCAACGCCAAGGGCGGCATCTGCGACCGGAAGATCGAGATCGTCGTCAAGGACCACGGCTACGACGTGCAGAAGGCGGTCACCGCCTACGCCGACATCTCCCAGGACGTCGTCGCCATGCCGCAGGTCATCGGCTCCCCGGTGGTCGCCGCGCTGCTCGACGACATCGAACGCGACAAGATGCTCACCTTCCCGCAGGCCTGGGCCGCGTCCCTGCTCGGCAAGGACGCCGTCCAGGTGATCGGCACCACCTACGACGTCGACATGATCGCCGCCGTCGACTTCCTCACCCGCACCAAGGGTCTGAAGAAGGGCGACACGATCGGCCACGTCTACTTCGAGGGCGACTACGGTGCCAACGCCCTGGAGGGCTCCACCTGGGCGGCGAAGAAGGCCGGCCTGAAGGTGGTGGACCAGAAGATCCAGGCCACCGACACCGACCTGTCCGCGCAGGTCTCCGCGCTGCGCAAGGAGGGCGTCAAGGCCATCCTGATCAGCGCCGGGCCCGCCCAGACGGCCTCCCTGGTCGGCGTCGCCGCCTCCCGCGGCCTGAAGGTCCCCGTGGTCAGCAGCGCTCCCGGCTTCGCACCCCAGCTGATGAAGACACCGGCCGCACCGGCCCTGGCCGCGATGCTCAGCATCGTGAGCGCCGCGCCCGCGGTCAGCGCCGACGTGCCGGGCGTGCAGCAGATGGTGAAGTCGTACCAGAAGAAGTACCCGGACTCGCCGGTCGACTCCGGCGTGCTGTCCGGCTACAACGCCGCGCAGCTGATGGGCGCCGACCTGAAGAAGGCCTGTGAGGCCGGCGGCCTGAGCCGGGAGGACGTCGTGAAGGCGCACCGCTCGCAGAAGAACGCCGACACCGGACTCGGCACCCCGCAGGACTTCTCGGACGTCGACCGTCCGGCGAGCGTCGAGACGTACGTCCTCAAGCCCGACGCCAAGGCGGTCGGCGCCGTGGTGAACGCCGAGGACGCCCACACCGCACCGGGCGTCGAGGACTACCTGTCCGCACGCTGACCACCGGGCCCGCCGGGACGTTCCGCGACGGAACGCCCCGGCGGGCTGTCGTGCGGCTCAGGACACCGCTTCGGGATCGCGGTCCGACGCCGGCCAGACGTACGGCAGGTCGTCCGGCACGTCGGGGAAGTGCTCCGCGTAGGCGGCCGGGTCCTTGCGGAGCAGGGCCGAGCGGTGGGCGCGGTGAAAGGGCTCGTCCCCGAGCCAGGGCGGCAGCTCACCGGCCCGCGCCAGCTCCGCCTGGTCGCGCACCCGGGTGCCGGGCCGGGCGGCGGCGAGGTCGGCGACCAGCGTGGCCGCGCAGCTGTCCTGGTGCCCCTGCTCGCGCCAGACCCGGCACACCTCCAGCCCGTAGCGCACCAGCGCCTCCTCGTACCCGGTCCACATCCGCACCGCCGGATGCCGGCGCCATCCGTAGCCGGGCACGATCAGACCGCGCAGCACCTGGAGCGCCTCGACCCGCTGCTTGCCGAGCCGGCGCCGGTCGAGGACCAGCGCCGACTCGGCGAAGTCGGGGTACGGCAGGAACGTCTGCATCGGGCGGTCCGTGTTCCCCGCCCGCGGGGGAGGCACACCCGCGCAGGTCAGCCCAGGGTGCCCAGACGGGCCTCGCGCCACAGGTCGACGCCGCCGTCGGTGGCGTACTTGTCGATCTCGGCCAGCTCCTCGGCGGTGAAGTCGAGGTTCTCCAGCGCGGCCACGTTCTGCTCCAGCTGCTCGGTGCGGGAGGCGCCGATGACCAGCGAGGTGACGCGCGGGTCCCGCAGGGCCCAGGCCAGCGCCATCTGCGCGAGGCTCTGCCCGCGGCGGGCCGCGATGTCGTTCAGGGCGCGCAGCCGCTGCCGCATGTCGTCCGTCAGCCACGCCGGGTCGAACGACTTGCCCTGCGCCGCCCGCGAGTCCTGCGGGACGCCGTCCAGGTAGCGGCCGGTCAGCAGCCCCTGCGCGAGCGCCGTGAAGCCGATGACGCCGAAGCCCTCCTCCTGGGCCACGTCCAGCAGGCCCTCCGTCTCGATCCAGCGGTTCAGCATGCTGTACGACGGCTGGTGGATCAGCAGCGGAGTGCCGAGGTCCCGCAGGATCGCCGCCGCCTCGCGGGTGCGCTCGGCGTCGTAGGAGGAGATGCCGACGTAGAGCGCCTTGCCCTGGCGTACCGCCGTGTCCAGTGCGCCCATGGTCTCCTCGAGCGGGGTGGTGGCGTCGAGGCGGTGCGAGTAGAAGATGTCGACGTACTCCAGGCCCATACGCTTCAGGGACTGGTCCAGCGAGGCGAGCACGTACTTGCGGGAGCCGCCGCCCTGCCCGTAGGGGCCGGGCCACATGTCCCAGCCGGCCTTGGTGGAGATCACCAGCTCGTCGCGGTACGGGGCGAGGTCCTGCTTCATCAGACGGCCGAAGTTGATCTCGGCGGCGCCGTAGGGCGGCCCGTAGTTGTTCGCCAGGTCGTGGTGGGTGATGCCGAGGTCGAAGGCGCGCAGGGCGATCTCGCGCTGGGTCTCGAAGGGCCGGTCGTCGCCGAAGTTGTGCCAGTAGCCGAGGGACAGCAGGGGCAGGTCGAGTCCGGAGCGCCCGGTGCGGCGGTAGCGCATCGTGCCGTTGTAGCGCTCGGGGTGGGCGACGTGGTTCATCGTGTTCGGTCTCCGGTGGTGCGTTCCGAGGTGTCCCGTGGGATCGTGTGTGACCCTTGCCCACAGTGCCCCCACGTGATCAGGAAGTCCAACCGATCCTTTCCATGAGATTCAGCAGTGCCGCTTCTGAATCGGTGCGGGCCGGAATGACGGATTGCCGGTCCCTCCGTACGGGCAGGGTCGCAGCGAGTGGCATGAGCACGACTGCCCTTCCCCCACGAGGAGGTCGACCATGCGGAGCCGAACGCTGACCGGCGGCCTGGCCGCGATCGCGATGATGTCCCTGCCCCTGCTGGGCGGCCAGGCCGTGGCCGCCGAGCCCGAGACGGCCCGGCAGGCCGCGCCCGCCGCCCGGGTGCTCACCTACGACGCGAGCGGTGCCGCGGAGTTCCGGTCCGCGGTGGACCGGGGCGCCGCCGTCTGGAACGAGAGCGTCGACGCGGTCGAACTGCGCGCGGCCGCATCCGGGCAGCGCGCCGACATACGCGTCCTGGCCGACAACGGCTGGCCGCGCGCCGTGCCGGCCGGTCTGGGCAAGGGCACCGTCTACATCGGGCGCCAGGCCGTGAACCAGGGCCATCACACGGTCCGCATCTCGTCCCACGAGCTCGGCCACATCCTGGGCCTGCCCGACCGCAAGCCCGGCCCCTGCTCCAGCCTGATGTCCGGCTCCAGCGCGGGCACCGGCTGCACGAACGCCTACCCGAACGCGGCGGAGCGGGCGGAGGTCGAGGGCAACTTCGCGGGCTCGCGCGGTGAGGCTCCGGCGGCCCTGCTCGCCGCCGCGCTGCGGGACTGACCGGACGGCTCACGCCCCTGGCCTGCTTCCGTCACCGGAGAAGCCCGCGCCCTCGCACCTCCGGGGGCGGGGCTTCTCGCTGCGGCGGGCGGACCGCTCAGCGCTGGTACGGCATGGTGGCGCAGTCGGAGGTCGCCGGCTCGCCCCGGAGCCGGTCGGTCAGCCAGGAGATGGCGTCGCCCTGGTCGGTGATCAGCGGGGCCAGGTGGTTGGTGAGGATCTTGTCGCCCAGGTTCGGCAGCCTGACCGCCTTGTAGGTGACGTCCGCGCCCTTCTTGCACCAGTCCACCGCGAGCCGGCGGGACTGGGCGTGCGGGACGATGTCGTCCTGGACACCCGTGGCCAGCCGGACGGGCCCGGTCGGCTTCAGCGTGCCGAGGCGCTGCTTGTCGAGGACCGCCTGAGCGCGCGGCTCGCCGGCGATGACCTCGGCCACGGACTTCCCGCTCCTGGTCCACTCGGTGCTCCTGGTGAAGCCGTAACCGAAGATCGCGTCCCCCACACAGGTCGTGGAGATGTCCTTCAGCGCGGCCTGCCCCGTGGCGTTGACGTGCTCCGCCACGACCTCGCGCATGTCCGGCTCGGCCTGGACGAAGCCGTTGATCGACCAGCCCAGCGCGCCGGCCAGGGCGCTGCCGTCGATGCCCTTCATCACCTCGGTCAGATCGGCGGGCGGCGCGCCGCTGTAGGTGCCGACGAGGTTGATCTCCGGGGCGTACGTGCCGTGCAGCTCGGCCGCGGAGGCGCTGGCGCCACCGCCCTGGCTGTAGCCGTACAGGCCCACCCGGGAGCCGGCCGTGACGGACGCGCCCGGCACGGCGTACGCCGCTCTGGCCGCGTCGAGCATGGCGTGCCCCTGGTCGACACGGTTGACGTAGGTGTGCACCCGGTCGGTCGCGCCGAGCCCCACGTAGTCCGTGACGACCACGGCCGCGCCGGTGGCGAGGATGCGGTAGATCGCCAGGTCCTCGTAGGCGATCGACACGGTCTGTCCGTTGAGGGTCAGCGGGTGCTGCAACGCGAACGAGGGGGCGCACTGGTCGCCCTGTCCCATGGTGCCCGAGCCCACGACCACCAGCGGGCGGGGGCCGCCGCCCTTCCACCGTGCGGTGGGCTCGATGTAGGCGCCGGTCACGGCGACCCGCTCGCCGGTCGACGCGGTGGAGGTGTACATCAGGCGCGTGGCCGTGCCGGGCAGCGGGCGGCCGTCGAGACCGGGCAGGCTCAGGCCCAGCGGCAGCGGCTCGTGCCGGACCAGAACGCCGTTGCCGGAGGGAAGTTCGGAGGGCGGGGTGTAGAAGGCCGGGATGGTCACGCCCCGGGACACCACCGGGTCGCTCGCGGCGGCGGTCGGGGCGGTGGCGCAGACACAGGCGGTCGTGGCGACGACGGTGGTCAGCACGGCGCTGATACGGCTCACGGCTCACTCCTCGCTCTGCTCAGGAAAGGTGAACCGGAAACTAGCACCGCTCACTTACCGCCGGTAACACCCGCGTAAGTTACGGCACGGTAACTATTCGCGGAGTGAAGTACCCGCCTCGCCCGGGCATGCGAAGAGCGGGCCCCGCCGGTCGTCCGGCGGGGCCCGCTCGAGGTCGGGGGTGTTCGGGTGGGTGCGGTCAGGCGGTGTGCAGGGTCAGCCCGTAGCGGCCGAGGATCTCGTTGACCGGCTGGAACCAGGTCTCGCCGCCGCCGGAGCAGTTGCCCCAGCCGCCCGAGGTGACGCCCTGGGCCTGGTCGCCGCTGAGGAACGACCCGCCCGAGTCGCCCGGTTCGGCGCACACGCTCGTCTTCGTCATCTGGTGCACGGCCCCCTGGCTGTAGTTCACCGTCTCGTTCTTGGCGAGCACGGCGCCGCAGTGCCAGCGGGTCGTCGAACCCGAGCGGCAGATCGAGGCGCCGACCGGTGCCTCGGCCGACCCGCGCACCAGCTGGTCCGGGACAGTGCCCCAGCCGAGCACCACCGGGACCGTCCACCAGCCGCTGCCCACGTTCACCCAGGCGTAGTCGTCGCCCGGGAACGAGGAGCCCTGGAAGTTGCCGATGTAGGAGCCGTCCCAGCCGCGGACCCCGGCGCCGGCGCCGCCGCAGTGGCCTGCGGTGACGAAGCCGCCGTGCACCGAGAAGCCGATGGAGCAGCGGACGTTGCCGGTGTAGAACGGGTCGCCGCCCACGGTCCCCGCCGCGAAGGTCCGCGCGGCGGCCCGCACGGTGCGCACCGCGACCGGACCGGCCTCGCGGGCCGCGGCGACGAACCGGCGGACATCGTTGTCGGACCGCTCGGCCCGGACGACGTTCACGACCACCGCGTTGGCGGCCGGGTCGACGGACCAGCTGCTCACGCCCCGGGGCGCGTCGAGGCGGTCGATGCGCGCCTTGGTGGCGTCGAGCCGGCGGGCGCTGTGCTCCACGGTGCGCACGGCGGCGCCGGAGGAGCGCAGCGTGCGGACCGTCGAGGGGGTGGCGTCCTCGGTGACGGCGACGGTCAGTCTCCCGCTCTTCGCGTCGAACCAGTCGCCGGCGTAGGCCGGTCCGGCGGCCTTGCGGGCCTCGGGGGCGAGTTCGGTGGCCCGGCGCTCGGCCGCGAGGCGCGTCTCGGCCTCGGCGCGGGTGAGGCCGAGGTCGCGCTGCATCGCGTCGAGGAGGCCGGCGGAGGCGGTCGGGGAGGGGGCGGGGGAGTCGGCCGCGTCGTTCGCGGACGCGGGCAGGGTGCCGGCCGCGGTCCAGCTGCCGATGAGGAGGAGGGCGGCCACGCAGGCATGCGTGAGTCCGGTGCGTCTCATGGAAGATGCCCTTCGTCGTTCCAGCGAGGTGGGGGTGGAACAACCACGATCTGAGAGCGCTCTCAATCCGAGTGGAGCAGAGCGTAGCGGGTCCAGGTCATCAGGTCCATGCCAATGGGGCGGTCAATTCGTCGTGAGGTAGAGGTGGTTGTGCACAGCGACGGCCTACGTCCGCTCGTCCCACCCGTGAGGCACGCTCATCTCACCCTTGAGGCGAGCCGTTTCGCCTCGCGGGCGGCCTCCTTCGCCTCCCGTTCGGCGCGGGTCAGGGCGTCGGCGGCCGTACGGCCCCGCTTCTCCGCCTCACGCTGCTCGCGGTCGGCCCGCTCCACCTCCTCACGAGCCGCCTCGAGCTGCTGCTCGATCTCCGCCACCCGCCGCTCGGCCTCGTCGCGTCGCTCACGTGCCTGCTCCACGGACGCCTCGGCCTCCGTCCGCTCCCTGCGCCGTTCCCGCAGGCGCTCCGCGGCGGCCTCGGCGGCCTCGGCCGCCGCGCGGGCCTGCTCCTGCCGTTGCCTGCGCCGCTCGGCCAGCTCGTCCTTCTTGCGCGCCGGTGCCGGAGCCGTTGCCGGTGCTGGTGCACGTCGCGCCGTACGGGTGGTCGTGGCCGTGTGCGTGCCCGTGCCGCTCGCGGAGACCCCGGGGAACTCGGCGGGCGGGGTGAGCGCGCTCTCCAGGCGGGCCTCCGCCCAGCGGTCGGCGGCCTCCGGGTCGGCGAGCACGGCGCGCAGGGTCTCCTCCACATCCCGCTGCACCGCGTCCGACAGCGGGTGTCCGGCGTCCCGCGTCAGCCGCGCGGCCTGCCGGGAGAGCTCGGCGACGATGCGCCGCCGCTGTGCGGACAGCTCTTTCAGGCCACTGGGATCCAGGGTCGCGTAGGCCTCGCGAAGCGCCCGCCCCAGCTCCAGGAACTGCTGGGCCTCCTCGGGCCGGGACCGGCGCAGCAGGTTCGCCGCCCACGCCGCGAGGGTGGGCCGGCGGGCGGCGTGGATGCGCCGGGCGTCGTCGGCGCGCCCGGCCGTCCTCGCCGCGGCGGCCCGCTCCTCGCGCCGGGGCACGAAGTCGGACGGCGGCAGCGCGTACAGCTCGTCGAGCACCGCCTCCACGTCATCGCCCGCGCCGTCCCGCGTGCCCTTGCGCCCCATGATCCCCAGACTCCACCGGTCACGGCGGGTACGCACGCCGGGCGGCCGAGCGGGGGAGGAGGTGAGAGCACTGCCGGGAACCCGGTGCGCAGCGCTCGGCCGGGCGGCGGGATCCGCTCAGCTCTCGGACCGCTCCTCGCCCGTGGGCCGAGCACCCGCCCGGTGTCACAGCCGTTTGCCCGCCACCTCGTCCTCGCCGGGCTCCGTACCGGCCCGGGCCGCGCGTGCCTTGTGCCACCGGAGCCGGTCGAGGCGGGCGATGACGGGGGAGGCCGTCACGCCGTGCAGGACGACAGAGGTCAGGACCACGAAGGCCACCACGGCCCACAGGTCCTCGGCCGGCACGCCGAAGCCGGGGGTGCCGAGGGCGTGGGCGAGGTAGAACAGCGAGCCGATGCCCCGGATCCCGAAGAGGGCGATCACCACACGCTCCCGGGTGCCCGCCGGCGTACGGAACTGGGCGCACCAGCCGGCCAGGGGGCGGACGGCGCACAGCAACACCACTCCCACCACCGCGCCCTGCCAGGTCAGCGGCGCCAGACCACCCTGGGCGACGAACGCGCCCAGCAGGAACAGCAGGCCGGCCGTCAGCAGCCGCTCCACCTGCTCCACGAAATCGTGCAGCACCATGTGGTACCCGTGTGCCCGCTCCGCCGCGCGGATGCGGCACGCGGTGACGAACACGGCCACGAATCCGTAGCCGTGCAGCAGTTCCGCCACACCGTAGGCCAGGAAGGTCGCCCCCACGGCGACGAAACCCTCGCGGTGTTCGGACAGCCGCAGCGCCCACCTCCCCGCCCGGAAGAACAGCCAGCCGAGCAGCGAGCCCACGGCGAGACCCGCGCCCACACCGGCCGCGCACTTGTAGACCACGTCCACCAGGGCCCAGCGGGCGACCCCGCCGCCGGTCACGGCACCGCCCGCGGCGGCGAGGGCGGCGGCGCCGAGGACGAACGGGAAGGCCAGGCCGTCGTTCAGGCCGGCCTCGCTGGTCAGGGTGAAGCGCACCTCGTCCTCGTCGTGCTCGGAGTCGGTCGGGGCGCCCACCCGCACCTCCGAGGCGAGCACCGGATCCGTGGGCGCGAGCACGGCCGCCAGCAGCAGCGCCGCGGCCGGCGGCCAGTCCAGCAGCGTCCAGGCGAGCACACCGACAGCCGCGATGGTCAGCGGCATGGTGATCCCCAGCTGCCGCCAGGTCGCCCGCCAGCGCCGCCGTCCGAAGGGCCGGTTCAGCGCGAGTCCGGCACCCATCAACGACACGATCAGGCAGACCTCGGTGAGGTGTTCCACCCATGCCCTGCCGGACACCGGGTCGATCTCCGGCAGCGGCAGCGGGAGCAGCTGGACGCCGACGCCGCAGACGAGGAACACCAGCGGCATGGACAGCGGCCGCCCCGCCACCAGCCGGGGCAGCACCGCCGCCGCGAGGGCGCCGACGCCGACCAGGGCGAAGAGAAAGTCAGGCGTGGTCACCGTGCACATGTGCCCAGGGCTCCCCGGGGGCACGCAGCCGCCCCGCCGAGATCGACGTGACGGGTGAGGGCGGGATCGTCCATCGTGCCCAGGGCGGGGGAAGTGCGCCGCGTTGCGGTGCGGAGGGCTTGACGGCCCGGGACGGGCTCGGCGCTACTGGAAGACACGCCGGCGCACGGTTCGTGGGGGGCTCGCCCGGCGCCGGGACCGTCCTGTCACCCCCGCCGGGAGGCACACCGGGAGGTGACGGTGCGGCGGCGACGGGCGGCGGTGACGATCCTGCTGGCGTCGGTGCTGCTCCTGCTGCTCGGGTCCCCGGCACCCGGAACCCCGCCGTCCCCGGCGGCCGTCGGCCCCGCCCCCGCCGTACAGGCGCACGCGGTGCCGCAGGACGCGGTGCCCGAAGGCGCCGGCACGTCCTGCCCGAGCGAGCAGGACCCCGCCCTACGGCGTGCCGGCGCCCGGTCGCCGAGGACCGCCCCCGCCGCCGGTACCCGCCACGCGACCGACGGCACCCACGAGGACGCGCCCGCGGCACGCCGGCCCGCTCCGAGGACGCCGCCCGCGGGCACCCCGCCCCGGCCGGCATCGGGGGAGGCGGCCCGCGACGCCGCCGTACTGCGGACCTTCCGCTGCTGACCACGGCGGTCCGCTGCGCCCGCGTCCCGCACGTCGGACGACACACCACACCCCGGACGACACAGGAGACCGACATGCCCGACAAGCGCGTTCTCGTTCTGCGGCCGGACGAGCTGGGCCCCAGCGAGCACAAGACGTGGAGACACCTGCGGGCCGAGGGCGGCGCACCGGAGAATCCGTTCCTCGACCCGGTGTTCGCCACGGCCGTCGGCCGGGTCAGGCCGGGGGCGCGGGTGGCCGTCCTGCAGGAGGACGGCACGCCGGTCGGCTTCTTCCCGTACGAGAAGGGGCCGTTGGGTCAGGGAAGGGCGATCGGCCTCGGGGTGTCGGACAGCCAGGGTGCCGTGCTGCGTCCCGGTCTCCGGCTCGATCCGCGCCGGCTGCTGGCGGCCTGTGGGCTGTCGTCCTGGGAGTTCGACAGTCTCCAGGCAGGGCAGCACCTCTTCCTGCCGCACGCCGTCGAGGAACTCGCCGACCCAGTGATCGACCTCGCCGAGGGCTACCAGCACTACACCGGCCGGCTGCGCTCGACGTCCCCCGGTTTCCTGCGGCAGACCCTGGCCAAGGAGCGCAGGCTCGCCCGGCAGGTCGGCGAGGTGCGGTTCGAGTACGACGCCCGGGACCCGGACGCGCTGCGGGCGCTCAAGCGCTGGAAGTCGGCGCAGTACCGGCGCACCGGCCGGCGGGACCGCTTCGCGCTGGAGTGGATCAGCGGGCTGGTGGACCTGCTCGCGCACGGCGACGATCCCGAGTGCCGGGGACTGCTCTCCGTGCTGTACGCCGGCGGACGTCCCGTGGCCGCCCACTTGGGGCTGCGCTCGCCGACGGTGCTGTCCTGGTGGTTCCCCGCCTACGATCGCGACCACGGCAGGTACTCACCCGGGCTGATCCTGCTGCTGCGGATGCTGGAGGCCGCCGCGGCGGACGGGGTCCGCACGGTCGACCTGGGCAGCGGTCCGGCCCGCTACAAGGACTCGCTCAAGACCCGTGAGCTGCGGGTCTACGAGGGTGCGGTGATCCGGCCGGGGCCGGGCGGTGCCGCGTACCGGCTGGGGCGGGAGCCGGCGCGGGCGGCCCGTCGCTTCGTGCGGGGCCGTCCCCGCCTGGCCGGCGCGGTGAGGCGGACCCTGGCGGAAGCGGGCCGGCTCCGGGGCCGCTGATCGCCGTGGGCGTACGTGGGCAGGCCGTGCGTACGCAGCGCCGGGTACGTGGGGTTACTCCCGCCGTCAGACGTCACCGGCGCGCGGGCCCGGCACGGTGGTGCCCATGAAGCCTCAGACATCGCCGCGGCCGCAGACATCGCCGAAGCCGTCCAGGTCACCGAAGCCGTCCAGGCCACCGCAGCCGTCCGCGAGACTCGGCCGCCCGGTGCGCCGGACCGTCCTCGTCGTGCACGTCGTCGCCGCCGCGGGCTGGCTCGGGCTCACGCTCGGGCTGCTCGCCCTCGGCATCACCGCGAGCACCACCGGGGGCGCGGCGGTGATCGAGGCGTCGGTGCGGGCGATGAAGCTGTTCGCCGACTGGCTGCTGCTGCCGCTGGCCCTGCTGACGCTGGTCAGCGGCCTGGTGCTGGCGCTCGGCACGTCGTGGGGTCTGGCCAGGCACCGATGGGTCTACACCAAGTTCTGGCTGACGCTGGGCACCACCGCCGCGACGGCCTTCGCGCTGAGGCCGGGCGTGAACTCCGCGGTGACCGCCGTGGCCGCGGGTCACCCTCTGCCCGACGCGGGGGAGGTCCTCTTCGGCCCGATCGTCTCGCTGTCCGCGTACGTGTTCATGACGGTGATCTCCGTGCTCAAGCCCTGGGGCCTCACCCGCCGCGGCCGCCGTCTCCGCGCCGCCACGACCCGCCGCCCGAGGCAGGCGGCCTCGTCCTCGGAGTCCTGAGACGGGGCGCGGGTTCTCGACGGCCCGGGCTGCTCGACAGGCGCGGGCCGCTCGACGGGCCCGCGCCCGGCGGGAGTTCTTCAGGGGGCGGGGCGGCCGGATTCGAACCGGCGTCCTCCGAGATGCTGTCGCGGCGCACTACCTCTGTGCTACGACCCCGCCCTTGCCGATGATCATACCCCCGTCGGAGTACGGAACTTGATCACAGCGTCCGCTCCAGGCGGTTCGCCGTCAGCTTCACGAAACGGGCCGGATCCTTCGGCCGGCCGCCCTCCGCCACCACGGCCAGGGCGTGCAGCAGTTCGGCGGTCTCGGCCAGCTCCGCGCGGTCCTCGCGTTCCCGGAAGGCGCGGTTGAGGCCCTTCACCAGCTCGTGGTCCGGGTTGAGTTCGAGGATGCGCCTGGTGTGCGGCACCTCCTGGCCCATGGCCCGGTACATGCTCTCCAGCGCCGGGGTGAGATCGTGCGCGTCGGCGACGAGGCAGGCCGGGGACACGGTCAGCCGCGAGGACAGGCGCACCTCCTTGATGTCCTCGTCCAGTTGCTCCCGCATCCAGCCGAGCAGCCCCTCGTACTCCTCGGCCCGCTTCTCCCGCTCGGCGTCCTTCTTCTCGTCGCCCTCGGTCCCGAGGTCGATCTCGCCCTTGGTGACGGAACGCAGCCGCTTGCCCTCGAACTCGCCGACCGCGTCGACCCACACCTCGTCCACGGGGTCGGTGAGCAGCAGCACCTCGATGCCCCGCTCCCGGAACGCCTCCATGTGCGGGGAGTTGTCGATGGACTGCCGGGACTCGCCGGTGACGTAGTAGATGTCCTCCTGCCCGTCCCGCATCCGTTCCACGTACTGCTTCAGGGTGACCGTCTCGTCGTCGCCGTGCGTGGTGGCGAACGACGACACGGCGAGCAGGGCGTCGCGGTTGTCGGGGTCGGTGACCAGACCCTCCTTCAGGACCGCGCCGAACTCCCGCCAGAACGTGGCGTAGCGCTCGGTGTCGTTCGCCATCAGGCTCTTGACCGAGGACAGGACCTTCTTCGTCAGCCGGCGCTGCATCATCCGGATGTGCCGGTCCTGCTGGAGGATCTCCCGGGACACGTTGAGAGACAGGTCCTGTGCGTCGACCACGCCCTTGACGAAGCGCAGGTACGACGGCAGCAGTGCCTCGCAGTCGTCCATGATGAACACGCGCTTGACATACAGCTGGACGCCGCGCTTGAAGTTCTGCGTGAACAGGTCGTGCGGCGCGTGCGAGGGCACGAACAGCAGCGCCTGGTACTCGAAGGTGCCCTCGGCCTGCAGCTGGATCGTCTCGAGCGGATCGCGCCAGTCGTGGCTGATGTGCTTGTAGAGCTCGTGGTACTCCTCGTCGGACACCTCGTCGCGCGAGCGCGCCCACAGCGCCTTCATCGAGTTCAGCGTCTCGGGCTCCGACGTGCCGTCACCGTCGCCCGCCCCGCCCACGAGCCTGATGGGCCAGGTGATGAAGTCCGAGTAGCGCTTGACGATCTCCTTGAGCTTCCACACCGAGGTGTAGTCGTGCAGCTGGTTGTCGGGGTCGGCCGGCTTGAGGTGCAGGGTGACCGAGGTGCCCTGCGGGGCGTCGTCGACCTTCTCCAGCGTGTACGTGCCCTCACCGCGGGAGGACCAGCGGGTGCCCTGCTCCTCGCCCGCGCGCCGGGTCAGCAGCGTGACCTCGTCCGCCACCATGAAGGCGGAGTAGAAGCCGACGCCGAACTGGCCGATCAGCCCCTCCGCCCCGGCCGAGTCCTTCGCCTCCCGCAGCTCCCGCAGGAACTCTGCGGTGCCCGAGTTGGCGATCGTGCCGATGAGCTTGCCGACCTCGTCGTACGACATGCCGATGCCGTTGTCCCGCACGGTGAGCGTGCGGGCGTCCGTGTCGGTCTCGAGCTCGATGTGCAGGTCGGAGACGTCGGCGTCGAGCGAGTCGTCCCGCAGCTTGGCCAGCCGCAGTTTGTCGAGCGCGTCGGAGGCGTTGGAGACGAGCTCGCGGAGGAAGACGTCCTTGTTCGAGTAGACCGAGTGGATCATCAGCTGGAGCAGCTGGCGGGCCTCTACCTGGAACTCAAACGTTTCGGTCGGCATGGTGCGCGCTTACCTCACAGGTCCATGGGCGAGTACGTCTTTTGACATAGCTATGAAAGCATACCTATCGTGGCCGGGTGACCGACTCCAGCAGTGCCCCCGGCCGGGAGCTCGACCGCACGGCCTCCGGCCTCGCGGCGTGCCTGCCCGCGCTGTACCGGGCCCTGGACCGGCGGATCGCGGCCGGCCACCCGCACCCCAGGCCGCCGGAGGGGCAGCTCGCCCTGCTGCGGTTCGTGGACCGGCGTGCGGGCGCCACCGTGCGGGAGGCGGCCGAGGCGCTGCTGATGAAGCCGAACAACGTCAGCGCCCTGGTCTCCCAGATGACCGAGTCGGGACTGCTCGAGCGCCGGCAGGACAGCGCGGACAAGCGCGTCGCCCACCTGTATCCGACCGCGGCGGCCCGTCGCCGGCTGGCCGAGGTGCGCGATCTGGAGACCGCACACCTCAGGCAGGCCCTGATGTCCCTCACCGAAGGCGAACTCGGCGCCCTCGGTTCCGCCGTGGGGGCGCTCACCGCTCTCACGCGCCGGCTGCACTCCACCGCCCACTGACCCGGCGGCCCCACCGCAGCCTCCGCACCGCCGCCCGGCCACTCCGGGTGGGCGCGGGCAGCCTCGTCCCGTCCGCCCGGCCCGCCCTTCCGCCACGGATCCGCGCGTGTGACCGGCGCATTCAGGGCACCCGGTAGGCGCCGATCCTCCGCCGGTGACCTGACGGACCCCCTGGCGGCCGGCGCGGGACGGTCTACGGCTACGGGCAAGGGGCGTGTCGTGACGGTGCGTATGCGTATCGGTGCAGAGGAAGAGTTCCACGTGGTGGACGTCGAGAGCGGGCGGCTCGTGCCACGAGCCGCCGCGCTGCTCGACAGGCTCGGCGCGACCGGGTTCACCCAGGAGATGCAGCCGTCCGTGGTGGAGAGCAACAGTCAGGTGCACGACACCCTCGAAGAACTCTGGGGGGACCTCTCCGGAACCCGCCGCCTGCTGGACGCGGCCGCCGCCACGCTCGGCCTGGCGGTCGTCGCCGCCGGCACGGTGCCGCTGGCCCGCCTCTCGCCCGGCGAGGTCACGTGCGACCCGCGCTACCGGCGCATGGCCGACGACTACCGGCGGGTCGCCGACGAGCAGCTCATCTGCAGCGCCCAGATCCACGTCGACGTGCCGGACCGGGACACCGCCGTACGCGCCATGTGCCTGGTCTCGCCCTGGCTGCCGCCCCTGCTCGCCCTGTCGGCCAGCTCACCGTTCTGGCTCGGGAACGACACCGGATACGCCAGCTGGCGCACCATGCAGTGGCAGCGCTGGCCGACCGCCGGTCCCGTCGGCTGCTACACGGGCGCCGCCGACTACGACACCGCCGTGGCCGAGCTGATCGCCTCGGGCGTCGTCAGCGACCCCGGGATGATCTACTACGACGTCCGGCCCTCCGCGCACCAGCGCACGCTGGAGCTGCGCATCTGCGACGCCTGCCCGCGGCCCGAGACCGTCGCCCTGGTCGCCGGGCTGTTCCGGGCACTCGTGCGCGACGCCTGCGACCGTCTGGAACGCGAGCCCGCACCCCGGTGCGACGGGCATCACGAGTGGCTGCGCGCCGCGACCTGGCGGGCCGCCCGCTCGGGCCTGGAGGGACAGCTCGTCGACCCGGCGACCCGCCGCGCCGCCCCGGCCCCCGCGGTGCTGAGCCGGATGGTGAACCGGCTGCGCCCGGCCCTGGAGGCCTGCGGTGACTGGCACGTCGTGCGCGGACTGCTCGAGGAGACCCTGCGCACGGGCAGCGCGGCCCACCGGCTGCGGCGGGTGGCGCAGCAGGAGGACCTGCTCGCCAGCGTGGACCTGCTCGTCGCCGAGACCCGCGGCGCCCGCCCGAGGGAACACCCGTCCCGCCGCCACCGGAGCACCTCCCCCCGGACATCCCCGGGTCCCGCGCGCTCCTACGCCCACGGCCAGGCGACCCCGAGCGGGAGCGGCTGACCACGACGGCAGGCGCCCGCATCGCGGACGGACCGCGGCCGGCGGCCTCAGCCGCCCGTCAGGGCGTCGTGGACCGCCCAGCCCAGCTCGCCCGCGGACCAGCTGACGTTGCCCAGGACGGCGACGTCCACGTCGAGGTGCGGGTAGTGGTAGAGCCGGGCGCTGGCCCCGTCCTCCTCACCGGTGTGGCCCCAGCGGACGACATCTCCCTCGTCGTCGAGGAGGTGGGTGAGGCCGAAGCCGTACCGCCACCGGTAGCCGCGGACCTTCTCCGGCCGCTCGTCCACCTGCGGGGTCAGCGCGAGGCGGGTGAACTCCGCACCGAGCAGCCGGCCGGTGCGCAGGGCGTGCGCGAACGCGGTCAGGTCGGCGGCGCTGCACGTCGCCCCGCCGTCCGCGGCGGCGGCCGGGGTGGTGGCGCAGTGGTTGGTCCGGTACGGGGTGGGTCCGTCGGCGGAGGTGAGATAGCCCTCGGCGATGTCCGGACCGAGGTCGTCCAGGGCGGGGAAGCCCGAGGCGTCCATGCCGGCCCGGGCGAACACGCCGTCCGCGACGACCTCCTCGTAGGGACGGCCGGTCGAGGACTCGAGGAGAAGACCGAGCAGGAGGTAACCGGCGCCGTTGTAGCGGTACCGCTCGCCGGGCGGGAAGTGGGGCTCCTTGCCCGCGAACAGCGGGACGTAGTCGGCGTTGCGGCGCAGCAGATACAGCGGGTGGGACGCCGTGAGGGCGGCCCACTCCGCCTCCCAGTCGGGGCTGTCCTCCTCGAACCAGTCGGCGATCCCGGACGTCATCGTCAGCGCGTGCCGGACGGTGACCCGGGGATCGAGGCCGGGCACGTGCTCCGCGACGTGGTGCACGAGCGGCTCGTCCAGAGCGACGCGCCCCTGCTCGACGAGCTGCAGCACGGCCACCGCCGTGAACGTCTTCGACACCGACGCCACCCGGAACCGCGTCCCGGCCGCGTTCGGCACCGACCACCGTCGCGAGGCCATCCCGAAAGAGCGCACGATCACCGGCTCCCCGTGCCGGGTGATCCGCACCGTCCCGGAGAAGCCCTTGGTCTCGGCCACGCCGAGCACGGCGGCCTCCACACGGGCCGCATCGAACCCGCCGGCCCGGCCGGTCGCCGTCGTACTCGTCACCGCGGACTCCTCGCGCCAGAACGTGTCATCATCGGACCGCGTTCATGATCGACACCGGGTGCGCTCCGGCACAACCCCTTTACCGCCCGCGTCCCACGCCGGACGGTCGGCGATCATGGCCGGAACAATCACGTACCCGTCGGGGTTGACACCCGTGAACGGTCGCCGACGCGGACGCTGGGAGAAGGGCGAGACGACATGACGAGGACCGAGGAGAAGGCGCTGCTGGCGGGCGGCTGCTTCTGGGGCATGCAGGAGCTGATCCGCACGTTCCCCGGCGTGCTGAGCACGCGGGTGGGCTACAGCGGCGGCGACGTCCCGAACGCGACGTACCGCAACCACGGCACCCACGCCGAGTCGATCGAGATCACCTACGATCCCGCCGTCACCGACTACCGCACGATCCTGGAGTACTTCTTCCAGATCCACGACCCCACCACGAAGAACCGGCAGGGCAACGACATCGGCCTGAGCTACCGCTCCGCGATCTTCTACTACGACGACGAGCAGAAGCGCGTCGCCGAGGAGACGATCGCCGATGTCAACGCCTCCGGGCTGTGGCCCGGAGAGGTCGTGACCGAGGTCGCGCCGGCCGGGCCGTTCTGGGAGGCCGAGCCCGAGCACCAGGACTATCTCCAGCGCTACCCGGACGGCTACACCTGCCACTTCGTACGCCCCGGCTGGAAGCTGCCGAGGCGCGCGGAGTCCTGAGCGCCGCAGCAGCACTCGGCAAACGCCCCGCGCCCGTCCCGGACGCGGGGCGTTCTCGTGCCGCCCGGCCGCCGGCCGGGCGAACCGGCCGGGTCTGCCGTCGGTCAGGCGAACTGGCCCGGCCGGTAGTCGCCGGCCGGCTGCCGGTTGATGACGTTGAACCGGTTGTAGGTGTTGATGATGGCGATCAGGGACATCAGAGCGACGAGCTGGTCCTCGTCGTAGTGCTTGGCGGCGTTCTCCCACGCCTCGTCGGTGACACCGCCGGCCGCGTCGGCGATCCGCGTGCCCTGCTCGGTCAGTTCCAGGGCGGCGCGCTCGGCCTCCGTGAACACGGTGGCCTCACGCCACGCGGCGATCAGATTGAGGCGCACCGAGGTCTCCCCGGCGTGGGCGGCGTCCTTGGTGTGCATGTCGGTGCAGAAGCCGCAGCCGTTGATCTGGCTGGCGCGGATCTTCACCAGCTCCTGGGTGGCGGCCGGCAGCCCCGAGTCCGTCACCGCCTTGCCCGCCGAGTTGATGTGCTTGAAGACCTTCGCCGCGAGGGGGTTGCCGAAGAGGTTGAGTCGGGCGTCCATGATGATCTCCTTGTCAGCTGGTTGGCTACGCCTTACTGACGGAACGGCGCGAGGAGGTGTGACCGGCAGGTGCATGTGACCTGCGTCTCACAGATGTGGGTGTGGCGGACGGGTGCCGGGAAGAATGAGTCGGCCGGGAGCAGCAACGGGGAGCGGAGTGCCGGTGAGTGAGCGTCAGGAACGCGACTGGACGGACATGACGCCGGGGGACTTCGACCGGGACGCCCCGCTGTGTCTGAACGTCGGCAGCGGGCCCGTCGTGGTCCCGGCCGAGCCCGACGAGTACGGCACGCCGCCCCTGTTCGGGGAGGAGCGCCCGCAGCGCCCGCCGAGCCCCCGCCGTCCGGCGCGCCCCTTGGCGCCGTCCGTCCAGGAGCAGCTGTTCTGAGCGCGCCGCAGCGCCGGCCGGGGCGGGGCGTGACGCCGCTCGACCTCAAGTGCGCCTGAGCTTCTGCGGCCGGTCCCGTCGGACCCGGTCGGGCGTGGTGGATCCCGCGGTGCGTTCACCCCATCGCGGCGTGCCCGGTGCGAGGGGTCCGGGCGCGTGAGAGCTTGGCGACATCGTGCCCTTCCGGGGTACTCAGCCGTGGCCAGTCTGCCCCCAGCGGATCGTAGGAGTGTCATCCCATGAGCGAGGCCAACCCCCTCAAGCGGGCCGCACGGAAAGTCGCCGACGTCCTTCCGGGGGACGCCGCACCGTCCGACGGCATCCCCGGACGGCCCGGCCCCGAGGAACCGTCGTTCGAGGAGCCGACCGAGCCGCGCGGGCCGCTGCCGCCGAAGCCGGACCAGAGCGGCCCCGACACCATGTCGCCGACCGGGCAGGCCACCGGTGTCGACCAGGCCGAGGTCGCCCAGGCGGGCAGTTACCTGACCACCGCGCAGGGCGCCCGGCTGTACGACACCGACCACTCGCTCAAGGCCGGCCCCCGAGGCCCGGTACTGCTCCAGGACCACCATCTGCGCGAGAAGGTCATGCACTTCGACCACGAGCGCATCCCGGAGCGCGTGGTCCACGCCCGGGGCGCCGCGGCGCACGGCATCTTCCAGAGCTACGGCACCGCAGCCTCCGTCACCAAGGCGGCGTTCCTCGCCAAGGACGTCGAGACCCCGGTGTTCGTGCGCTTCTCCACGGTGCTGGGCTCGCGCGGCTCCTCCGACACCGTGCGCGACACCCGCGGCTTCGCGACGAAGTTCTACACCGGCGAGGGCGTCTTCGACCTGGTGGGCAACAACATCCCCGTCTTCTTCATCCAGGACGCCATCAAGTTCCCCGACGTCATCCACGCCGGAAAACCGCACCCCGACCGGGAGATCCCGCAGGCGCAGAGCGCCCACGACACCTTCTGGGACTTCGTCACCCTGCACAGCGAGGCCACCCACCACACGCTGTGGAACATGTCCGACCGGGGCATTCCGCGCTCCTACCGGATGATGGAGGGCTTCGGCGTCCACACCTTCCGGCTGGTCGCCGCCGACGGCTCCACCACGCTGGTGAAGTTCCACTGGAAGCCGAAGCTGGGCGTGCACTCCCTGGTGTGGGAGGAGGCGCAGATCATCAACGGGGTCGACCCGGACTTCCACCGCCGGGACCTCGCCGACGCCATCGAGGCCGGGGCGTACCCGCAGTGGGAGCTGGGCATCCAGACCTTCCCCGACACCCCGGAACAGACCTTCGAGGGCATCGACCTGCTGGACCCGACGAACATCGTCCCCGAGGAACTCGCCCCGGTGCAGCCGATCGGTCTGCTCACCCTCAACCGCAACCCGTCGAACTTCTTCGCCGAGACCGAGCAGGTCGCCTTCCACGTCGGCCACCTCGTGCCCGGCATCGACATCACCGACGACCCGCTGCTCGCCGGCCGTCTCTTCTCCTACCTCGACACCCAGATCACCCGCCTTGGCGGCCCCAACTTCCCCCAGCTCCCCATCAACCGGCCGCACGCGCCGGTCAACGACATGCTGCGCGACGGCATGCACCAGACGGCCGTGCACCGGGGCGTCGCCCCCTACCGGCCCAACTCCCTCGACGGGGGCTGCCCGTTCACCGCCGGAGCCGACAACGGCGCGTACGTGGAGGCCCCCGTGCGCGTGCCGGAGGCGACCAAGGTGCGCGAGGCCCCCGAGTCGTTCGCCGACCACTTCAGCCAGCCCCGGCGATTCTGGCTGAGCATGAGCCCCGTGGAACGCGAGCACATCATCGGTGCCTACACCTTCGAGCTGGGCAAGTGCTACGAGCAGGCCGTCAAGGAACGCGGCCTGCAGATCCTCGCCAACATCGACCCCGAACTGTGCGCCCAGGTCGCCCAGGGCCTCGGACTGCCCGAACCGAAGCCGACCGTGCCGCTCGCCGAGGTTCAGCCCAGCCCGGCACTGTCCCAGGTCGGACAGACCTGGCCCACCGACGGACGGGTCATCGGCATCGTCACGAGCCCCGACGGCGACCTCGACGGCGTCCACGCCGTGCGCGACGCGGTGCTGGAGGCCGGCATGGTGCCCCTGGTGGTCGCCCCCACCGGCGGCATCCTCGGCTCCGGCGGCCAGGCGCTGACGGCGCAGCGCAGTTACGTCACCGCGCGGTCGGTCGAGTTCGACGCCGTCCTGCTGGCGGGCGCGCCCGCCGTCGGCGACGACGCCTACGGCGCACGGGACGCCAAGGGGGTGCCCTCCGCGGCGCAGCGGACCACGGGTGACCCGCGGGTCGGCCTGCTGCTGTCGGAGGCGTTCCGGCACGGCAAGGCGATCGGCGCGTGGGCGGGCGGCGAGGCCGCGCTCGAAGCGGCCGGTGTGCCCGCCGACGCGCCCGGCGTAGTCGTGGCCGACTCGGGCCCGGCCGTCCTGGAGCGACTGCGCGAACTGCTCGGCACCCACCGCGTCTGGGAGCGCTTCGACAGCCAGGTCTGATCCGCGCCTCCCGCGGACATCCCCGCGAACTCCTCGGCGGGCGGGGCGACTTGCTCACGTCATCGCTTCAGGGCCCCCGTTCTTCGGCGGTGTGCCCCGCCCGCTGTCCAAGATCTTCCAGGTCACCACTCGATAACGCGGAATAAGGCTAGGCTAACCTTGCCGCGTGATACCTGGTGAAGAGGCGGGCCCCGGCCTGCGTGGGCACGAACTGTCGGCCACCGGCGTGACCGTGGCGTACGACGGCGCCGACGTCGTGCACGACGCCACGCTGACCCTGCGGCCCGGCGAAGTGACCGTCCTGGTCGGCCCCAACGGCAGCGGCAAGTCGACCCTGCTGCGCACCGTCGCCCGGCTGCAGAAGCCCCGGCGGGCCACGCTCACGATCGACGCCGGCACCGACGCCCTCGCGCTCAGCCCCCGGGAGTTCTCCCGCCGGGTGGCCCTGCTGCTCCAGGGGCGCCCCACGCCCAGCGGACTGACGGTGCGAGATGTCGTCGAGTTCGGCCGCTACCCGTACCGGAGCCGCTGGGGCGGCACCGACCCCGGCGGCCGCGCCGCCGTGGACCGCGCCCTCGCCCTGACCGGGGTCACCGAACTCGCCGAGCGCGGCGCCGAACACCTCTCCGGCGGGCAGCTCCAGCGCGTCTGGCTGGCCGGCTGCCTCGCCCAGGAGACCGGCGTGCTGCTCCTGGACGAGCCCACCACCTACCTCGACCTGCGCTACCAGGTCGAACTCCTCGACCTGATCCGCGACCTGGCCGACGACCACGGCATCGCCGTCGGCGTCGTCCTGCACGACCTCGACCAGGCGGCAGCCGTCGCCGACCGGATCGTGCTGCTCGCGGCCGGACGCATCGTCGCCGAAGGGCCGCCCGAGGACGTCCTGACCCCGGAGCGCCTGACCGAGGTCTACGGCATCCGCATCGAGGTCGGCACCGACCCCATGACCGGCCGGCTGCGCACCCGCGCCATCGGCCGTCACCACTCCCGAGAAAGGCTCCGCACCACCTCATGAGACGCCTCCTGCTCACCGCGCCCCTGGCCACCGCCGCCCTCCTGCTCACCGCCTGCGGCACCACCGAACCCGCCGCCGACGAGGCCAAGGCGTCCACCGAAGCCATCACCCTCACCGACGCCTCCGGCGCGAAGGTGAAGCTCGACGGCCCCGCCAAGAAGGTCGTCGGCACCGAGTGGAACGTCGTCGAGAGCCTGATCTCGCTCGGCGTCGACCCCGTCGGCGTCGCCGACGTCAAGGGCTACAAGACGTGGGACACCGCCGTCCCGCTCGAGAACGACCCCAAGGACATCGGCACCCGCGGCGAACCCAGCATGGACACCATCGCCTCGCTGAAGCCCGACCTGATCGTCGCCACCAACGACCTGCAGGCCTCCGCCGTCGAGCAGTTGCGCAAGGTCGCCCCGGTCCTGCAGGTCAAGTCCGCCGACGGCGCAGGGCAGATCGACCAGATGCTCGAGAACGTCGACCTCATCGCCGAGGCCACCGGCACCACCGACAAGGCCACCACGCTCAAGAAGGACTTCGAGGCCAAGCTGGCCGAGGGCAGGAAGGCCCTCGCCGACGCCGGCCTGGACGGCGAGAAGATCGCCTTCGCCGACGGATACGTCACCTCCAACCAGGTCTCGATCCGCCCCTTCACCGCCACCTCGCTCCTCGGCGAGGTCAACACGCGGCTCGGCCTGAAGAACGCCTGGACGATGAAGGGCGACCCGAGCTACGGCCTGGCCTCCACCGACGTCGAGGGACTGACCGGCCTCGGCAAGGTCCAGTTCGCCTACATCGGCAACGACAAGGACCCGAACGCGGACCCCTTCGGCAAGCAGCTCGCCAAGAACTCCGTGTGGAAGTCGCTGCCGTTCGTGAAGTCCGGTGACGTCCACCGCCTGCCCGACGGCGTCTGGATGTTCGGCGGCACCGGCTCGATGGAGGCGTACGTCGACGCCCTCGTCGAGGCGCTGACGAAGTAGCGCGATGGCCGTCACCGCCAAGATCCCCACCGCCCGTCCGGAGACGGCCACGTCCCGGACGGGCGCGGCCGCGGTGGCGACCGCGCTCGTGCTCCTGGTCGCGGCCCTGGCCGTCGTCGACATCACCCAGGGCACGGCCGCGGTCGGTCCCGCCGAGGTCCTCAAGGCCCTCACCGGCCGGGCCGATCCGGCCGACGCCTCCGTCGTCGTCGCCTCACGGCTGCCCCGGATGACCGCGGGACTGCTCGTGGGCGCCGCCCTGGGCATGGCCGGCGTCGCGCTGCAGGCAGTCAGCCGCAACGTCCTCGCCTCCCCGGACACCCTCGCCGTCAACGCGGGCTCCTACCTCGCCCTCGGGCTGTTCGCCGTCACCGGGGTGTCGCTGCCGCTGGTGGCCTCCTCCGGCGTCGCCTTCGTCGGCGGACTCGCGGCGGCGGCCGTCGTCCTCGGACTGTCCGGCCTCGGCGCGGGCACCGTACGGCTCGTCCTCGCCGGTACGGCGCTCCATCTCGGGCTCACCGCCGTCACCGAGGGGCTCCTGCTGCTGTTCCCGCAGCAGACCGAGGGCCTCTACCAGTGGAACCAGGGCAACATCGGCCAGAACGGCTTCGACGGCGTGCTCCAGATGCTGCCCGTCGCCGTCGTGGGGCTCGCCGGTCTGCTGCTCCTCGCCCGCCGGGTCGATGCCCTGGCGCTCGGCGACGACGCCGCTCGCGGCATCGGCGTCCCGGTGCGGTCCACCCGCGTCACGGCGGTCGTGCTCGCGACCCTCCTCTCCGCGGCGGCCGTCACCCTCGCCGGGCCCATCGGCTTCGTCGGCCTGTGCGCCCCCGCCCTGGTCCGCCCCCTCACCCGGCGCTTCCGCGGATTCACCGGGCTGCGCCGGACGGTGCCGGCCGCCGCTCTGGTCGGCGCCGCGCTGGTGCTCGGCGCGGACGTGCTGCTGCGCACCTTCGTCAGCGCGGACACGGCGGTCGCCGTGCCCACCGGTGTGGTCACCAGCCTCCTCGGCGCGGTGTTCCTCGTCGTGATGTCGGCCCGCCTGCGCGACACCGCCGGGTCCGCCGCTCCCGACCGTCTGCGCATCCGCAGCCGCGCGGTCTTCCTCACCACCCTCGGCGTACTGACGCTCGCGCTGGCCGGCGTCACCGTCGCCGCCGTCCTGCTCGGCGACAGCAAGCTGCTGCTCGGCGATGTCGTCAACTGGCTGCAGGGCAGGGCCGGTCAGACCGTCACCTTCGTCCTGGACACCCGCATGCCCCGCGTCCTCGGCGCGCTGCTCGCGGGCGCCGCCCTCGCACTCGCCGGAACCCTCGTCCAGGCCGTCACCCGCAACCCGCTGGCGGAACCCGCCGTGCTGGGCGTCTCCGGCGGCGGCGCGCTCGGGGCCGTGATCCTCGTGACGACGGTGCCGCTCGCCGGGTCGTGGAGCGTCGCCGGAGCCGCGTTCGCGGGCTCCGCCGTCACCGCGCTGCTCGTCTTCGGACTCGCCGCACGCGGCGGGTTCCAGCAGAACCGGCTCGTCCTCGTCGGCGTCGGCGTCGCGGCCGGCGCCACCGCGCTGATCAGTCTGCTGATCGTGCTCACCGACCCGTTCAACGCCACCAAGGCCCTCACCTGGCTGTCGGGCTCCACCTACGGTCGCACCCTGCCCGACGTGCTGCCGCTCGCGGCCGTGCTGGCGGTCTCCGTCGTGATCGCGGCCGGACGCCACCGGGAACTCGACCTGGTGTTCCTCGACGAGAACACCCCGCGGCTCCTCGGGCTCGACATCGCCCGGTGGCGCCTGGGCTTCCTCGTCCTGAGCGTGCTGCTCACGGCGAGCGCGGTGGCCGCCGCGGGCACCATCGCCTTCGTCGGCCTCGTGGCCCCGCACGCCGCACGGGCGCTGGTCGGGCGGCGCCACACCCGGGTCGTGCCGGTCGCGCTGCTCCTCGGCGCCGTCCTGGTGTGCACAGCGGACCTGCTGGGCCGCACGGTGATCGCCCCCGCCCAGCTGGGCGCCGGTCTGATGACGGCCGTGATCGGAACGCCGTACTTCCTGTACGTGCTGGTCCGCGCCCGGCGGTAGGGCGGACGGCGCGGCGGAGGGACGACGGGGCGGGCCCGGCATGTGATGCCGGGCCCGCCGTCACGCGTGACGGATCGAGGAAACGGAGCCGGTCCTCAGCCGAAGGCCCTGACCGCCTGGTAGTACGTCCATGCGGTGCTGTTGCAGGCCGACTTGGTCGCGCCGCTGTAGCGGGCGCAGACGCGCTTGAGGTCCTCGTAGAAGGCGCTGTCGAGGCGTGCCTTGTTGGCGCTGAACGTGCCGGCGGCCTTGTAGTTGCGGTAGCCGAAGTCGTGCCGGGCGCAGGACATCTGGAACGGGAAGCCGAACGGGTTGTCAGGTGAGGAGGAGCAGTAGTCGGTGCTCCAGTCGAACTGGTAGGCGGACCAGGCGGCCTGGTTCGCCCGGGCGGCGCTCCACAGGTTGTAGCTCGACGCGCTGGTCTGGGTCCAGCTCGCCAGGACGGCCGGCTTGTCGGCGGGCACGGCCTCGGCGGTGCCCGCGGTGCCCAGGACGCCGGCCAGTGCCAGGGCCGGGGCGGTGAGTGCGGTGGCCAGTCTTCGGTGCATCCCACACCTCCATGAGACTGCGACCCGACCACCGGGTCGCAGGTTCATGACAAGAGGCTGCCCGGGGTGTTCATCCTTTCAACCACTTCTGTCCTAATGGACTGTTAACTCCCGGAGGAATACCACATATTCGCCCCGGCGGGGTCGTGACGTCACAGCGGCGTACTCATGGGGATGACGACTCACCCGGCCTCGCGCGCCGTGCCGGGCGGCCGGTAGGTCCATTCCCGGTCCGCGTCGGTGATCGGCCGCAGCACCCGGGCCGGTGTTCCCGCGACCACGACCATCGGCGGCACATCGGCGGTCACCACGCTGCCCGCCCCGACCACCGAACCCCGCCCGACGGTCACGCCGGGCAGGAGCACCGCGCCGGCCCCGATCCACACGTCGTCCTCGATGCGCACCGGCGCGGAGAACTGACCGCCGTCGCGGCGGAGTTCGGGGTGCACCGGGTGTCCGGTGGTACTGACGGTGACGTGGGGCGCGAACATCACCCGGTCCCCGACGAACACCTCGACGTCGTCGACGAGGGTGAGGCCGAAGTTGGCGTACACGTCGTCACCCAGGTGCACATGACGGCCGTACGCGACGTGCAGCGGCGGCTCGATCCACACGCCTTGGCCCACCGAGCCGAGCAACCCGGCCAGGATCGTCCTGCGGGCCTCCTGGTCGCGCGGGCCGGTGTCGTTGTACTTCGCCGCCAGCTCCTTGCCGCTGAGGCGCTGCTCCTCGAGGCGTTCCAGGCCGGGCGCGGAGTCGGTGTACAACTCCCGGTTCGCCATGCGGCGCCGTACCTCGCGCTCCGGGTCGTCCAGTGCCACGCGTCCTCCTGGGGTGGGCGTCGGGGTGGGTGCGGTGCGGGGGGGGGCCCCCCCCCCGCGGGGGGCCGCGCCAAGGGGGGGGGGTGGTGAAACCCCCGGGGGGGCGACGCGGGGGGTGGGGCGGCGGGGTGGGGGCGCGGGGGTGTTCTGGGGCG